>JBEPTW010000085.1:0-15779 GCA_041691855.1 Verrucomicrobiota bacterium | reverse complement strand
AAAAAAGCCCCTCCGGTGTGACACCGGAGGGGCTAAAGACGTGTGAACGATTAGAACCCTCTCGGCGCGTGTGTAGCGGAGACGACGGATACGACTTTGGCGTAAAGGCCAATCGATGCTGCGAGGGTCGTGTTACCGGCGTGGTTCATTTTTTTGTTCTGATGAGAAGGAGATGAATCGAATTCTGAATGTCCAGTGCTTTTTGCGGTCAGAGGACTGTGCTGGTCGAGGTTGAAGGGGACTGAAATCGAGATCGACGCGGGCGATCAAAGTGCGGCCACGATAACCCTGACCACTACGTTTGTCGGCGGCGTAACAATGGACGGAGGCGTGTTGACGCCCGTGCCGTCCGTCGAGCTGGCGTCTCCAAGTTGACCGAAACCGTTGTAACCATTGATGAATAATTTTCCGTCCGTCCTGACAAACGCCATGTGGGCATAGCCGACAGAAACGGTTTTCGCGCCGCTGCTGATCTGCACTGGCGTGGACTGATCATTGGTGGTGCCGTTGCCGAGTTGGCCATCGCTGTTCCAGCCGGTGGTCCACAACGTGCCGTCGGTCTTGATAAATGCGGTATTGTAACCACCCGCAGTTGCGCTCGCGATGGCGGTCGCCATCTGCACCGGGGTGATCGTGTTGTTAGTCGATCCGTTGCCCAGCTGACCGTAACGATTATAACCCACGGCCCACAGCGAGCCGTTCGTTTTGACAAAAACCGTATGATCATGGCCGGCGGAAATCGAGGATACGCCCGAGGTCACTTGGACGGGTGTGAGGCGGTCCAACACGGTTCCGTCGCCCAACTGACCGTACGCGTTTAAGCCCATCGCCCACATCGTGCCGTCAGTTTTGAGAAAAAGGGAATGATGATCGCCCGCAGCGACTGCGACCACATTGGTCGCGATTTGGACCGGCGTATCGCGATTGGTGGTCGTGCCGTCGCCCAACTGGCCGAAACTATTGGAGCCTACCGCCCACAACGTCCCGTCCTTCTTTACGAACAGGGTATGATAGCCGCCCGCAACAACGGAGGAGACATTGCTTGCGATTTGAACCGCAGCCGCTTGGACGTCGTAAGTTGAAACTCCATTGCCAAGTTGGCCGCGGTTGTCGAGGCCGACGACCCAAAGCGTGCCGTCGGTTTTAATAAAAGCGGAATGGCCGAACCCGGCCGAGACGAAAGCGACTCCGGTCGCGATTTGCAGCGGTTTGCTGCGCGAGGTTGGAACGGTCGTGGTGTCGCCGAGCTGACCGTATAAATTATATCCCGTCGCCCACAGCGTGTTGTCGGACTTCACGTACAACGTATGGTAGTAACCGGCCGCTACCGATGAAACCGACTGGGCGATTGCCGCAGTTGGAACCACTGCGATCAGGAGGGCCAGCAACGCCAACCCGCGGGCTCCGCGTGCGGGAAGGGCGGACGCGCGCCGGACAACTGCGGCGATGAAAGGAAAATGAAATGAAGCCGGAAGGGCAGGGAGGTGAGGCATGATGATTTTGAAACGGATGGGCCGCGAGTTGACGGTGCGATCTTTGCAATGAAATGACGCAGTTCCAATCCCGGAGGTTTTTTTAACCAAGATTTAGCGCGGGCAGAACTTTCCAGGAAGATTTTCTGAAGAAAAATCTGGAAATGAACGAATGCTCTTTCATCGGCCATTCAGACCGCCGGTTAAGAATTTGCGCCGAGAAAATTTACCCGAATCAGCATGGATTTAACCCCACGAAAAAACGGGCATTCAAGTGCGCCATGACCGTGCAGCGCCCTCGGGTGGGGGCGGATGTCATCGGGAAGAACACGCGGAGCATTTTCGCCCGGCTCTTTTTTTGCGCGAGAAGAGACGGTGGCCGGTCGCTCCGCGCTGTTCTGAGGATTGGGCGATCGGTTCTTGCGTTGCGCGCCGCGGTTTCTGGAATGAGTGGATGAATATGGAATCGTCATCGGCAACCGTTTCATTGCCTGAAGTTATCCTCAATCCGACGGAGGCGCGCGTGCTCGGTTGCCTGATTGAAAAGGAACTGGCGACGCCGGATATTTATCCGCTCACGCTCAACTCGCTCGTCAACGCCTGCAATCAACGCAGCAATCGCGATCCGGTGATGGACGTCTCAGGGCGCGAGGCGGAAAGCGCGCTCGATGGACTGCGGACGAAAAAGCTCGCGACGCTTTTCTCCGGCGCGGATGCACGCGTTTTTAAATACCGCCAGACGCTGGACTTGGTTTTTCCCATCGAAGTCGGTGCCCGCGTGGTGCTGTGCGAATTGTTGATTCGTGGGCCCCAGACCACGGCGGAGCTGCGGATTCGAACGGAGCGTATGCACCGGTTGACGGTCGAGGAGGTCGAGGCGATTTTGCAGGATATGGCGGTGCGTCCATCCGGCGCGCTCGTCCGGCGGATGCCGCGCCAACCCGGTCAAAAGGAGTTGCGCTGGGTGCAATTGCTGACGGGCGAACCGGCCATCGGGGCGGCGGGTGAATCACCGGTCGCGGCGATTACGCCGGCCGTGACGTCACCGGATATGGCAAGACGGGTCGAGGCGCTGGAGACAGAAATCGCTCAACTGAAAAGCGAGTTCGCCGCGTTAAAAAAATCGCTGGGCGAAAGTTGAGGCGTTCGGAAATTTTCCCGTAGCTCTTTCGGCTTGCGAAGCGTCTTAGATTTTAACCTGCACGTCGGCGATGAGATGGTAGTTACCGGACGAAAAATGAAAAATGCCGCGGCTGGCTGATTTGATGGCCGCGATGGAAAGATGATCCCCGCGTACGATCGTGGGCAGCGACAATTTGCAGGGAAAGCCGTAGTCGCACAGCGCGTTTTTGAATCCGCCGGTGGTCATGTTGGTGATTTCGCCGACCACGTCCTTCACCACTTCGTTACCATGGGCTTCGATTTCTGCCGCGCTCATTCCGAGGATATGGCTGGCCGCATGGCGCGCAAAGGCGTCGGTGAAACAAAGATAAACCAAGCCGTTGGCGTCGCCGGCGAAGCCCACATTGCCGATGACGTAGGGCGCGGCCCCGAGCGTGGTGAGGGCATTCGATGATACATCGGAGAGTCTCGCCTCAAGGAGCGTCGCTTCCTGACGCAGCATAGTCCGGCTGACGTTCTGGACCGCTTTGACGATGGAATCCTGAATCAGGGTGTCGGTGATGGGCTGCGTTGGGGCCATAGGGTTTACTTAGGTAAACAATGATAGATCGGACATTTGCCATCGGGGCTTGAGGGAAATTATGTAAAATCATCCCATGATCGGCATGAACGCCCGAGCGTCGAGCGCGGGTGGATTTGCCGCGCGGTCTATCAGGGAATAGCTTGTATCAGAGGGTCGGCCGATTATGGTTCCGCCATGTCGATGGATCATGGATTTGGGCCATCCACCTACCCCGAGAGTAACGCAGCGATGAAGCAGCAACCTTCGTCGGAATCGACCATTCGCGACCGTGAACGGATGCTGGCCACGTTGCTGGCCAATTTGCCCGGAATGGCTTACCGCCGTCGTAACGACGAACATTGGACGATGGATTTCGTTAGCAACGGCTGCCGCGAACTCATCGGATACGTACCGGAAGAGTTGGTGAGTAACCAAAAGATCAGCTATGCGGAAATCATCTGCGAGCTGGATCGGGATCGCGTCCGCGATGAAGTGGCGGCGGCATTGCAGGCCGGCCGGCGTTTTGAACTCACTTATCGAATCGTGACGGCCCATGGGGATCAACGATGGGTATTGGAGCATGGCGTTGCGGTTCCGGCTGTCGACGGCGCGGAGGCGTACCTCGAGGGAATCATTACGGATATCACTGCCCGCAAATGGGCCGAGGATGCGCTGGCAGAGAGGGAAAGCGTATTGGCCGCGATTCTCGACAATTCGTTTCAATACAACGGCCTGCTCGATCCCGCTGGCCGAGTGCTGCGAGCCAACCCAAAGTCGCTGGACGCCGTAGGGATTAAGGCGGAGGACGTGCAGGGCAGGTTTTTTTGGGACACGCCTTGGTGGAGTCATTCCGCGACCGAGCAGCAAAAGTTGCGCGATGCGATCACGCGTTCCGCCAAGGGAGAGTTCGTTCGTTTTGAAACGACGCATGTCACGCGCGACGGTCGCCTGCAGATCATCGATTTTTCGCTCAAGGCCGTGCGCAATATCGCCGGGAAAGTCATTATGCTCGTGGCGGAGGGGCGTGATATCACTGAATCGAAGGAGGCGGAGCGGGCATTGCGCGAGTCGGAGGATCGGTTTTGCAAGGCCTTTCGCGCGACGCCCGACGCTATTTCAATTGTCGATCTTGAGACCGGGCGAATTCTGGAAATCAACCACGCCGTCGAAAGAATTTTTGGATTCAAGGAGAGGGATGTGGTGGGCCGGACTTCCGTCGAACTCAACTTATGGGCCGACCCGCTGGACCGCCAGCGCATGGTCGAAGCGATCAGGCGGGATGGGTATGTGCGGGACCTGCAGGTCACCGGTCTGTCGAAGGATGGAAAGCCATTCATCTGTCTTTTTGCGGCGGAAAAAACAGAGATCAGCGGTCGTGCATGCATCGTCACGGTGGTGCGGGACATTACTGAACAGGTGCGGGTGGAAAAGGCGTTGCGTGAATCGGAAGAGAAATTTGCGAAGGCGTTTCGGTCCAGTCCCGACGCCATCGCCATAATAGAGCAAGCGACCGGTCGTATTATCGACGCGAATTCCGGTCACGAAAGAATTTACGGCTGGACGCGGGAGGAATTGATCGGTCGGAGCACGATCGAACTCGGTTATTATCGCGATCCGGCGGATCGCGACGGCCTGATTGCGGCCTTTCACGCCAACGGTGGGTCCGTGCGCGATTTCGAAATCGCCTGCTATAACCGGAAGCGCGAGCCGATCATGGTGTCCCTTAGCGGTGAATTTATTGAGTTGAACGGAAAGGAATGTCTCGTGTGCGTCGCCCACGACATCACGGAGCGCAAGCGGACCGAGCAGGCGTTGCGCGAGTCGGAGGAGAAATTTGCCACGGCGTTTCGTGCGAGTCCGAATGGGATTTCCATCAATGATCTGGAGACGGGCGAGTATATCGAAGCAAACGTCGGGCACGAAAAAATCTTCGGTTTCACGCGGGAGCAGCTGATCGGTCGGAGCACGCTCGAACTGGGCTTCTACCGCGATCCCGCGCAACGCGACCGGTTGATCGCCGCGCTCCGCGCCAATGGCGGCTCAATCCGCGATTTCGAACTCGCCTGCTACAACAAGCGGCGGGAGCCGATCACGGTGAGCTTCAGTGGCGAGTTCATCGAAATGAACGGGAGGAAATGCCTCGTGTCTATCGTTCGCGACATCACCGAGTCGAAACGCTCCGAGCAGGCGTTGCGCGAGTCGGAGGAGAAATTTTCAAAAGCATTCCGGGCGAGTCCGGATGCGATCTCTGTTTCCGAATTTGCCACCGGTCGGATCATCGATGTGAACGAGGCCTTTGAGCGTTTCTCGGGCTATACGCGGGCGGAATTGATCGGTCGGACTTCCATCGACGTGGGCTTTTTGTCCGATCAGAATGATCGCCGGAAGCTGAACGATGAATTGGTCCAGCATGGACGAGTCCGGGAATTGCAGGTGACGGCGCGTTCGCGTAGCGGAGCGACGATGACTTTCGTGACGTCGGCCGAGACGGTCGAGATTGGCGGCAAGCTCTGCGTGGTCATCCTGGGCCGCGATATCACCGACAGTATCAAAGCGGAGCAGGCGTTGCGGGAATCGGAGGAAAAATTCGGCAAGGCGTTTCGCTCGAGTCCATACGCGTTGACGATCACGGAAATGGACACCGGTCTTCTCGTGGACGTGAACTGGGGCTTTGAGCGAATGACGGGATACCGTCGGGAGGACGTTTTAGGCAAAACCACTTTGGAGGTAAATCTTTGGCCAGATAGTGGTGACCGGGATGAACTTCTGCGCCGGCTGCATAGTGACGGGCGGGTGCGCGGGGCGGAGATGAAATTCCTCAACCGGATGAAGGAAGTGTTGGTGACCCGTTGTAGCTGCGATGTCGTTGATTTGGGTGGGAAACCCTGCCTGCTCGCGGTCTTCGAGGACATCACGGAACAGCGGAAGGCTGAGAATGAGCACGCGGCGATGGAGCTGCAGTTCCGGCAGGTGCAGAAACTGGAGGCGCTTGGCCAGCTCGCCGGCGGGATCGCACATGATTTCAATAATATCCTGACGGGAATCCTCGCCTATGCAGAACTCGCAACCATGGACGCGACCGACCCGGCGGCGGTGCGCGGGCATCTGGTCGAGGTGGGCAAGGCGGGCCGGAGAGCGCGGGATCTCGTCCGGCAGATTCTCGCTTTTAGCCGGCAGCAGGTTAATATCCGTACGCCCATCCGGCTGCATTTGGTGGTCCAAGAAGCGATCACGCTTTTGCGTTCCAGCCTGCCGAGTTCCATCGACATCAGGTCTGACGCCAACCATGAGGCGCCCGTCGTGCTGGCCGACGCGACCCAGATCCATCAGATCGTGATGAATCTGTGCACGAATAGTGCTCATGCCATGCGGGAGAGGCAGGGCATTCTGTCGATTCGGCTGGAACTTCGGGATTTGGGCGAGGCACCTCCCGGCGAGATTCGACGATTGCAGGCGGGAAGATATGCCGTCCTCACGGTGTCCGACAACGGCCACGGCATGGACGACGAAACTTTGAAACACGTCTTTGAACCCTTCTTCACCACCAAGGCGCCGGGCGAGGGAACCGGGCTCGGGCTTTCAGTGGTTCATGGGATTATCGAGGATCACGACGGAGTTGTCCTGCTGGAAAGCCACGTGGGGAAGGGCACGACCTTTACCCTCTATTTCCCGGAACACATTGCGTTGACCGAATCGAACGCGGCGGAACCGGCCGCCCTCGGGCCCGGCAAAGGCGAGCGGATTCTTCTGATCGATGATGAAAAAATGATCGCCGATTCCGCGGGTATGCTGCTTGAGCGCCTCGGCTATCGGGTGACGGCAAAAGTGGATCCCCGCGCGGCCCTCCAGGCTTTTGAGGAAAATCCGAACGCCTTCGACCTCGTGGTCACCGACCTGACGATGCCGCGGCTCTCGGGCATCGAGGTGGCGCGCAAAATTCTGGCGTTGCGGCCGGAGCTGCCGGTGTTGTTGGCCAGTGGATACAACGCGACCTGGACGCCGGAAAAAATCCGGGAGCTGGGTTTGGCCGGACTGATTAACAAGCCGCTGACGACCAGCGCCCTCGCGTCGGCGGTGCGTACGGCGCTCGACGAATTCCCTGCTTCCATTAAAAACAACTGATGATGCCCACTGCTTCCTCCTCGCGCGGCCTGATTCTTTTTGCCGATGACGACTCCACCGTGCGCGAAGGCCTGGCCGAATTGCTGCGACGGTCGGGCTTTGAAGTCACGGGCGTCGGCTCGGCCGCGGAAGCGCTCGCGCGTCTCAAGGAAATGGAATTCGACGCTTTGATTTCCGACATCCACATGCCGGGAAATTCCGGGCTGGAGCTGACGGCCGACGTGCCGCAAATCGCCGCCGGTCTTCCCGTAATTCTGTTGACGGGCCGGCCGTCGATCGACACGGCCGCGCGTTCCGTGCGACTGGCCGTGACGGCCTATCTCATGAAGCCGCCTGATTTGCCGGAATTGAGTCGCATCCTCGACCAAGCGATTGCGAGCTATCGGGGATTCCGGGCGATGCAGGCCGGGCGAGTCCGGCTTCGCGCCTGGGAAAAGGAACTGGATGGAGTTGAGCAGTTGTTGCGGCAGGCTCCGCTCACTCAGGCCGGCGGCGCGATGGGCGGCTATCTCCGACTGACGTTGCGCCAAGTGATGCTAATGCTGGCCGACTTGGAACAAGCCACCAAGGTGCTTGAGCAAGAGCCACCGGCTTCGACGCCACCCCTGACCCAGATCGACCATGCCGCCGCGCTGCGGCACACGGTGAATGTGCTGGAACGGACGAAACAGAATTTTAAGAGCAAGGACCTTGCCGACTTACGCAAGCAGTTGGAAGCGCTCCTCACCAGCGCGCCCGCGTAATTTTCCCCTGAAGAATCTGCTGGGCGCGTCGATAACCCTGTTGCCAAGTCCGTAATCGAGTTACGGACGGCTTTCTCGGGCAGGACATATGGGCCTGTCAGTCGAAGGCGCAGTCGAATCATTTTTCCCTTTTGTGGGCGGAGGATTGGATTGCGCCTTTTTCATACCTTTTCCGGGAAAGGCGTCCTTCGATTTCGGCATGGCGCCCCCAATTATTTATCATGAGAAACTGGACGATCGGAAAACGGATTATTTTTGGCTTCGCCCTCTCGCTGGGTTTGTCGATTGCGCTCGGGCTCTTCGCGTATGCGCGGCTTACGGCCATCAACGTTCAATCCGGCCGGATCACGGTGAACTGCCTGCCGGGCGTTTATTATAGCGGGCAAATCGAATCGGTAAACCTGATCAATTACGCCCTGACCCATCGTTGGTTGCTTTTGTCCGACCCCGCTGACCGCAAGGCGATCGAAAGCGAAATGAAAATCAACTCGGATAAATTGACCGAGCTTTTCAAACAATACGAAACCTCGATTACCGCCCCGGAGGATCGAGCCCTGTTTACCCGGATGATGGCCGCGCGGAAACCGTACGCCGACGCGCGCAAAATGCTGATGACGGCGGACGCCGCGCATCAGATTGCGTTTTTAAAGGACCAGGTTGATCCCGCCTACGAAAACTATCGGCACGCCATCAGCGCGCTGGCCGATTACAATAAAAACGACGGAGATGACGCTGGCTCGATGATCGTGGCGGCGGTTTCCCTTGCGAAGCAAGGCATCCTCATCGGTCTCGCCCTGGCCATTCTCACCGGCGTGGCGGTGGCGGTTGTGATCATCACCGGGATCAATCGGATTCTCCGCAACTTGGCGCATTCGCTCGGCGCGGGATCCACGGAAGTCGCGACTGCAACCGCCGAAGTCGCCTCCGCCAGCCAGATCCTCGCGGAAGGTGCCAGCGAGCAAGCTGCTTCGCTGGAGGAAACCAGCGCGTCGTTGGAAGAAATTACTTCGATGACCAAACGGAATGCCGACAACGCGGAGTCGGCGAAGGCACTCGCCGGTCAGACCCGCACCGCGGCCGACAGGGGCTCGGGTGATATGACGCTCATGACGGGCGCGATGGACGCGATCAAAGTGTCATCGGACAACATCGCAAAAATCATCCGGACGATCGACGAAATCGCTTTTCAGACCAACATTCTCGCGCTCAACGCCGCGGTCGAGGCCGCACGCGCCGGTGAAGCCGGGCTGGGTTTTGCGGTTGTCGCCGAGGAAGTTCGCGCGCTCGCGCAGCGCAGCGCGCAGGCTGCGCGCGAGACTGCAACCAAGATTGAGGACTCCATCGAGAAAAGCCGCCAGGGTGTGCACATCAGTGCCAAGGTCTCATCGAGCCTGACCGAGATTCTCGACAAGGCGCGCAAGGTGGATGATTTGATTGCCGAGATCGCCACCTCGTCGCGCGAGCAAAGCCAGGGCATCGGCCAGATCTGCATCGCGGTTACGCAAATGGACAAGGTGACACAAAACACCGCGGCCACCGCCGAGGAAAGTGCGAGCGCCGCAGAGGAACTGAGCGCGCAGGCGGAAAACATGAAGGAATCGGTGCATCAATTGCTGTGTCTCGTTGGCGAAGCCGCAGCTGGTCCTTCGCGCGAACAGCCAACTCCGAAATCTCTGGAAACGAAAATCATTTCCCATTCATCCCAGCCGCCAGCGCGTATCTTCACGTCGCCAGCTCCCGCCCGGAAAACTGTCGTCGAAGACGATAAGTTTTTCGCGGACACGGATCGCTGAGCGAAAACGCTATTCTCCTTTATGCATCAGCTGTTTCCTTCATCGGTGCAGTCGTCGTGCGATATTCTCGTCGTGGACGATGATGCGACCCTGCGATCGGTCCTGAAAACGTTTCTCCAGCGGTATGGCTACGTCGTGCAATGCGCGAAAGATGGCCGGGCCGCGTTGAAAATGTTGGACCAGATGCGGACTCAGCTTGTCATCACGGATCTCTTCATGCCGGAATGCGACGGCTTCGAGCTCATTCTGCAACTTCGGAAAAAAGTGCCTGATCTGGCGATTATGGCGATCTCTGGTGATGGCTTGTCGGACCTCGATGTCTTTATGGATGCGGTGCGCCATCTCGGTGTGCGTTTCACGCTGAAGAAACCATTTGTGCTCACGGAGCTGGCGTCACTGGTCAAGCAGGCCATTGGTGAAGCGCTTTGAGCAACTGAGTTGATCGCGGACATCCGAGATGCGCGCGGATGCGGCATCTCTCTACTGCCAGAGCACGGAGCGATCGATCACCGCGAGCGATGTCTTACCAGTGAGAGCCATCGCCATTTCGAATTCGCGCCGTAGAATAGTAACGACTCGCGCAACGCCATCCGATCCTCCGACGGCCAATCCATAGACGTAGGGCCGGCCGATCAACACGGCGGAGGCACCGAGGGCGAGTGCTTTTAAGACATCGGTTCCATGACGAATGCCGCCATCGATCAAAATTGGAAAACGTCCGGCTACTTTGTCTGCGACTTCGGGGAGCGCATCGATCGTCGCCGGCACCGTGTCGAGATTGCGTCCGCCATGATTGGAAACGATGAGCCCGGATACGCCCTCGTCCACGGCCCGCCCCGCATCCTCGGCATTCATGATGCCTTTCAAAATAATCGGAAGCGAGGTCAGCGAACGCAGCCACGCGATATCCTTCCAGGTCAATTGGGGGTCGAGCGTGGCGCTGTAGATATTTCGTTCCGTCGGTCGATGGCCGCCAGTGGCCGTGGTGAGTCCCTTGAGGTTGGCGCGCTCCATTCCCTCCGGCAGGGAAAAGTTATGGCGAAGCTCGCGATAACGCGGGCCGAGCACGGGCGTGTCCACTGTCACGACGAGCGCCTTGTATCCGGCGGCTTCGGCTCGGCGCACGAGTTCGCGAGTGAATTCGCGATCTGGTTGGACGTAGAGTTGGAACCAGTGCGGTTTCGTCGCGGCGGCCGCGACTTCCTCGAGACTCACGGTGGAAAACGTGCTCAGCACGGTGGTCGCCCCCGCCGCTTCGGCCCCTTGCACCGTCGCTCGTTCGCCGTCCGGGTGGACCAGTCGCTGATAAGCCACCGGCGCGAGCAGAATGGGGCAGTCGAGAGCGTGGCCGAACAGCGAGAGCTTGGTATCGATGTGCGAGACATCGATCAGGTTGCGCGGACGCAGGCGGATTTTGTCATAGGCCTCTTCGTTCCATCGCAAGGTGGTCTCATCAGCGGCGGCACCGCTGACGTACTCCCACGCCATGGACGACATGTCCTTCGAGGCGAGGCGGGCGTAATCTGCGATATCGACGGGTGCGGACGACGCAGGGGAAGTGGCGGGCGTGGGGTCCGCTTGATTTTTGAATTTCATATCCGCACCAGCTCGAATAAAGGTTGGGGACCCCGATGCAACACCCTATGTCGTTGAAAATGTGCCTGCTGTTTCTCCCGGCGCTGTTTGGCTGGACCGGCGCTCTTTCTGCGGCCGGCATGGCTGCGCCCGAACACAAATTGAACGATTATCATCTGACGGCAGATTCCCTGCCACAACCGGGAGTGCCGAGGGGACGGCTTGAAGGTCCGTTTGAATTTCACAGTAAGATCTTCACCGGCACGGTGAGGAGATACTGGGTTTTTGTGCCGGCGCAGTATATGCCGGACAACCCGGCGGCCGTATTGGTTTTTCAAGACGGCCAGCGCGCCACGTTTCCCGGCGGCGAACTCAGTGTCCCGCAGGTGTTGGAAAACCTCGTTTATAAAAAGGAAATTCCCGTGACGATCGGCATCTTTATCACGCCGGGAAATCTGAGCGAAAAATACCCGGACAATCTTGGGCTCGGCAATCCGAACCACCGTCCCGAGGAATACGATGCGCTGAATGATAACTATGCCCGTTTTCTCATTGAGGAAATACTGCCGGAGGTGGGAAAAAAATATCGACTGACCGACGATCCGGAAAACCGTGCGATTGGCGGCACGAGTAGTGGCGCGATTTGCGCGTGGACCGTCGCGTGGGAGCGGCCCGATCAATTCCGCAAGGTCATCAGCATGATCGGCAGCTTTACGTCGATCGGCTACAAAGCGGCCCATGACGGCCAGCCGATGACGTTGGGCGGCGATATGTATCCGACGTTCGTCCGGAAATCCCCGATCAAACCGATCCACATTTTTCTTCAGGACGGCACGAATGATATGAGCAATCTCACCGAGACCAAAGGCTTTAAACCGGAATGGACCGCGTTGACCAATGAGTACGGCAATTGGCACCTGGCGAACGAGCAGATGCTCGACGCGCTCGAATTTGCCAACCTGAACGCCGATCGCAACCACACGCCCGGGCCGCGCTACGATGTCAATCATGTGTGGGGCGACGGCAATCACTCCGACAAGCAGGGCGGCGCGATCCTGCCCGATATTTTGCGCTGGATGTGGCGCGACTGGGCGAAAAAATAAAAGTCTCCGGAGCAAGCTCTGAGGTATTAAACCCACTGCGAATAAACGTGGGCCGTCAGTCTGGGAACGCTGAGCTGGCAGCGCGCATTCTCGCAGGCGGCTTAGCTGGGGCTCGGCGTTCCCAAGTAACGTTTACTGCTTTTTCGTTGAGTCGAACGGCGCTTGGGAATCGGGCGGAGGTAATTCGTTGAGCACGGCCCAAAATGAACCGAGCAACCGGATCGCTTCGATAAACTCCGCAAACTGGAGCGGCTTCACGACGTACGCATTGACCCCGAGTTGGTAACTGTTGATCAGATCCTGATCTTCCCGGGAGGACGTCATCACGACCACGGGAATCATTTTAAGCTTCGGATCGTTTTTGATCTGTCGCAGCACTTCCAATCCGTCCATTCGCGGCATTTTCAAATCGAGCAGGATGACGGCGGGATTGGTATCGGAGCGGCTGGCGAATTCGCCCCGACGGAAAAGATAGTCCAGTGCTTCCACGCCATCGCGCAGTGCGATGACATCGTTGGCGAGATGGTGTTGTTGCAGGGCGTCGATCGCCATTTCGCGATCAAGCGGACTGTCGTCGACCAGTAGAATTCTTTTAAGTCTCATCGTTTTTCTCCAAACGGTTGATTGCGGGTTTCAGGGTGAAATAAAAAGTCGCGCCGTTGCCCGGACTGCCTTCGGCCCACGTGCGCCCACCGTGACGGGTGATGATGCGTCGCACATTGGCCAGTCCGATGCCGGTGCCTTCGAACTCCTCGGCGTGGTGCAGTCGCTGGAAAACACCGAATAGTTTGGCGGCGTAGCGCATGTCGAATCCCGCGCCGTTGTCTCGGACGAAGAAAATAATCCGGCCCTCCTCGTGTCCGGCGCAGCCAATTTCGATTTCTGCGGCGGCGCGGTTTCGGGTGTATTTTACGGCATTGCCCAACAAGTTCGCCCACACTTGCCGGAGCATCGCCGCGTCGCCTTGAACCGCGGGCAGGGCGGCGATTTTCCAATGGATATCGCGACCGACCGTGGCGAGTTCGAGTGCTTTTCGCGCTTCCTGCATCAACCGGTCAAGGTTAACCGTGGCCTCGCGCATTTCTGAGCGACCCATGCGGGAAAACGAAAGAAGATCGTCGATGAGTTGGCCCATGCTGCGTGCGGAGTCGGTGATGGTTTGGAGGAAACGCACTCCTTTTGGCGAGAGTCCCTGATTGGCTTCGCGTGCAAGCATGTCCACGTAGCCTTGCACATGCCTCAATGGCGCGCGCAAATCGTGCGAGACGGAATAGGAGAAGGCTTCCAGCTCCTTGTTGGCGGCTTCCAGTTGCGCGGCATGACGGTGCAGGTCGGCGTTCAACCGGTGGATTTCTGTCTCGATCCGTTTCGCTTCCGTGACGTCGCGCGCGCTGGCATACATCAGGCCATCCGGTTGCGGAACCGAACGCCACGAAAGCGTGCGCCACGTGCCGTCCTTGTGCTGGTAACGGTTTTCGAATTGCAGCACTTTCTCGCCGCGGACGACCTGTTGCTCGACCGCTTGCCGCGTCGCTTTGGAATCGTCGGGATGAACCAAGGTCATGAAGGGACGGGCAATAAATTCTTCCACGTTCCAACCCAGAATGTCCGTTACGGCGGGACTGACGCGTTTGAAATAGCCGTCCGCGCTCGCGATGCAGAGAAAATCGAGGGAAAGACTGAAGAAGCGATCGAGTTCGCGCAGTGCGGCGGTGAGCTTGGCTGCGGCCGCGCGCTCCTCGCTGACGTCGCGAAAGACGAGCACGACTCCGATAATCCGGCCGTCGCGGTCGCAGATCGGCGCCGCGCTGTCTGCAATTGCCCGCTCGCGGCCATCACGCGAAATTAGCATGATGTGGTTGGCCAGCAGGGAAATTTTTCCGGTCGCGAGCACATCGTTGACCGGAATGATCCCGGGTTGTCGCGTGTGCTCGTTGACGATCCGGAAAATCTCTTCGATCGGCTGACCGAGGGCGTCGGCCTGGTTCCATCCCGTGAGTTGTTCCGCTACTTGGTTGAGCCGGGTCACTTTGCCCTCGGTATCGGTCGCGAGCACCGCGTCACCGATGGAGTGCAGGGTTACGGAAAGACTTTCCTCGCTGCGCCGGAGAATTTCTGCCGCGCGCTGTCTTGCCCGGAGAAACCAAATCGTGATCGCGGTGAGAATTAAAAGTCACGGGGTGAGGATCGCGAATATCTGCCGAAGGCCGGCGAATCGATCTGCCCATTCGTCGGCGGATACCTCTGAACCGACAATCCAGAACGGCTCATCTGCCACCACCGAGCTCACGTCACCGCTGATGAGTTTCGCCAGGCTCACGCGTTGCCAGGTCAACATTCCGCCTGTCCGCAAGTGTACCTGGCCTTCTGTCGCCTCGCTTAGCTGACGCCACAGTTGTGGATTGCTGTGCTCGAGCGTGAGGTCCGTTTTGTCGGGAAACATGAACCCCCAATCCAGATCCGGCGCGGCACCGTGAAGCCAATATCCCCGGGCATTGAGCAGGCGAAGCCGGCGTTCCGTTCCATCCACCACGCCTTGCAGATCCGAGATCAAGGCACTGCCCAAATAATTAATAAGGTAGACGCCGCGAAGATGCCCGGTCGCATCGAATACCGGCGTGCCAAAACGCAGCATGGGTTTACGGGGCTCCTCAATGCGCCCCTGTTCCACGTTGAGGTCGAAAGCCGACGCATAAATTTGCCCGGCGGCGAGGGCTTTCGTTTTCTGAAAATAGGACCGGTCGGACTTGTTCTGTAGTTGGGCAGGCGGAACAATCGCGCCGCCGAGATTGACCCGTACGATTTCCAAGCCGCGCTCGTCGAGGAAACGGATTTGATCGTAGTCAGGGTGTTGACGGCTGAAAAATGCGGCCCGTCGGCTGGCGCGTTCAAGATCTGCTGAGCGGCCAGATTCGAGGTAAGCCCGGAGGCCGTCACCATCGGCGAGCACGCGCAGATCGTCCGCGATCGAGCGAAAATTGGTTTGGGCCGTCCGGATCAAAAGCGTGGTCCGGACGGATTCCCGGTCGCGCAGTCGTTGTTCGATTTGGGCCGACTCCTGCCGGTAGAGCCCGGCACAAAGAAGGAACACCGCGACCAATGCCACCAATGCAAGGAGCGCGAAGCGCAGTCCTCCCGGGTTCTTTCCTGTGGCGGCGGGATTCAAGCGGTTCCTTTTTGGCTGATTTTCATGGCGGATCGGATGGGACTTTTGGAAGCGGATCGTCGTTGGCCCTTAGCCGTATCGATGCAGTTGAAAAAGACCACCGTTTAGGAAGTGATTGGGA
>JBEPTW010000084.1:0-15806 GCA_041691855.1 Verrucomicrobiota bacterium | reverse complement strand
GGAGGGCGCACACCCGGGGATTTCCCCGAAATTGCCGCCGACGTTTTCAAACCGCTCGATGGCGGCATCGCCCTCGCCCCGGACGAGATCAAGGGCCGCAATACGTGGAATCTTTGGACAGGCGGCGATGAGCAATTTTGGGACCGCATGGCCCGCGAGAGTTATGGGCTCATCGATCTGTTGAAGACCGTCGATTCGCGAAATCGCGAACAGCGCTTCAAGACGCTCGGCCTGATCAATGAGCCCGGCTATCAGCAAGCGACCAAGCCCGACGAGTATGGACTTTGGATCGACGAATCGGTCCAACCGGAATCATCGGCCATTGATCCCAAGATTTATGGCCGGTCAACCGGCATCATGGGATTCCGACTGTTCCCGAATCCGGATTTCGACGAGGCCGCGAAAAAGAAATGGGACGCGCAGCGTTATTATAACGATAACGATTATGCCGTCGATCGGACCTTGGTCCGTCCCTACCGTATCGGTGTTTCATGCGGCGCATGCCATATTGCTTTCAATCCCTGCAATCCGCCGGACGACCCGGCGCATCCCAAGTGGGTCAATCTCGCGTCGGCGATTGGCAACCAATACATCCGCGAAGGTCCGGTATTCGCCGGCAACGTCCGCCCCGGCGGTTTGTTCTGGGAAATGTTGAAAGCCCAACCACCCGGCACATCCGACACGTCGCGCATCGCCACCGACCACATTAACAATCCGAACGCGATTAATCCCATCTTCGAACTGGGCGCACGGCTGTCAGTCGCACACGAAGAAAACGTTTCCGGCGAAACGCTGCTCCTTCCCGGTGAAACCAGCCCCGTCAATGTTCCGCACATCCTGAAAGACGGCGCGGACTCCGTAGGCATTTCCGGAGCCACTTTGCGCGTCTATATCAACATCGGGATGTTTTCCCAGCACTGGCTGCAACAACACAACGCGTTGATCGGATTGACCGCACAAAAACCGTTTGAGATTTCCACCGCGCAGAAAAATTCTGTGTACTGGCGGGCCACGGAAACCAAATTCACCAACGTCGCAAAATTCTTCACGCGCCTGAAACCGATGCGGTTGGAGGATGCACCGGGCGGCAAGGCTTACCTGACGAAGGACCCTGCAATCCTGAAAGAAGGCAAACTGGTGTTCGCCGACACGTGTGCCCAATGCCATTCGAGCAAACGTCCGCCGGCCGGAGTTGACGAAAATACCTGGTTCGAGGACGCCATCGTGAAGAACGATTTCCGCGAAGGAAATTTCTTCTCCGATGAAACGCGTTATCCGATCACGAAGATCAAAACCAACGCCGCCCGCGCCCTCGGCACCAACGCGATGGCCGGCCACATCTGGTCAAACTTCTCGTCCGATACTTACAAGGCACTCCCGTCGGTCGGCGAAATCGACGTCTACAATCCGTACACCGACGCGATGGAAAAATTCAAGGTCCCCGGCGGTGGTCCCGGCTACTATCGCACGGCATCACTCATCAGCCTTTGGTCGTCGGCACCGTTTTTCCATACGAATACCCTCGGCAAATTCACGGGTGATCCCTCTGTCGCCGGCCGCATGGACGCTTTCAACGACGCGGCGGAAAAATTACTGTGGCCCGAAAAACGACTCGGGAAGGATTCCATCTGGCGCACCACGCAGGAATGCAATCTTCAGATCCAGATTGCCGCCATTCCGGAGCCGTTGCGGACGTTGCTCAAACCACACACCGATCCCGACGGCTATTTCCGGCTTGGTCCAATTCCTGAAGGCACGCCCATCAATCTCCTCGCCAGCATAAATCCCGATGCCGATCCCGCCCAGTTCGTGGCCCTCTGTCTGAAACTCAAACTGGCCTTCGCCGAGATAAAACTCGGTCACCTCGATTCCGCGGCGACGGCGGCAGTGATGAAGGAAAAGGTCGCACCCGTCCTCTTCGCCATGAGCAAATGTCCGGACCTCATCACTGACCACGGCCACACCTTCGGCAGCAACCTGCCCGATGACGACAAGCACGCCCTGATCGAATATCTGAAAACCTTGTGATTGTCTGCCCATGACCTTCGACGATCTCATTGGAAAATCCCAGGCGGAACTGGATGCGCTTTTCAAAAACAGCCCGGCCGGTCCGATTCCGCAAGGCGACGCCGCCGGTGAGGCGATTGTGCATCCCGGCACTTTTTGGAGCCGGCTGATCGCCCGCTCCGTTCACGCCCTCGCCTGGCAGGGAAAAATTTTCACGCCGAATCCGGATGGCCAGGGCGCTACGTTGGAAAATAAAATCACCGTGGCGGGAATTCATGCGATCGTCGCCCGGGTTTACTATACCCCGAGCTGGCTCGACCAGAAGGAATGCATTGTCCTCGATTATTCCAAGACCTCGCTACTCGCGCGAAAAATTCGCGATGAAATCCGGTTGGTGGATCCAGCGGAGAAATTGTATCTCGGCAAAGTCTGGTGGGGCCAAACTCGGCTGGTGGATTTCGCGTTAAAATTCCCCAACTGACGGAATCCCGTTCGCTCTCCCATGACCCTGACCGCTGATCAACTCCTCCGAAAGTCAGGGGATGAATTGGACGAGCTCTTCAAGGCCGCTCCCGCCGGACCGATCCCTGTGGGCGAAGCCACCGGCACCGCGATTGCGTGGCCCGGGAGTCTTTGCGCAAGGATCTTTGCATGGTTCGCGCGCTGGTTTTTGTGGCAGGGAAAAATCTTCGATCCCGTCGGCCAGTGCCTTCGCAATCGTGTCTCCGCCTTCAGTGTAGTTGCGATCAAAGCTGAGGTTTATGCCGGACAGAGCTGGCTCGATGGACACGACTGCATCGTCATCGATTACTCAAAGACGTCGTTCGTGGCGTGTTTTGTCCGGGACGAAATCCGACTCGTCGCCCCGGGACTTTATCTCGGTCAGGTTTATCTCGGAAAAAATAAAAAGCCGGCGCTCAAGTTTTCCATCAGTTTTCAATATCAGCCGACGCGAAAATGTTGGCGGCGTTCCCTCGCGACGATCACCGCTCTCCTGATCGTCTGCGGGATTTACCTCGGCGTCCGCCTGACCAGCGATGTGCCGGTGATTTACTCAGCACCGATGGATCACTTCAAATACGGCTCAACGGGCGGCGAGCGCGACGCGGGCATTCCGTATTGGTTGTGGAAGGTAATGCCGGCGATGTTTCCCGAATTTATTCCGGGGCCGCACCATGACCTCAGGTCCTTCGGATTTGTTTTCGATCCCACCCGTCCAGTCGACAAAGATCTGCCGGTCGGCGTCTCGAAACGAAAAGTACAGGGAATTGACCGCGTGTTTTTCAATTGCGCGGTCTGTCACGTCGGCACGGTGCGCGACACGCCCGAAAGCGCGCGCCGGATTATCGCCGGCATGCCGTCCAACACCGTCGACCTGCAGGGCTTCGAACGTTTTCTTTTTGCGTGCGCCACCAGCGAAAAATTCACGCCGGATCGCATCGCGGCCGAAATGAAACGCATCGGCGCCAACGACGACCTCATCAACCGCCTCATCCTTCGTTATATTGGCATCGACCTCGGCCGGACTCGCCTGCTTTTTTTGCGCGACCGGTTCAAATTCATGGATCGTGAGCCCGACACCGGTCCTGGTCGCGTCGATACGTTCAACCCACCGAAAGTGCTGATGAATTTCCCGATGGATCAGGTGCCCGAGCGCGAATGGGTCGGGAACTGCGACCTGCCGTCGATCTGGAATCAAGGCGCGCGCAAGGGCATGTGGCTGCATTGGGATGGCAACAACAACTCCGTCGAAGAGCGAAACCGCAGCGCGGCTTTCGGCACCGGTGCGATTCCTCCGACGCTCGACCGTCCGTCAATGAAGCGGATGGAAGCATGGCTCAACGATGCCAAACCGCCCGAGTACCCCTACCCGATCAACCATGATCTCGCGGCGCGGGGCGCTCCTATTTACCTTGAGTATTGCGCCCGTTGCCATGGGGAAAGCGGCAAAGATTTCTCCGGCGCACTGGTCGGACAAGTTACACCCATCAACCAAATCGCCACCGACCGTCACCGACTTGATTCGTATTCGGTGGCACTGTGCGCCAACCAGAATCTGCTCTACGCGGCTTATCCCGAGGATCGCTTCAGCCATTTTCGAAAAACTTTCGGTTACGCCAACCAACCACTCGACGGTCTCTGGCTGCGCGCACCTTATCTGCACAATGGCTCGGTGCCAACGCTGCGCGATTTGCTTAACCCGGCCAGTGAACGCCCAAAGGTTTTCTACCGCGGTTATGACGTTTATGATCCAAAGAATGTCGGCTTCATCACCTCCGTGCAGGAGGAAAACGGTCAGGTATATTTCAAGTACGACACCGCTTTGCCCGGCAACGGAAATTTCGGCCACGAAGGCCGCGCATACGGCACCTCGCTCCCCGCAGACGAGAAAGACGCTTTGGTCGAATACCTTAAACAATTCTAGGAAACGAAAGCCATGAGCCTGAACCCCCGCACGAAACAAAAAATTATCCGCTGCCTGATATTCATTATCGTCCTCGGCGTGGCGGCCGGTTGGTTCACATGGTATAAATTTTTTCGTGAGGAGCCCGAACCCGTTTGGGCCAATCAAAGCGAACGCTTCAAATATGGCAGCATCGGCGCCGAGGCAGCGCGTGGAATTCCCTACTACATCTGGCTGGTTCTGCCGCGTATTTTTCCGGAATACGTTCCGGGTCCAGGAGGCTACAAGTCATTTGGCCTTGTATGGGAGGAAGGCCACGAAATGCCGGCCGGCTTTACCAAACGGGTGATTGGTTTTCCCCGCGTTGCGAACAACTGCGCGATTTGCCACACGGGCACGTGGCGCAGCAAGGAAGGCGAAACGCCCCACCTCGTTGTCGGCGCGCCCTCGCATACGACGGACATTCAGGGGTTGTTGCGATTCCTGACCAAGTGCGGCGAAGACCCGCGCTTCAATGCCACGACGATCCTCTCCGAAATTGATCGCGAGACGAAACTCACGATGGTCGACCGCCTGCTTTATCGTTTTGTCCTCATTCCGTTCACGCGCACCGCGCTCATGAAACAAGACCAGCAATTGAAATGGATGAACCGCCCCGGCTGGCCGGATTGGGGCCGTGGCCGCGACGACCCGATGAACCTGACGAAATATTTCATGACGAGCATGGCCACGGACAACACGACCGGCCAAGCGGATTTTCCTTCCGTTTGGAATTTGAAAATCCGCAAAGGCGACGGGCTTTATCTCAACTGGAGCTGCGACACTCCCGCCGTCCGCTCCGTCCTGATCGATTCCGCGCTGGGCCTCGGTGCCGCGCCCGATTCGAGTGTTCCCTTCGACAACCTGATGTGGTCGCTCCACCGACGCGCATGGTTTGTCCAGCGGATGGAAGAAATGGATAATTTCCTCAGTGAGCTTCCACCGCCCGCCTACCCGTTCGCCATCGACCATGAACTCGCCGCCCAAGGCAAACCGATCTACGCTCAACAATGCGCTGCCTGTCACGCCGTCGGCGGACGGTATACCAACAAACCCGTCGCGCCCGCCGCAATCGGAACCGATCTCGAACGCATGAACACGTGGACGCAGGGAGCGGCGGATGAAGCGAATCGTCGCGTCAAGGAAATGGGCATCAACCGCCCCAACATGGTAAAAATCGAAGGCTACCAGTCGCCGCCGCTCGATGGAATTTGGATGCGCGCGCCTTATCTCCACAACGGCTCAGTGCCAACTCTGCGCGATCTGCTAAATCCAACCAGCGAACGTCCAAAGGTTTTTTATCGTGGTTACGATGTCTACGACCCAGTCAACGTCGGGTTCGTCACCCAAGGTTTCGATACCGCGCACAATAGTTGGAAGTTGGATACCGCCGAACGCGGCAACGGAAACCAAGGCCACGCCTACGGCACCGCGCTTGCTCCGGCCGATAAAAATGCGCTCCTCGAATATCTGAAGACGCTGTGATCGTGCGCTTGTATTGACAAACCGCCCCGCCGATCGACGGCAGCGAACCTGCGCGAAATCAATCGCCAATCAATGGCCACAAAAAGTCACAAAGGGCGATATCCGCTATTAAAATCTGCATCGCGCCCATAGGCGCGCAGTAAACCCCCGTGGCACGAAAAACATTTTTTGCGGCTTTTCATGGCTAAACTCTGGATTTCTGACGTCCGTTGATCGCGAACTGCCGCGATCCAAAACGACAAAGTTATTCAACGTTACTTTGCCGGGTCGCGAACGCTGGCTTAGAAATCAACCGACGACCAAGTTCTCTCCGGTCATCTCCGCTGGCTTGGGCAGCCCCATCAACGCCAGCAACGTTGGCGCGATGTCGGCCAGTCGTCCGCCGGTGCGCATCTTGGTTTTGCCAGCGACCAAGCCGTCGCCGATGGCGAAAACCTCGACGAGATTGAGCGTGTGCGCAGTGTGCGGACTGTTCGTAACCGGGTCCCACATTTGCTCGGCATTGCCGTGATCGGCGCAAACCACCGCCTTGCCGTTTTTCTCGGCGATGGCCGCAAGCAATTCTCCCACGCCTTTGTCCGTCGCTTCCACGGCCTTGATCGCGGCAGGTAATGAACCCGTGTGTCCGACCATGTCAGGATTAGCGTAATTAACCACGATCAGCCCGTACTTGCCGGACAAGATCGCCGCTTTCGCGAGCTTCGTCACTTCGATCGACGACATCTCCGGCTGCATATCGTAGGTCGCCACTTTCGGGCTGGCCGGGCAGCCGCGTTCTTCTCCGGGAAAAGGTTCGTTGCGATAGTTGTTAAAGAAAAAAGTGACGTGTGGATTTTTTTCGGTTTCCGCGCAGCGAAATTGTCCGATGCCGGCGTTGCTCACCACTTCACCGAGGATGTTTTTCAATCGCTCAGGTTTCCCGGAAACCACATGAACCGGCAGGCCGGCTTCGTACTCGGTCATCGTGGCGTAGTAGAGATCGAGCTTCGCGCCGCGATCGAACTCCTTGAATCCATCGAGCACGAACGCCTTGGTGATTTCGCGCGGGCGGTCGCCGCGATAATTGTAGAACAGCACCGCGTCGCCATTCGCAAACGTCGCGAGCGGCTTGCCCGCGTCGTCGACGATCCAAGTCGCCGGGACAAATTCATCGCCGTTTTGCGTCGGCGTCAGCGGATGCTCGTAATAATTCTGAATGGCCTCTGCCGCGCTTTTCGCCGTGGCGACCGCCTTGCGCCCGGTGAGCATGTCGTAGGCTTTTTGCACGCGGTCCCAACGATTATCGCGATCCATTGCCCAGAAACGTCCGCAAATAGTGGCGATTTTGCCCACGCCGATTTCGCGGCATTTCTCTTCAACCTGCTTGATAAAGCCGAGACCGCTCTGCGGCGCGGTATCACGGCCATCCGTGAACCCGTGGATAAAAACCTGCGACGGAGTCAGGCCATCTTCCTTCGCCTGCCGCAAAATCCCGTAAAGGTGTTCCAGCATGCCGTGCACGCCGCCGTCGGAAACGATGCCCATGAGGTGCAACCGCGCGTTCGGTGTGCTCTTCACGCGGGCGACCGCCGCGTGCCAGACAGGATTCTTCGCGAGCTGTTTCTCAGAAAAAAGTTTATTAAGCCGCACGAGTTCCTGATCCACGATGCGGCCCGCGCCGATGTTTTCATGACCCACCTCGGAATTGCCCATCTGGCCGTCGGGGAGTCCAACGTCGTGGCCACTCGCGGAAACCAGCGTGTGCGGGTACTTTGCCTGTAAGGCATCGTCGCATTGTTTTTTGGCGAGAAAAACGGCGTTGAATTTGTCCTGGGACGGATCGGGATTTTTGCCCCAGCCATCGCGGATAACAAGCAGTACGGGTGGTCGTGTTGAAGTCATGGGAAATTGTGTCGATATTATGGCAAGCAGTGAAGGCACTGCCCGCCATCAAATCCAGTTAAAATCTCAAACCAGCCAACGGACGGCATACTATTTGCAGAAAGGATTCTGCCATGACGCTTATCATCAGAGATCAACTTGTGTGCCCTCCGACTTGGTTTGCCTCGTACCGGGACCTCACGCTCTACTGTCACATCTTCTTTAAGATGGACATCGTGATCGAATCCGAGGCGGCCGATATTTACTACCGGTGGATTAAGCAGCGAGGCGGCATGGATTTCATCGAGGATTTTGTCCGGCCCGGTTCCGAAAAAGGGCCGCGGCTCGATCTCACGCGAACCACCGCATCGACGATCGTGACGGACCGGATTGCCCCGGAAAACGTCCACCAGCTGATCGCTTCCATCCGGTCGCTCGCGGCCTGAACGCGACGCCGAACGGCAACGCCAGCCTCACCCGCGCCGTTCCGCGAGCGCCTCGCGTAACGCGAGGATGAAATCGTCGAGTCGGTACGGCTTTGCCACAACCCCGCAGAAACCGTGCACCCGGTAATTCGCCAGCACCGGATCACTGGAGTAACCGCTGGAAACGATCGCTCTCACTTCCGGATCGATGCCGCGAAGCTGAATAATCGCTTCGCGCCCGCCCATGCCACCGGGAACCGTGAGATCCATGATCACAAGCGCGAACGGATTTTTATCGGCCCGGGCTTTGCGAAATTTCGCCACCGCCTCCGCGCCGTCGACCGCGCACTCCACTTCAAAACCGAGTCGCTGCAACATCAGCACTGCCATGCGGCGAATGACTTCCTCGTCGTCCATGAAAAGAACGCGCCCGGTAAATTTTCCGGGTGACAAAGGCATGGGTGGCGTCGTGGCGTCGACGACCATCTCGTAAATCGCGGGCAGCCAGATTCGGAACGTCGTCCCTTGTCCGATCGTCGAGTCGACATCGACGTGGCCCCGGTGTTTCTTGATAATGGAATAAACCGCAGCGAGTCCCAAGCCGCTTCCAGTTTGTTTCGTCGTGAAATAGGGATCGAAAATCATCGGCAGGTGTTCCGGCTTGATCCCCTCGCCGGTGTCGGCGACTTCAATCTGCACGTAATAACCCGGGATCAGGCCCGGATGATTCAGGCCGGAAATTTTTTCATTCCGCGCCGTCAGCCGCAACGTCCCACCATTGGGCATCGCTTGAATCGCGTTGATCACGAGGTTTTGCACGACGCGGCCAATCTGCCCCTTGTCCGCGTCGGCCGGCCAGAGATCCGGTGGCAGGTGGAAAAGTGGTTTAACATTGGAGCCGTGTAAGGCGAACGTCGCGGTTTCCCGCACCATCGCACTCAATTGCACCGCGGCTCGAACCGGTTCGCCGCCCTTGGCGAACGTCAGTAATTGCTGAGTAAGATCCCGCGCCCGCAAGGTCGCCTTTTCCGCCTCGCGCAATCGCTCTCCGGCCTCGGACTTCAGCTCAATGTCCAACTGGGCCAATGCGAGATTACCCATGACCCCTGTCAGGATATTATTGAAATCATGGGCGATGCCGCCGGCGAGAATACCCACCGACTCCAGTCGGGTCGCCCGCACCAATTCCTGCTCCAATCGCTCGTGCTCCGTCACGTCACGGAAAACGAACACCATGCCGATCACCTCGCTGTCGGCCGAATGAATCGGGGCGCAACAGCCGTCCACCAGCCAGCGCTGCCCGTTGCGGGTGACGAGCCGCGTCTGCGGGGGAAGATTCACCACCGCGTCGGACTGAACGATCTGGCCGAGGGGAAAGGCAAAGACGTCGCCCTCGCCATCGTTTTCAAATGAACAAATGCGGCCAATGGGTTGACCGACGACGTCCATGTCCCATTGCGTGAGCGTTGCGGCGGCGGGGTTGATGAATTGAACGATGCCCGCCACATCGGTGGTGACAACACCCTCGGCCATCGCGCGCAGGGTCACGGCCAGCCGTTCCTTTTCGGTCGCGAGCGCCGCCTCCGCTTGTTTCAATTCGGTCATGTCGACGAACACGAGGAGCGACTGGCTTAAATCGAGGCCGGCGTCGGTCTGCGCCACCCACCAACGCACGTTCATGTGGCGCACGCCGCCCTCGAAATCGTGCATTTCCAACTCGGCCTCGAGGGTGTTTCGACCTTCCCACAACGCGAGCAAGGTCTTGTGGATCGCGTGGAGCGAACCAGGCGTGGCGAGTACATTGCGACGCCGCCGGAAATCGCTCGATTTTTTTGCGCGGAGCATTCTCATGGCGGTCTCGTTCGCATTCGAAACCCGCGCCCGCTTGGCGCAATCGTGCAATCGGCGCGGATCCTCGTCGAGCCACGCCGCTAGGTCGGTGACCCCGCCTTGCCGCAATTCATCCAGCCACAATCCCACGGCGCGGAAATCGGTTTCGACAATCGCGACCGGGGTATGCTGGAACAGCGACCGGTAACGAATTTCCGAAGCGCGGACGGACTGTTCCGCTTCGCGTCGCGCACTGAGGTCGGTGATGACTCCCACCAGGCGCCATTCGCCCGGCCCGACCGTCGTGATGGCGACCTGCTCGTGCAGCCAGAAAATCCTACTACCGCGTTGCGTACGAAATTCCTGTTCGTATCCGGGCGCGCCGGTCAGCAGCGCGTTGGTCGCCCGGATATTAATTTCCTCGTAGGTCGCAGGATCGATCACCTTGGTCCATCTTAGAATCGCCGGATCCGGCGGGTCATCCCCAAAGACTTCACGGTGCAATCGCGACGGCGGAATCAGCATTACCCAGTGAAAGGGTCCATCCGGTTGGGTGAATACGCGCGCTTGCCAGAGCATACAGTCGGCGGTTGCGAGCATTTGTTGGACCTGGATTTCGCTTGCACGGCGGGCTTCCAGCGCCTCGCGTTGCAGGGTGACGTCGGTGATGACGCCGACCAGTAGGGCCTCCCCCGTCGGCAGATAGCGCAACGTGATAGTTTCGTGCAACCAGATTACCTTCAGATTAGTAACCACCCTGAAAACATTCTCGTAGCCGGGAGACTTCTCCCGAAACGCCTGCATGAAACGCTGGTCCATCTCCCCAATTTCGGAAACATTTAATTTCCGCCAGTCCAGCGTAGTGCCCTCGCTGTCTTCGCCGAATAATTTCCGATAGAGCACGGATCGCTGGGTCTGCAATGCCCAGTCGTAGGTACTGTCCGGTCGCAGAGACACCGTGGCGTGCCACACCAGGCAATTAGCCAGTTCCAGCACCTGTTGCAATTGGGCCTCGCTCATCCGGCGGGCCTCCTCGGCCTCCTGCCGTGCAGTGATATCGGTGATGATCCCCACCAGCTCCCACGTATCCGGTCCGGATGCGATAATTGATACCTGCTCGGCCAACCAAAGATAGCCGTCGGCCTTCGGCACCCGAAACACCTGCTCGTAGCCGGAGGCGTGTCCGAAGACCGCTTTTCGCGATCGCTGAAGCATTTCATCGTATTCGGGCACACCCAGTTTTTTCCAATCGAAGCCCTCGGCGAGGATCGTTTCCGTACCACAGATTCGTCGGTAAAGTTGGGAGGGCGGAATATAGGAATTCCAACCCAACCCGCCGTCCGCCTCCTTTACGACCTTTGCCTGCCAGATCGTGCAATCGGCGCGCTCCAGCAAATGCTGTAGCCGGATATCGCTCGTTCGCCGGGCCTCTTCCGCCTGCCGCTGGGCCGTAATATCCATGACCACACCTTCGATCTTCCAATGATCTTTGCCCAAATGGGTAATGACCGCCTGCTCGTGCATCCAACTCACGCAATCTTCCTGCACCACCCCGAACACCTGCTCATAGCCGGACGATCCGTTCAACATCGCAGTGCGGCTGCGCATGTCCATCTGGGGAAATTCCGGGACGTTGCTCGGGCCCCACGGGATGATGGCCTTCGGGTCCGCGTTTCCGCCCATGATCCGACGGTGAAGCTCCGAGCGCGGAACAAACCATTCCCAATGGAATTCACCGTTCGCGTTTCTGATCACGTCCGCCTGCCAGATCATGCAATTGGCGTGCGCCAGCAATTGCTGCAATTGTTCCTTGCTGGCGCGGCTGGTGAGTTCCGCTTCCTCCTGCGCCGTGATATTTGTGGCCAGCCCGACCAGCCGGAAAATACCCGATCCAACGGCGGTGATCGAAACCAATTCCCGCAACCACATCGTGCGACCTTCGAAATCGATTTGAAATTGCTGCTCGTACCCGGGACGTCCGTTGACCAATGCGTCGCGCGAAATTCGGTCCATTTCCGCCCGCTGCGGAATGTTAAAATTAGACCATAGGCCAAGTTCCGGCTCCGGCAGTTTGCCGCCAAAAAGCGTTCGAGCTAGGGCCGAAGGATGAAGGGTAAGCTCCCATTTCCAATCAGCGCCGTGCGGGACCACCCGTGCCTCCCAAAGCAAACAATCCGCGTGTTCGATCAAGGAAGTGACCTGCTGGACGGTACTCGCCGCGCGCATCTCGGTTTCTTTCCGGGCCCGTCGACCCGCGAGCCAGACCAACCAGCCCGTAGTCGCCGCAACCACTAGGGTTGCGAACGCCGCATTGGAAGAGGAAATCGAAGAACCATCGGCCGCCGAGAGCGTCAACGGCTGCGCAGCCACCAACAAAATCGGCCAAGCGATTCGAATCAGGGGAAAAGGGGTGAAAAAGGGCATCATCAGCAGGACGCTTTCGGCCTGAATTAATCAGCGAGAGCGCCCGACTCTTGGCCAGAAGTGAAACAGCAGTTTTTTCCGCCGGCAAGTTAAAGGAAGCGCCTTTCGCTTCACGCCGTCAGATCCGCGAGACAAATAGCCCGTGCCCCGACCTCTCGTTTGACAAACCGCAAAGCCCCGCTGATGAATGGAAAGCATGTCAAAAAGTGCGGTTTTACTGCTCAACCTAGGTTCACCGGATTCGACTTCCGTGCCGGACGTCCGTCGCTATTTACGCGAATTCCTCGGCGACGAACGCGTAATCGACAAACCGGCGCAGCCATTCCGGTGGATGTTAGTTAACTGGATCATCACGCCGTTCCGGGCGCCCAAATCGGCCCATGCCTACCGCACGATTTGGACGAAAGAGGGTTCCCCGTTGATCGTCACGAGCCAGCGGACCCAAGCCAAATTGCAACAACGGGTCGAGACTCCGATCGAACTCGCCATGAACTATGGCAATCCGTCGATTCCCGATGCCTTGCGCAAACTCGCGGCCGCCGGCACCGAACGGCTTCTCCTTTTTCCCCAATATCCCCACTACGCCATGTCGAGCTGGGAAACAGTGGTGGTCAAGGTCCGTAACGAAGCCGCCAAAATCGCGCCGGCCCTGCAAATCGAATGTGTGCAACCCTATTTCGAAGACGAGGATTACATCTCAGCGTTGGTCGAAAGCGCGCGACCCTACCTCGCCAAACCGCACGATCATTTGCTTTTTAGTTACCACAGTATTCCGCAGCGCCATCTACGAAAGGCGGATTCCTCCCACGCCCATTGCCTGCAAGTCGCCGATTGCTGCAACGTCTGCAGCCCCGTCCAAAGCACCTGCTACAAGGCCCAAGTCACACGCACCACGAAGGCGTTTGCTCGCAAGGCCGGACTCGATCCGGCGAAATGGTCCATGTCGTTTCAATCCCGTCTCGCCGGCGAACCGTGGATCACGCCCTACACGGATTATGAATTCAAAGATTTGCCGAAAGCGGGGAAAAAACGCCTGCTCGTCATCACACCCGCGTTCGTAACCGATTGCTTGGAAACACTGGAGGAGATCAGGATTCAAGGTGCCGAGAGTTACAAGGCGGCGGGCGGCGAATGGTTCGAGCACATCCCCTGCCTCAACGATCAATCAGTCTGGATCGATGTTCTGGAACAGCGCGTGCGTACATGGCAGAATGGAAAATCCGTGGGTTAGTCCCTAGACTTAAATCTTTTTTCCCTAAAAGTGGTAAAATGGATTTAAAGATTCATCACGTCCGCCATTTCCAGCGAGTCTTGTCTGGTCGCATCGGCCGATAATTTACAATTTTCATAACTGTGCACGCCTCCACCCCGAGCTTTTCATACAAATCCCTAGGCCAATCCGGGACCGCCGTCTTGGTGCTGGATACCAATGGTGTGATTCAAATGGCGAGCGCCACCGCGTGCACTCTCTGGCAGGCTTCCGCGACTGAATTAATCGGCGACACCTTCCCCGGTCTCTTTATTTTCGAGGTGATCTCCCGCGATTCGGGCTGGGTGCAATCGCAATGGGAGGTCGTGCTGGCCGCCGCGCAAATCCAGCCGCTCACCTTGCAAATGCAACCCAAGGAAGCCGCCGCGCACGATTGCTCCGTGCGCATCGAGCGCGCGACGGAAAATCCTGTTACCTATTTTGCCTTCGTCAATTTGCCGGCTCCGGTGGTGGCGCCCGTCCTTTCCACTCCGCCATTCTCCACGGTCCTCGCCGCCGATAACTTTTTTGCGGTGCTCAACGACCGCGGTCCGCTTGGTTTCTTCGACCTCAACTTCCTGAAACACGAGGTCTATTATTCGCCGAGCTGGAAACGCCTGCTCGGCTATGCCGATGCCGATCTCCCCAATACCTACGAATCGTGGCTGCTGTTGATTCACCCCGACGATTCTGCTGCGGCGCCGGACCGCCAGAGCCGCGGCGGCACGACTGGCGCACGCCAATATTCCCTTGAGTTCCGCATGCGTCACGCGCGCGGACATTATGTGTGGGTGCAAAGCGTCGGCGTGCAAATCTACGGACCCAACGGTTCGCTGCAACGGGTCGTCGGCGCGCAATTGGATATCGGCGATCGCAAGGAATTCGAGGAGGCGGGCCTCCGCGCCGAGGAACGTCTGCAACAACTCAGCGATCGCGGCCGCGTCGGCGTGTTCGATTTGGATTTTTCGTCGGGGCTTTTCTGGCTATCACCCGGTTTCAAATCACTCCTCGGTTATTCCGAAGCGGAATTGTCCGACACGCCCGAATCGTTCCTGCGTGCGCTGCCGATGGACGAAACGCCGGGCGGCCTACAGGGTTACTTTCTCGCGCAAAACCCCAATCAAATCGCGTACTCCGATGTGTTGCGACTGCGTCATCGCGAGGGTCGCGAAATCCTCGTTCATGCGAGCATCGTCCGACAAATCTCCCGCCGCAAGGATTTGCAACGCGTACTCGGCTTCGTCGTACCGATGCCGGAAAATGTCGGCGCGATGCCCAACAGCGGCAGCCCGGGCCTGTCCCTCGCCCACCTCACGGTTCTCCTCGCGGAGTTGCACGAAGCCGTTCTGCTCGCCGACGCCAACGGCCAGGTAGTTTTTCTCAACACGAAGGCCGAACAGTTGCTCGGTCGCACTCATGAAGACGCGTTGAACGAAAATGCCGGCGATGTTTTCCGGTTGATCCACCGTCACAATGGCCAAGCCGGCGAAAGCCCCGTCGCCAAGGCGCTGACCGCCAGCGAAGCGACCCCGCTCAACGACGAATTCTCCCTCGATAATGGCAGCGGAACGTTGCAACCGGTAACTTTCAGCGCTCGTCCCGTGGTCGGCGCCACCGGCCAGACCGCCGGCGTCGTGATCGTTTTCCGCAATCCCGAAGAGATGAGCCTAACGCCCGAGGAATTGGTGCGCGCCAACCGTTTTGAATCGCTCGGCCAGCTCGCCGGCGGGATCGCGCACGACTTCAACAACCTGCTCACGACGATTCTCGGCGGCGTATCCGTGGCGAAGGAAAACCACGATTATAGTGGCTTGGAAAACAGTGAACGCGCCTGTCTCGCAGCGAAAGCGCTCGCCAAGCAATTGCTCACCTTTGCGAAAGGCGGCACTTCGGTTCGTCAGGTGCTCAAACCTTCCGATATTCTTTCCGAGTCCGTCCGCCTCGCCGGCGCCGGCTCAACCGTGAAGATCGAACTCAACGTCGCGCCGGACACCGCCGCCGTGTGCGTCGATCGCGCGCAGATTCTTCAGGTTTTCCAAAACCTCGTGATCAATTCGATCCAAGCGATGACCACCGGCCAGGG
>JBEPTW010000083.1:0-15962 GCA_041691855.1 Verrucomicrobiota bacterium | reverse complement strand
TGCAGGACTTCGCGGCGGAATAATTTGTAGCAGGTTTCCATGTCCGTGAGGTTGATTCCGGTGAACATGTTTGAAAGCAGGGTGAGAAACCGGTTGCCGACCATATGCCAGAAATAAACCACTCGATGCGCTTCCGCACCCATGAAGCGTGAGCCAAAAACTACATCGGCTTTACCATCGAGGATGGGTTTCAGCAGCCGCGGATATTCCTGCGGATCGTACTCAAGATCGGCGTCCTGCACGATGACTACGTCACCCGTCGCGGCGGCGAAACCGGTTCGCAGCGCCGCTCCCTTCCCGCAATTGACCGGATGATAAATCACCTTGCTTACGAGCTGCGCGATTTCTGTGCGTAAAAGATCCGCCGTTCCATCGGTTGAACAATCGTCCACGACGATGATTTCCTTTTCGCTTACCGGTGCGTTGCGCACTGCGGCGACGATTTCGTGAATGGTTTCTCTTTCGTTATAACACGGAATGACGATGGAAAGCCTCATGGAACGTGGACGGACGCTAGGGAATGGCTACAAAGGGGGAAGACATTTCCTGCCAACGAACTAACCGCTTGCGCCAGGTTGCCCGACGGGCAGTAAGGCCGTGACAGCGCCGCAAACCAGCCCGCTTTTTTCCGTTTCTGTTTTTGAGTAATCTTCCTGCTCAGGCTGCCGCAATTGAGTCCGCCAACGGGACCGGTAACTTAGGGAATCCGGTCATTGTTGTGGTGTGAACCACTAAGAAGCCGATGCAAAACGCCGAAGATAATTCCGAACGGAATGACTAAAAAAAAACAAACGCCGCCCACGAGCTGAAGGACGGGATGACTAGGAAAAGGTTTTTTAGAGGAAGGCGGAAACATGAGGGTAAACTCCTATATGTACTGGGGGTAATTAATCCGAATTTAACTGAACGTGTTTGGCGATACCAAAAACAACTTCTTTCCCATTTAAAATCGGCCTAACTTTAATTTTAGTAAACGGAACGATCATATTCAGAATTTATTTCATTTTACGGTCACGTTTCGGCATGGCTAGGCACTGCTACCTATTTGATAAAATTTTGAAGGTAAGCCATTTATAGATACTGAGTGGTTTTACGACATGAATTTCAGCCGCAATTTTGGCAGCAAAAGCAAGCTCGTTCAGGGCATTTACTTCGCCAGTTCTGGTAAGAGGGGAGTCACGGCCCTTTCGGTGCCGGTCGACGTCACAGAAACCTCGCTCACCCTTCCCTTCAAATGCTCGATGTTGCTTTTCCCCGGAATCTTAAAAGCACCGGGGAACGAGTACCAGAGGGGCCGACTGGCGCACGCGAAGGTGATCAATCTTCGCAATGCTCCGCCTCTTCTTCACGAGTTCATGACCGCCGGTCAGTGCCATTCAAAATTCTCGGATCCCATCCGTCATCTTAGCGTGGAACGTTGATGGGATTGATCTTCAGGGCGGCGAACCCGCCTGCGTTCAGAATGACAATACGGTCCGGCACGTTCTTACTTAATTTCGATCTTTCGCCAATAGGCCCAGTCATACGAATAAGTTTGATGCGGGCGCGTCTTGAAAACCAGGCGGGCTCCGGCTGATGGCTGATAGGGCAGCACCAGTGTTTGCAAGCCGCGATCGGCGGGTGTCCTCACCGGATCGAGGGTCCGGTGATAAATTTCCCGCTCGGTTCCGTCGGGCTGCTTTTCCGTAATAATGAAATCCACCCCATCGGTGCGGTCACCTGCTTTTTCATAGGCCGCTGGATTGATCCCATATTCCCACGAAATCCCCGTCGCTCCTTCGGGAGGCGTGATCCAGAGCGTGGCGTCGGGATGCGCCCCCATCACCTCAATCCCATCAAGCGGGAAAAGATCGAGATTATGCGCGAAATTATAAAGAACAGGTTTGGGGTTTACGTTTTTGAAGATTGTCTCCCACAGACTTTCCGGAACCCGTTTTAATTGGGTTGATGGTGTCGTTTCCGCGCTTGTTGGACTGGCCTCGGTGGATTGGGGCGCGAGGATGATTCCAGTGAATGGATTATCCGTCTGTAATCGTCGCACGATATTCGGCCGATGATAAATACTGAGGTAGACGTCGGTATCACCATAAGTAAGACAAAGTGCGGGATCGATGTCGAACGCGGCCACCGCGCGGCGGATCAGTTTCAAATTCTGTCTTTGCGCGCCGATGAGAATAAGCCCGGCGATGTCTTCCTTCGCGAGGTTGCCGAAGGCGCGGTCAATCTGCGGCCAGTCCTGTTCATGTTCCGAGCGCACCATCAGAGCCCGGCGCTGCGCATAGTAGGGAATAATCGAGCTCCAATCGTCACCTGCCACAATCAGAACGCTTTCGCGGGGTGTCATGTCGCGCAGCACGTCGGTCAGGTGTGAGCCGCCATTACCCGACTGCCGCTGTACCGGAAAAAATCCCTGGTGATAAGCGTTCAGCTGCAAGCCGAGCGCGATCAAAAGGACTGGCCAAGCCAGCCAGCGTCGCCGGGAAAGCGAAATACCGTGGATGACCAAGGTGGTGGCGATGATCCAGAACACGGCGTTGGAGTAGAAGTAATAGTCGTGCCATGAAAACAGCCGCGGAAAAACCAGATGGGGCAGCAGAAAAAATCCGGCGGCGGCGAGCGCGAGCCGGCCTTGCGTTCCTTTCGCGAGCAAAAGCATGGCCAGCGCGATGGTCGCCATGAGGCCAAGCGGCATGATGGCATGATTCCAGTTTTGGAAAAATTCCCGCCAAGTTTCGCCGGCAAAACGCATCGGCCACGAGCCAAAGTTAAACGCCTGCATTTTTGCCGACGTGAGAAATTCGGCCGCCTGGTTCCGGGCCTTGATGGCGTCAGCAAATTTAACCCACCAGTAAGCGGTCCCCAGAGGCAAGGCCACGCAGCCGGCTCCCCACCACAATGTTTGGCGGAGTGACTTCCACGGGACGGTACCACGCGGCCACGCCACCCAGACACAATACGCTCCGTAAGCGGCGGCCGGTGCCAGCCAGATTAGAAAAGTTGTCACTTTGGCCAGGCCTGCCGCCACGCCAAGCAACACTGTAAAGGTAAGCCACGCGATGCGACGAGTCCGCATGGTCTGAACGAACGAGACCGTAAACCACAGGGCGAACATCAAGGCCATCGATTCGATGAGAAACGCCCGGGAATAAAAAATATAAAGCGGACAGGTAAGGGTCAGGCACAAGCCCACCAGCCGTGACGGTGGCGGCAATCCAAGCTGTCCCAACAGAAGAAAGAGCGCAGGAAGCGTAAGATAGAAACAGGAGAGAGTGACGAAACGTCCGGCTTCGACGAGCGGCCAGTGAGTAAGCCGGTCGACCGCGACGACACTCCACTGGTAGAGGGGAAACTCCATCGGTACCGACCACGGTTTGCCCAAGACCGGCGTGGGATAAGCCAGTGAGAAATTGTTTTCCCGCTGGATGAACAGTGTGGTGAGAGCGGTTTGGGTCTGTCGGAACTCGTGGCCGCTGAGTTGTCCAGCACTCCAGCTACGTGTCACCAAAAACAGATGCGCGGCGAGCGCCACGACGGTGAGCAGCGCATACAGTGTACGCTCGCGGGGGAGGGCTGCGCCGGGGATTGCTCGCTTGACCATGCTGGTTCATGGCGCGGGCCGGCCTCCTCGACAAGATTTACTCGATAAGCTGCGTCCCTCCCTACACAGAGCCTCTCGGGTTCCATCGTCCGTTTCTTTGACTGCGGAAAAAAATTCTCGTGGCCCAATTATTCCTGAAATCCTGAGCGAATTCAATAATTGCGCTGGTCGTGCAAAAGAGAGCCAACTATTTCAATGGGAATGAGCGCGCTTCGAGCCAGAGGACAAAATCAATTCAGACACTGGTATTAATGAGTACAATGCGTGGACGGAATATTCATCCAAGACCTCCCCTAACCATCAACGGGAAGCGGAGCTCATCCTAAGCCGAATTTTTCGTGTGTTTAGGCGAAAATTAGCGCAAGTGTTTGCGCACTCCGAATGTGGGCAATGTTCCACCGTTGGTAATGAGTGAAATCAATGCCATTCTTGCCGCTCTTGCTGCCTCCCCATCGGAGGAGGCTGCGCTTGCGACATTGGTGTCAGTCGAAGGTTCTTCCTACCGTCGGCCGGGCGCGCGCTTGCTGGTTCTCCGCGGCGGACGTCGGGCGGGATCGATCAGTGGCGGCTGTCTGGAGGACGATATTATTTTGCGCGCCAATCGAGTGTTGCGCAGCGGTCGGCCGGAAATTGTCACGTACGACACGACCGGAGAAAACGACATCGTGTGGGGCGTCGGTCTCGGTTGTCGCGGGGTCGTGACTATTTTTATCGAAGCGATCTCCGTGAGACGGCCGCGCTGGGTTTCCGCTCTCGCGGAGAATCAGGCCGCGCGGAGGAATACCCGACTCGTTGTGGCTTTTGATGAAGCGTTCGCGGACCATCGCGCGACTTATATTGAGGACGACGCCCCGCTGGCGACGGGAACGCTACACGTTTTTGAGCAACTGATTGTACCTCCGCCATCGCTGATTTTATTTGGCGCCGGCGACGACGTCCAGCCGTTGGTCCGGCTCGCGCACGAATTAGGTTGGCGCGTGACGGTCGTGGATTCCCGCGCGGCTTCTGCGACGGCGGCACGGTTTCCGGAAGCGGACGCAATCGTAGTGGCGACGCCAGACGAATTGCGCGGCGAACTTAAAATCGATGAGGAAACCTTCGTGGTGTTAATGACGCACCGGTTCGCCGAAGATGAAAAACTGTTGCGGAAATTGCTCCCGAGACCACTCGCTTATTTGGGCGTGCTCGGACCGCGCCAACGCACGGATCGTCTTTTGGCGCAGCTGGCGGCGGAAGGATTGGCGGCCAATCCGGATACGTTGAAGAAATTGTGCGCGCCGGTCGGACTCGATTTGGGTTCAACCAGTCCCGAAACCATTGCGCTTTCCATCCTCGCGGAATTGCAATGCTGCCTGAGCGGCCGCACGCCGATTCATCTCCGCGACCGCCACGCACCGATTCATGGATGAACGATTTTCTTGCGCGCTACTGTTGCTTGCAGCCGGCGCATCCCGGCGCATGGGACGACCCAAACAGCTTCTGCCGATCGGGAATCAACCGTTGCTCAGACGGGTCGTCGAAGGGTCGATCGCGTTTGGCGCCATTCCCACGATTGTTGTGCTTGGCTCGCACGCGGACGAAATCAAACCAAGCCTTGTGGGATTGCCGGTTCACGTCGTCGTGAATGATGGCTGGGAGGAAGGCATGGGTTCGTCGATTCGGGTGGGCATGGAAGCGGTTTTGAAACTCGCGCCTGAAACTGCCGGCATCATCATCGCGCTCGGAGACCAGCCTGATTTTTCGGCCACACACCTTCAGCGATTAGTTGCCAAACATTGGGAAACCGGATGCTCGATCGTGGCGTCGCGGCACGGGACACATTTGATGCCGCCGGTGTTCTTCTCGGCGACTCATTTTCCCGCATTGGCAGCTTTGCGCGGGTACGCCGGCGCAAAAGATCTCTTGGAAACGATGGCGAGCGAAGTGGCGGTAGTGGTGACGGAGGGTTTTGGCGACCTCGACACGCCGGCGGACTATGCCGACTATTTAAAGCGACGGGAAGGTCGGCCTTCTGACCGTTAATGTTTTTGGAGTTCTGGTTCTGCTCCGGGAATGACGGTTGGAGGGATTTCCGGAGCAGTAGGTTCAGTCCGATTGTTTTCCCTTTCTTCTTTTTTTCGATCACTGGATATTTCCACCGCAATGGCGGCAGCTTGTTCGGCGGGCATGCTTTCCGAGCGACGTTCGTACTCTTGTTCGGAGCGGTCATCCTCGCGACGTTGCTCGACATCCTTTGGTTGAACCGTTTCGCCCGGCAGCTCCACCCGCAGTTCCTCGACTAACATCAGGAGGGCGGCAGCGCTGGGCAGGGCGAGGAGTGCTCCGACAATTCCGTCCAGCGCCGTACCCACCAGCAGCGAGAAAAACACCACCGAGGAAGGCAGTCGCAGGGCGCGTCCGTAAACCAGCGGCACCAACACGCGACTTTCGAGCTCCTCATAAGCGAAAAGCGAACCGAAGACGATGCCGGCAATGACCGGTCCTTTCACGGTCGCGGCCAGAACCGCGGGACCCATCGTGAGAAAAATGCCGATGTACGGCAACAGATCCATGACTCCACCAAACGCCGCAATGGCGAGCGCATTGGGCACTCGACAGGCCAGCAGAAGTACAAAAATAAATCCGCTCATGAGCAGGCACGTGAGCACCTGACCGCGGATGTAACCGCCGACAATCGTAACGAGATTCAGCAAAATCCGCGACAGCCGGATGTGATGAGCGCGAGGAACGATGGCGAAGAGCGCTCCGCGCAGCCGGTCACGATCGAGCATGATATAAAACGCCAGAAATACCGCCGCCATCCCATAGGCGAACGTGGCCGCCATGTCGGTACCCATCGAGACCAAGGTCGTTTTGAAGGACTTGGCCAAATCCGTGTAGTGGAGATTACGCAGGTCATCGGCGAGCGGGGCGGTGAAATTCGATTGCTGCAGGTAGATCGCGACGCGTTCGCGGATCACTGGCTCGTTGTCGACCAGACTCCGCAGTTGAGTAATGACGGTGGGGACGGTGACCATGGCGATGGTGATGCCCATCGCGATGGCGACGCCGAAAATGGTGCAGAGTGCAAATGGCCTCCGCACGTGTTTTTGCTCAAGCCAGGTGACAATTGGACTTAACGCACCTACGAGCATCAACGCGGTTATCAGTACTAACAAAATTGGCACGAGGTTGGTCAGCAGCCAAACCGCTGCAATCAGCGCCAACACCAAAAGTAGGGAGCGAACCGAGAGTTCAACGCGCACCACCGACGTTTCTGCGCGCCCGGTCGAGAGGCGCTTTGTGCCGGGATTAAATCGGAGAAAATTCATGTTCGGGCAAAGCCAAGCCAGAGCGCAGCGAAGGCGCTTTCAAGTTGAACGCAGGGAGAACGTCGATCACTGGTTGGAGACATGATCTATTGGACCCAAACCGCCCGTTTTGGTCTCCGGTAATCGGGCCCATTCGATCAGCGGACACACGAACACTGATTGAAGAACCGGGACCGTCGTTCGGCAGGTGCTCGCCGCCCTTACGCGATACAGCTCATTTGCCTAGCCCGTGAATGTCGAGAAACTCGTAACGGTCGCGATGCGCGGCCGGCGACGATTTCGACGGCGTGTCCAAATGCATCACCGCAAATTCTGTTTCGTGATTGTACTCGGGCCAGTTCGGGACGCCCGGACCGTTGGGATTTCCGCTTCGCGCGAAATTAGTCCAATACGTCATTATCTCATCCGACAATTGCCGATCTTCATCTTTCCACGGGATGGCAGGAGCAGAGTCGAAGGCGGAGAAAACATAGCCAATATCGCTCGCATGCGGTGCGCCGGTGTCTGCGGCGGTCGCGGTCGCGCCGTTGATAATTCGGCCGGTTTTGATGGGCACAGTGCGGTCAAACGAGTAGCGATAGACTTTGGCCCGCCCCGTCTTTCCTTGCAGCTCCAGCCATTTCCACGTGGCAAAGCCGATGAAAGTGTCGTCGGCGAGGTCACCGGCGGAACGAATGGCTTCGTCGTCCGAAGTTGCGGGATAAAATTTAAGCGCATCGTCCGCATGCTCGCCGTATTCCCCCTGGATGCTTTCCCGGAAACTCTTCGCCGTCGGACGCTTGTCGCCAAAGGTGTGGTAAACCCGCACTTCGTCGGCGTTCCAGCCGGCGAGCAAAGGGACGTCGTTTTGCCGGTGGGCCGCAAAAATGGCATTGGGATCATCGGGGAGTACCGCACCGTCCACGACGACTTGGAACGAATAACCGCCGTTGCTGAGTGCCAGCTTTAGCAGCTCGTCGGCGGGTTTTGCGCGCAGCTCAGTGATCGTTTTTGCGCCCGCTGCCGCGGCAAATTTTACCCCGCGTTCTTCGGCCTGGGCCCGTGATTGCCGTTGCGAGAATTTCTCTGCGGACGGATGGACGACCGATCCGCTTTGGCCAATCGCCCGCTCAAATAAGCCGCGCGCCAGCGGCGAAGTCATCAATGCGCACACGGACATGGATCCCGCCGACTCGCCGAATATAGTGACGTTGTTCGGGTCACCGCCGAACGCCGCGATGTTCCGCTTCACCCATTGCAACGCGGCGATTTGGTCCATCAGGCCATAGTTACCGGTCGCGCTATCTGCGGTCTCAGACGCCAGCGCGGGATGCGCGAAAAATCCGAAAAGCCCGAGGCGATAATTCATACTGACGACCACCACGCCTTTGCGCGCGAGGATCGCGCCATCCTGCCTAGGCTCCGAAGAACCGCCCCCTTGGAATCCACCGCCGTAGATCCAGACCATGACGGGCAATTTATCGGCGCCGGTTTTTGACGGCGTCCACACATTTAAATAAAGGCAGTCCTCGCTCGGTCCTGCGTCGCGGAAAATCATATCCGAAAAGATCGGTCCTTGCATCGCACGCGGACCAAATTCCACGGCCTTCCGCACGCCGGTCCACGGCGCGACGGGTTGGGGCGCTTTCCAGCGCAGGTCGCCGACTGGCGGTGCCGCGAATGGGATGCCCTCAAACGCCCGCACGCCCGCTGCGTCTGCGGGCAGGCCTTCGATCAGTCCGGCGTCAGTTTTAACTTGAGCATGACTCATGTTGAATCCGAGTGAAACCCACAGGAGTCCCGCGAGGCTTGCGAGTGGGGTCAATTTCGAGCGGTTGCGATAACTCATGGGGCAATTTCTGATTTGATCCATCGTCGGCGGATTGCTCGACGATTGAGGGGGAACCCCAATGGATTCGCGCGATCGCCTCCTGTCAAGAACACCGCCCGCGTTTGCCCTGCGCGGCTCGCGTACGCGCATTACGGCGTTGCCCGTCCTATCCGTTACGCCGGCGATTGACCATCCATCGCATCGGGACCTTTTTTATCGTGGCGAGCGGTCCGGAGGCAGGGCGGGGCGATCCCACCTCACGACGGGCCGTATGTATTGGTTCTGAGCTGTGTGATCGGCGAAATGGGCAGTTCACCTTGGTTCGCGCAGGGTACCCTCTGACTTGCGGCGGTCCAGCGGCTCATCGACACTCCGGCCTTCGGTGCTCCTTCTCAGTTTTTGCGGGCACCTTTTTTACGGACGGGCATTTCAGCTGATCGGGGAAATTTTGCACAACACATTGGGTGATCGGTTATGGCTGAGGGAAAATCAGGCGGTGGTGGATCTCTGCTGGGAAATCCGAGCGCATTACTTGCGCTGGTGACCGTTGTCGGCGGGCTGTGGCTTGTTTCGCAAAAGTTGACGAGCGACCGTCCGGTGACGCCGGCCGGCGAATCCAAGGAATTTATCGGCGATCAAAACCTTGAGACTCGTCTCTGGGATGATCCATTCCGCGCGCTGGCGAGCAACGCCACCGGGGAAGCGGCGGATGATACGTCTGGTCTGACGGTGCTCGCCGAACAAATCCGTCGTCGGAGTTCGTCCAAATCGCCCGATCCTCGCGGCGACGGATCCGTCAAACGGGTCGTGTTGTTGCCCGCGATGATTTCGGGCGGTCAGTACAGCGAAGACGAGGAAAGTCGTATACGCAGCCGTTTTGCCATTGTTTCCGCACTTGGTCGCGCGGGCTACGCACCCGAGGACGCGGAACACATCGGGAATTTTAAAATTCCGTGGCCGACCCAGCAGCAAGTCGCGCGCGCAAAACAAACTCCGACGGTCGGATCGCCGCGCCTCACCGAACTCTGGTCGCCGGCGAAAAATTCCGGCGCGAAGGCGCGGTTTCTGGGGGTTGAAATTCCCGCGGAGCCGGCGCACATGGTGATTCGTTACGAGTGGTATCGCCCTCGCGTTTTTTCCGCTGCCTCGGGCAACGAGGATGATCGCCCCGCCATCCTGTTACTCTGGCTGGACGATAGTTTTTTCGAGGACGATCCGTTGATCCGCTTGCCGCTGTTGCTCGAACCACTGACTGACGTGCATCTACTCCCGGCTGGAACGCCCGAGCCACGCGTGGCGCTGATTGGTCCGCGACGTTCGTCGACCCTGCGCGGCATGCTTCCTTCCTGGCAAACGGACGTGCAGCCGCTGGCGCTGGTGGCGAACCAGGAGCTCGCGGCCCTCGCACAAAAGGTGATCAACCGCATCGAAATATTTTGCGCGACACCGAGCGCAATGGACGAGGTGCTCGTCAAGAATCCACGAACGCCTGATCTCACGCCGCGCGCATCGATTCGCGAAAAATTGCTGAAAGCCGGCTTCAAGGCGTTCCACAATTTCGCGGCGACCGACGCACAGATGGCCCACGAGATTCTCGGTGAGCTCGCCTTGCGCGGGGTCGATTTGAAGGACGACAAGAAACACGTCGTGCTCATTTCCGAATGGGATACCTTTTTCGCGCGGATGCTTTCGCTGACCTACGCGGCGGAGTTGTCGGCGTGGCAGAAAAGCGCCCCGCCAGGCGCGGCCTATTCCCGGTCGGACTATATCGATGCGTATGTTTCGGGTTCTGCGACAGAGCCGAAGAATTTTCATTCCCTTGTTTATTTGCGCGGGCTCGATGGCCAGACCATTGGCGGTGGCGATGCGGCGCGCGCTTCGGGCGATGGCAGTCGGGAGGGTAAATCCGGGCCGACCTCAGTCGAGGAATTGCGTCACTGGGCCCCGGACGTCAACAAGGCCGAGGGCCCGGCGCAATTCGACTACCTTGGGCGTCTTGGCGACCGCATGGACGAATTGCAGAAATCCCTAAAGCGGGAAGAGGGTGGCCAGATCAACGCCATCGGCATCGTGGGCAGCGACGTTTACGACACGCTCTTGATCCTGCAGGCGCTGCGCGCCCGGTTTCCGGCGGCGCTCTTTTTCACCACCGGCCTCGATGTGCGTTATTTTCATCCGCGCGAGCGCGACTGGGCCCGCAATCTCATCGTGGCGAGCGCGTACGGGCTCGCGTTAAATGATAAATTGCAGGGCAACATTCCGCAATTCCGCGACAGCACCCAGACGGCGCAGTTTGCCGCGACCTACGCCGCGATCGGCGCGGACCATTATTTGCCTGATGTCGTTAAAATTCCGGCCCGTCGTTTCGAAGTGGGCAATCGCGCGGCGGTGGATCTGAGCGTGGAGAGCGGTCAACTGGTAACGAATCAATCCGGTGCCCCGCCGCAGTGGCTGCATCCGTGGACGGCCAGCGAGAAAGACAGCTTGGCACCCGTCGATCACGACTTGCACCCGTTTTGGTGGAGTCTTGTGGTCGCTGGGTTGTTGACCGCCGGCGCGTCGTGGATCTGGACGCCACTGCGCCGCATGACGTGGAACGCATTGGCGTATCCGCGCGCGGCGCTGGATTATTCCGCAGAGGATATCGGCGGACCGGATGGCGTGGAGACGTTGTTGGAAAGCTTGGACAAGCTGCCGCATAAAAGCATTGCCCACTGGGTGGTGTCGCAGCCGCAGTTGCAGCAGGCACGGACGGAGTTGACGAAGCATCCGTTGCCAAAAAACGGAGAACTTAATTGGGAAAGAGAAAAAATTCTGAACCGGATCACCGCAATGACGGTGAAGCATCTCAACCAGCTGCTCCGGCAAAAACGACTGTCCGATGGCTTTGGGCCGCCTGAAATTTATTTCAGTTCCGACAATAAAACCGATTGGAAGCACCGGATGTTGGAGCGTTGGCCTCAGGGTTTGGCGTTGGCCCAATGCCACGACCGGCGTGAGTTTATCGACGCTTATTTGGAGCGGGCGGCATCCCCGGGATTGCTGTTGGAAGGCGAGCGGCCCGATTCTGCGGCGGCGTTTGAGAAACCTGTCAGCGGACTGCGCCGGCATTTGAAAAAAGCCCGGACCCGTGCGAACGAGTTGCTCGATACGATTTCCGGTGAGGAGGCTTTTCCGCGATGTGCCTTTGACGAGCGACCGGAGGAGTTTGAGCAAAACGTGCTGCAGACCGCGGTCGCCGCTCGTGGGTCAGCGGTGCGCATTTTCCGGCTCCGCTGTCGGCAGCTGTTTTGTTTCTGGGCCGGTGCGATCATGCTGGGAGTTGTGGCGGTGGTCGTAATCCGAATCATCTGGTGCAACACGTTCAAGAATTCGGAAGGAGAACCGTTCAATCTGTTCAGCGGTGTCAGTGCGTGGCCGGCGGAAGTGATCCGGATATTTGTTTTTGTTCTGGCGATGTGCTTCAGCGTCGGGCTGTCGCATCGATTGCGCGAAGCCTTTCTGTCGTTGACGCGCAGTTTTCATTTTTCACTGCCGCCAATCCGGCGGGACGATCCGGCTGACCGCGTGTGTGCGCAGTCGATCTGGTATGAGTACAGGGAAAACAGCCGCTTTCGGCGACGCTTCCAACGGGTGATTTTATTTATCCCGCTCTACATCCTTTTGCTCTTTGCGATCCAGTATGCAGTTGGCGAGTCGATCACGAGTCCGGTGCGCGGCTTCGTTGCAATGGTGGTCAATTTCATCCTCGTCTGGCTATCGCTGCTGGGGTTTCTCCTGCTCGCCTTTTTCACCGTGGATGCGGCCCGTCTTTGTCGTGAGTTCATCGAGAAACTGAGCGCCGGTCCGACGCGCTATCCAGCCACGACCCGGAGGCATTTCTCACGACTGAAAGGTGGGATCGATGTGGAATACCTCGATGAATGGATCGACCTGCAATTGATTGCGGAACTGACGGAGCAGGTCGGGCGTCTCGTTTACTTTCCTTCGTTTCTGTTGCTTCTGATGATCCTCGCCCGCAACAGCTGGTGGGATTGCTGGACGTGGCCCGTCTCGCTCATCGCGGTTTTCGCCTGCAATTTCGTTCTCGCGCTGGCCAGCGTGGTTATTCTTCAAACCGCCGCCCGCGAAGCAAAGCGCAAGGCTGAGGCGAGCTTGGCGGCAAAAATCAAAAAACTTCAGGCGCAGGCCGCCCCGAGTGCCGCGCAGAACAACGCCACTCAGGCCGAAAAGCTACTCGACGAAATCCAGCATCTCGATCGCGGTGCGTTTGTTCTCTTCTGGGACAATCCGGTGGTCGGCGCGTTGTTTCTGTCCTCTGGCGGCACGACGGCGCTGCAAGTGTTCATCTGGTTTATGGGACGGTAAACGGCAGAGCGGGACCGCTTGGCGGCCGCAATTGGCTGGTGCGCGTCTGGAAAAGCGGAGTCAAAATATTTTTAAACAATCTGTAGTGACGGGCGTCCCGCCTGTCGGGCATTTCAAGTCGGCCCCACCGGTCGGAGTCCTGTGGCTAATTATCTTTGGAGGACCTATTGCTGCTGACCGTGATCGCGGCAAAATTCTTCCAGACGTTTCCATTTCACCTCGATTCGTGCCCCTCCGCAAAATCCGTGGTTTCAGTAACGGAATTTGGGGTTAAAGGTATTTTTCGATTAGAATCCATGGATGAACCTTCCTTCAATTCCCGCTCGGAAAGCGCCGCCCACCGTGAGCTCAAGCGGCTGGCGCTGGAATGGGCGTGCGCGCGTCGGATGATCCTCGGCGCGACGGAGGTCCGTTTGCCCCGCGCGGCGTATCGCGCTGATGTGGTCGCGGCCACGCCCCGAATTCTCGCGGATAACGCGATCACGGCGGTATTCGAATGCAAGGTTTCGCGCGCGGATTTTTTGCGCGACAGTTCGCCGGAGGCCGGCGCAGCGGAAACGATTGCCGCGCTCGCGCAACGACTGGCGGCATTGCGGGTGTTGATCGGCGGACATCGTCCGGAGCTGCGACGGGGCGAGGAATTGTTTCCCGAGTTCGACGCCGTGGATCTCCGCGGACTGCGGCACGACACGCACGACGCTTTGGAAACTGAATTGCGCGTGGCGCTGCGGAAATTTCACGAAGGAACGAAATTCGCCAAGCTCTGCCGCTGGCGCGCGGCGAGTTTGCTTTATCTCGTCGCGGAAGACGGACTCTTCGCGCCGCATGAACTGCCAGCCGGCTGGGGACTTTTAGTGCGGCGCGGAGCCGGGTTGGAATTGATCGTGAAGCCGACTTTGCGCGATACGACCAAGGAAGAACGCGTCGCTTTAGTCGAACGGATTGCGTCGGCCATTGCCGGCAGAACGCGGAAGGAACACGCCGTGCCGTACACGGCTTGTTTCTGAATAAAATGCCTGATAATCCATTGATAATGAAATCAACTTTCGCGCTAGCGTTGGTCGTTGCCATTGTCTGCCGTGGGCAGGACGCGGCGCTGGTGGTCCGTGGCGACGAAGCTCTGCTGAGTAAGAGCTGTGATTTAACGACCCTTGAGTTATCATTCCGCCCGAAAAAATAATGACCGATCAAAAAACGAAATGGAGGCAAGCGATGACCGATTGCCTGACTTCATTGGTACGCGAACAATCCGGCTCGCCGTGTCCGGTAGTGGACTACGAATTGCGCACCAGCCCCACCGGAGACTCTGATGACATGGGTGTGTGGTTGATCTGTCGGACGAAGATCGAGAAAGAGGAATTCAGCCGCACCGAACGCCCGCGAAGCATTTCCGTATTTAAGAAAAAAATGCTCGTCGCCGGATTTTCGGATTCAGCGGTCGCCTCTGTCGAAATTAAAATAACCTCCCGCGACGAGATCGAAAAAGCCGGTGGCAGTTCGTATTTCTTGCGATAAATAAGTGCGCTTGAGAGTAGCGAATCCCGCTGGCGATCGGCTCATACTCAACTCCTTTAGAAACAGCAAGCCGGCCTCAATCGCGTCTTTCTAAAGGGCTGAACTCGGCCGGTTTAATTATAGCATACGCCTAAATTCAGACATCACGGGAGGCTATTTTAGATTCGCAAACCAAAGATTGCGCGGTGGACTCAAACCGCCATAGCGTGGCGCAATGCCGACAAAACAGTTACGTGCGAAACCTAAGTTTATCGTCAAGTCACGTCGGATTCCCCTGGAAAAAATTGGCCAGAAAGTCAAGACCCGGAAAAAACGCGAATGGTCTTTGGCTGATGAGCAATCAGCGTATTTTGCCACCCCGTTTGCAGGGCAGTCCTATTCGACAATCGATTTATTCTGCGGCGCTGGCGGGTTAACTGAAGGTTTTAGGCGTGCAGGGTTCCACTGTGAATATGCAAACGACATCAATCCATGGGCTATAAAAACTTTTCAGGCCAATCATCCCGCAGTCCGTGCCGAAGCTAAACCAATTGAACAAATCGATGTAGCCGCATTGCGCCGCGAATTGAAATTACAACCCGGCGAACTTGACGTTTTAGTTGGAGGTCCTCCATGCCAAGGATTCTCGATCAACGCTCCTGGCCGATTTCTTGCCGATCCACGGAACAGTCTCTTTCGACATTACATTCGATTCCTCGATGAGTTCATGCCTAAGACACTGCTCATGGAGAATGTGCCGGGTATGCTTTCGCTGGGCGATGGAGTGATTTTCGAGCAAATTGTGGCTTCACTCGAGCGGCATGGTTATAAAGTCTCGGTTAAAATTCTTTTCGCCGCGCATTATGGGGCACCACAGGAACGCTGGCGTACGATTATCCTAGGAACTCGAAATGACTGTAAATTGGAGCACCCTGCTCCGACCCACTATGCGTTGGCCCGAGCGAACTTCAAAGGTGGGCGAACCATGACCTTCCAGCAATTGCCTCTTGATTCACTCTTGCTCAAACCGGCAGTGACAGTTGGAGATGCACTCAACGATTTGCCGAAGCTTGAAATGGGCGAAGGAGGAGAAATCGCCACTTATAATCGCGCAGCCACGAGCTATTATGCAAAAATGCTGCGTAGTCCGGACGGGGTTACATATAACCATTGGGCCAGCAAACTTTCGCCGCAAAATACAGAAAGAATGAAGTATATTAAGCCTGGTGGTTCTTGGCGCGACATCCCTCAGCATCTGCTGCCACGCGGGATGCAAAAAGCTCGGCGCAGCGACCATACGAAACGTTACGGACGACTACGAAGCGACGGCTTAGCCGTATCGATGCAGTTGAAAAAGACCACCGTTTAGGAAGTGATTGGG
>JBEPTW010000082.1:0-16068 GCA_041691855.1 Verrucomicrobiota bacterium | reverse complement strand
GTCCGCGTTCCATCAAAACCTTGTGCTGGTTCTCGATCGTGAGCATGCCGCCGATCCCGGACCCGATGATCACTCCGACGCGGTCAGGATCTTCCTTCGTCATGTCGATCTTGGCATCGGCCACCGCCTGCTTTGCCGCGCAAAATCCGAAATGAGTGTAACGATCGTTGCGACGAACTTCCTTGGGATCCATGTGCTGGGTTGCATCCCAACCGCGCACTTCGGCGCCGATTTTGCAGCTGTAATCCTTCGTATCAAAAAGCGTGACCAGATCCACGCCGCATTTCCCGGCCAGAATATTGGACCAGAAATCGTTTACGTTATGGCCGAGGGACGCGATGACGCCCATGCCGGTGATTACGACTCGTTTTTTCGGATATGCTGTTTCCATCATTAATTCAGGGCTGGAAATGAAAAAGCGTCCTACCTGCCAGCACTGGGGCCAGACGGTAGAACGCTTTCAACAAAAGCCAAAATTATTTCTTTCCAGCCTTTTGCTCAATGTAGGCGGTGACATCACCCACAGTCTGCAATTTCTCGGCATCGGACTCGGGAATTTCTCCCTTAATCTCGTCCTTAAATTCTTCCTCAAAGGCCATGATCAGCTCGACGGTGTCGAGTGAGTCGGCACCCAAGTCGTCAAGAAATGACGCCTGTGGAGTAATTTGCTCTTCGTTAACGTTCAGTTGGTTAACGATGATTTCTTTGACGCGCTGGTCGATGGTTTTCTGGTCAGCCATGAGTTTAAAAAAAGGGTGCTAAATGTTTGATAAAGAGGGTCACATCACCATGCCGCCGTCAACGGTAAAAACTTGGCCAGTGATGTAGCCGGCTTCCTCCGCGCAAAGAAAGGCGGTCATGTGCGCAATATCCGCTGCTTCGCCCAGCCGTTTCAGCGGGATAACCGCGGTTATTTTCTCTGCCGCCTCTGCTGGCAACGCCGCTGTCATGTCAGTCTTGATAAAGCCTGGCGCCACGGCATTCGACGTCACGTTGCGTCCGGCAAATTCCTTGGCGATCGCCTTCGTAAATCCGATCAATCCAGCCTTGGCGGCGCAATAGTTCGACTGCCCGGCGTTGCCCATCAATCCGACGACAGACGTGATGTTCACGATGCGCCCCCAACGCTTCTGCGTCATCGAACGGCCAATGTACTTCGTCCAGTGATAACAACTAGTGAGATTGGTGGTCAGCACGGAATTCCAGTCGTCCTCGGACATCCGGAAAAGCAGTCCGTCCTTCGTGATGCCCGCGTTGTTCACCAGAATATCAATCTGCCCAAATTCGGCGAGAAGATCGGCGCTCGCTTTCGCGATGGCGGCTCCGTCCGCGACGTCCACCGCCAGCGCCTTGGCGTTGCCACCCGCAGCGACGATCCCAGCCGCAGCCGCACCGCAACTGTCGGCGGACTTGCTCACGCAAATCACATTTACGCCTTGTTTGGCCAGTAGCTCGGCAATGGATTTGCCAATGCCGCGTCCGGCACCGGTGACCAACGCAGTTCGATTATTAAAAGTCAGATTCATGATGGGTGGAAAGGTGTTATGGGACCGAAAGCGCCGCCTCGGGCAAGCGTGAAAATTTCACGGCCGACGCCGACCGCTCAGTACACGTCGCGTTGGTAACGTTTATCTTTTTTCATCTGTTTAACGTAGTCGGTGGCCTGCGCCAGATTCAGTCCGCCGCGTTCCTCGATGATTTGGTGCAGTGCAAGATCGACGTCCTTCGCCATGCGTTTCGCGTCGCCGCAGACGTAGAAATGCGCGCCGCCTTTGATCCAACTCCACAATTCCTCGGCGTTTTCGCGCATGCGGTCTTGCACGTAAACCTTCAGCGTTTGATCGCGGGAAAACGCGAGGTCGGCGCGCGCCAACGCGCCCTGCGCCTGCCACGCGTGCCATTCCTCCTCGTAAAGATAATCCGTCGCCCGGTGCTGATCGCCAAAAAACAGCCAGTTGCGTCCCTTCGCGTCGGTCGCGATCCGCTCCTGCATGAACGCCCGGAATGGTGCCACGCCAGTTCCCGGTCCGACCATGATGATATCCGTCGCGCCGTCCGTCGGCACGCCAAAGTGCGAATCGGAAACAAACACCGGCACCGGCGTAGCATTCAGTGCCGCCCGATCCGCGAGAAACGAACTCGCCACTCCCACGCGCTCGCGATGATTCGTCATATAACGCACCACCGCGACGGTGAGGTGAATTTCCTGCGGATGCGGTTTCGACGACGATGCGATCGAGTAAAGGCGCGGCATAAGTTTCCGCATGTGATCGACCAGTTCCTGCGCCGTCAGCTTCGCGCTCGGATATTCGGCCAGCAAATCGACAAATTCCCGATCTTCCAGGTAACCGGCGAGCTGATCCTTGCCTTCAGGCGCAACCAGCGTCGCTAACCCGGCTTTCTCCTCCTCGTTGGTCGCTTTGGTCGCCAGCGTTTCGACGATTTTCCGCGTCGGTTTGGCGAGCGCCAAACGACCGGTCAGGGCTTCACGCAATGAAATCGGCGCCGCGAGTTTCAACATCACCGGCGAAACGGGTTCGTCGCCCGTGGCCCTGAGGAGCCGCAAAATCTCGTCGACCTCGGAAGCGCGATTAGCAGAAAACACCCCGAGGGAATCGCCCACCTTGTAGTGCAGGTCGCTGCCCGCGATATTCACCACGATGTGGCGCGTTTCCTTGTGGGAACCCGGCTTGTTGAGGAGTCGATTCTCCGTCACGCGGGCGGGAAATGGATTATCTTTGTGGTAGAGTGAAGTTGCGGGCGCCGAGCTCATGATCGGCCAAGATTTGCCGACACCCGCCAACCGCTTGCAAGCACCATTCCTGCCATAAAATCGGGCTTTCCTGTTGCCCAGCTCGTTGAGGCATGCCATCAGCCAGTTTACATGGAACCTGTCCGCATTCAGAAATTCATTGCCGACGCCGGCATTTGCTCCCGCCGCGCCGCCGAATCCCTGATTGTCGCGGGCGAGGTTTATGTTAACGGCGAAAAGGCCGAACTCGGTCAAAAAATCACGCCCGGCACCGACAAAGTCAGCGTAAAGGGCAAGGGCGTGCGCGCCAAAGCCCAACCGAAACTCGCGCTCGTGATGCACAAACCGCGCGGCGTGGTGTGCAGTAACAGCGACCCGCACGCCGAGCAGACCATCTTCGATTTGTTGCCGCGCGAATGGGCGAGGTTGCGTTTGTTTTGCGCCGGTCGCCTCGACAAGGACAGCGAGGGCCTCGTCATTCTCACATCCGACGGCGACCTCGCGCACAAGCTCATGCACCCGTCCAATCTGGTCGTGAAACGATATTACGTTTCCTTGGAAGAACCCTTCCCGGTCGGCCGTCTCCGCCAGCTGTTACGGGGCGTGGTCATCGAGGGCGAACACTTGAAAGTGGAACGCGCCGCCTTGGTGAATCCCCGCGTCGATGGCAGCTCCCCGGAGCTCGACGTCCACATGCACCACGGCAAAAAACGCGAGATCCGCCAGCTATTCACCGCCCTCGGATTTGAGGTCAGACGGCTGCGGCGCTACCAAATCGGTGCGTTGCGCTTGAAAGGAATTCCTTTGCGCGGCGTGAAACAACTTTCTACGAAAGAGATCGAATCACTTTTTGCCGTGCCGCGTTCGCACCACCGCGACGAGCCGGCTTCGCTCCCCGATGAAAACTAACCCCCCCCTCCTCTTCCGCAGTCTCGGTGTCATGGGCGCCCTCGCGCTCTTTGCCCTGCAATTGAATGCCGAGAAGCTCACGAGCGATACCGCCGTGTTCGCCCAAGCCGACGCAAAATCCGCCGTGCTCGTCCGCCTGAAAAGCGGCTACGCCATCACGGTGGTCGGCGAAGCGCCCGCCGGCTGGAAGCGCGTCGAGGTGAACACCCCGCTCGAAGCCTACGTTCATAATCGCGATATCACCAAGGCCCTCGAAGTCCGTCCCGGCAGCAATATCTACGTGGCGCCTAAGAAAGACGCCCAAGTGCTCTCCGTCTACGCATCGGGCGACAAAATTGAGATCACTGGTTTGAAAGGCGACTATTGCCAGGTGAAAGTTCAGAAAAATCTGCAGGGCTTCATCGCCTCGGCCGAAACGGCCAATACCCCCGCCAACTCCGCGTCGGTGGCCGCTCCCTTCGCTCCCGCGCCAGCGCCCGGCAGTGTCACGACTCCCGGTCATCCCGTGCAGATTAGCGGCAACACGGCCGACATGCCGCGCATGTTCACCGGCCGGTTCGTACTGGCCAAGCGCTTCCTGAATCCGAACCCTCTCTATGACTACCAGCTCATGGATTCCTCCGGCCGCCGCTTAGCCTATGTCGATACCAAGCGCCTGCTGTTGATCGATAAAATCGAGGCGTTCGTCGATCGTGAGATCTCCATCACGGGCACGATTCGAAATACGGTCGATGGCACGGATCTCGTCATCGCCGCCGAAGCGATGCAGTTGAAATAATTCGAATTCTTACTGGCCGGCCGCGAGGCCGGCCTTTTTATTTTCCACCATGGAACTCATCGACGGTAACAAAATCGCAGCGGGCATCATTGCCGAACTCAAAGCCGAAGTCGCCGCCCTCGGTGGCCGCAAGCCGTGCATCGCCCTTGTCCGCGTCGGCGAAGATCCAGCGTCCATTTCGTACGTCACGAAAAAGCAGAAGACCTCCGCGGAAATCGGCATCGAAAGCCGGCTAATTCTGCCGCCGGCCACGATTTCGCAGGAAGAATTATTTGCGATCGTCGACCAACTCAACGCTGACGCCACGGTCGACGGCATCCTCGTCCAATCGCCGCTGCCGAAACACATCAACGAAGTGGCGGTTTTCGGCCGCATCGCGGCGCATAAGGACGTCGACGGCTTCCACACGCTGAATCTCGGTAAACTGGTTCAGGAAAACGAAACCGGTTTCGTCGCCTGCACTCCCGCCGGGATCATGGAATTGCTCCAGCGCTCGGGCGTTTCGCTTTCGGGCAAACACGTCGTTGTCCTCGGCCGCAGCCTCATCGTCGGCAAACCCGCCGCTTTGCTCGCCATGCAACGCAAGGCATGGGCCAACGCGACCGTCACCGTCTGCCATTCGCAAACCGCCAATCTTCCTGCGCTCACCCGCCAAGCCGACATCCTCATCGCCGCCATCGGCAAAGCCGAATTCGTCACCGCCGACATGGTTAAACCCGGCGCAGTCATCATCGACGTGGGAGTTAACCGGGTCCCGGACGCCACGAAAAAGAGTGGTTACCGCCTCACCGGCGACGTTCATTTTCCTACGGTCTCGCCTCTTTGCGCAAAGATCACCCCGGTTCCCGGCGGCGTCGGCCCGATGACCGTCGCCATGCTCATGAAAAACACTGTTCGCGCCCGGAAACAAAATAGTGTTTAAGCGGGACGAAAAATAGGGTGTTCGCGACGCAAGTGACACTTGCCACTTTGTCGCAAACCCATTTCGCTCTCGTTACTCCCCGTATGGCAGCACCTAAGATTCTTGTCGTCGACGATCAGCCCATCAATGTCCAATTGCTCAAGCGCAAGCTGGAGCGGGAAAACATGATTGTGACCACGGCCTATTCCGGCCGCGATGCGCTGGAGTTGATTGCGAGCGACAAGCCCGACCTGATTCTGCTGGATGTAATGATGCCCGAAATGGATGGCATCGAAGTTTGCCAACGACTCCAAGCCGACGACGAGACCAAGGGCATCCCGATTATTTTCATTACTGCCCGCACCTCGAAGGAAGGAAAAATCGAGGGACTCGGGGTCGGCGCGGTCGATTACATCACCAAGCCGATCGACCTCGATGAAACCCTCGCGCGCGTCCAGACGCAGCTGCGTTTCGTGACGATCAATCGCGAGCTCGTCGATCTCCAGCGACGTCTCGGCGAATCCCGTCGCTCCGCCACCATCGGCGCCGTCACGCAGGGCATCGCACATAATCTCAACAATCTTCTCGGCGTGGTGATCGGCTACGTCGACCTGATCAAAGCCTACCACGAAAAACCCGAGCTGGTTAAAAAGAATTCTCAGCACTTGGAAGACGCGGTCAACCGCATCGTTTCCATCATCAAACAGCTCACCAGCCTCGTCGTCAAAAATCGCCCACCCTTCGTGCGGTGTAAACTCGGAAGCATGATCGACAGCGGCATCCAACGCTACCAGCTCGAGTACAAAATCGATCAACCGATCACGGTGCAAAATCCCCACACCGAGATGCTGATCGACACCAACGTCGAGGTGTTCGAGGAAGCGCTCTCCAAACTTTTGATCAATGCTTGGGAAAGTTATCAGGACGAACCCGACGACAAACGTCCGATCACCATTCGCACCGAGATTGTCGACAAGGACGAGGAAGGCAAATTCGCCTACATCCACGTCGAGGATCGCGGTCACGGCATCGCCCCGGAAATTCGCGACCACGCCTTCGAGCCATTCACGAGCACGAAACACACCGTCGGCGTCGGCATGGGCCTGACGGTTGCGCGTCATTCACTGCGCAATCTCGGCGGCGAAGTTGCATTAGTTGCAAGAGCCGGCGGCGGCGCGATTGCCACTCTCCGCCACCCGCTTGATCGCAACGGCATGTCGTAAGCCGGGCGTTCGCATGTCTCGGTCACCGCAGTGACCGCGCACTGAATCCCACTCGAAACCGGATCAATGAGCTCCCCCCAATTAGCATTCCTTGGCGCCGGCAACCTCGCCTCCGCTATCATCCGCGGACTGTTGGAGAAAAAAGTTTACGCTCCCGGTGATATCGCCTGCACGAGCAAAAATGGTGTCACGGCGCGAAAACTGGCCGAAGCCACGGGCATCGCGTTTGAACCGGATCTGCCGTTGCTCCTCGAGCCAGCCGATGTGGTCGTCGTCGCTTTCAAACCGCAATCGCTCGCATCCGCCGATCCGGCCTTGGCTGAGTTGACTCGCGACAAGCTGGTAATCTCGCTGCTCGCCGGCAAAAAAGTCGCCACCCTCGCCCGCTCCTTTCCTCACGCCCGCAATCTCGTTCGCACCATGCCGAACACCCCGGCGGCCATCGGCGCAGGCGTCACGAGCTATTGCACCCTGACTCCGCTCAACCCAGCCGACCGCGCCTCCGTCGAGGCGATGCTCGGTGCGCTCGGAATCCATCTCGAAGTCGACGAATCGCAACTCGACGCTCTCACCGCTCTCGGCGGCAGTGGTCCAGCATTCCTCTTTGAATATGTAGCGGCGATGCGCGAAGCCGGCATCGCCGCGGGTCTAGCGCCCACCGTCGCGGCGCAAGTGGCGCTCGAGACCACGTTGGGCGCCGCGCGGTTGCTCGCGCGTACGGGCGAAGCCCCCGAGGCGTTGCGCGACAAGGTAACTTCACCCAACGGTACCACGTTTGCCGGTCTTCAAGCGCTCGCCGCCCGTAATTTTCGCGAAACGATCAAGGAAACCATCTTCGCCGCTGCCCGCCGCGCCGCCGAACTCTCGAAGGATTGATCCAAAGCGGAGGCGGGTTCGCCTTTAGACGCGCACCCCTGGGCCACGGCGACCCCGCGGTGGATTTCCATTCAACCAGCTTGCGGTCCAACCCTGCCCCGCCAAGCTGCGCCCATGGAATTCGGCTGGTGGCAAAAAGACGAAGAAGGGGATAAATACCAAGTCCTGGTTGATGTGTTCGGCACGACCATCACTTGGACCCAAAAATACGGCCGCGGTGGCTCGTGGGAACCCTTCGAGCCGAACGATGCCGAATGGGATAAATTAATTTCCGAAGCGCAGCGCCGTGTGCCGCGCCGCCTGTTTTCACAGAAGCAGTTTGAGTTCATTCTGAGCCAGCGCCCGAAGCCATAGCCGCTCTACGTACGTGCGCCGACCTGCCGAGCAACTCACACCATTGCGCAAACTTTCGGCCAGAGAAATAAAAATGCCGGCGCGATTTCCTCGGGTCGTTCTTCGATCCAGCGATCAATCGCGGCCGGCGAAAACCATTCGCCGCATTCGATTTCTTCAACTTGGAGCACAAACGGTCCTTCCGACGCCACGCGATAAACCCAGACAAATTCCCAGCCGGTTTCCGGCCTCGCCTCGATTTTGAAGAGTCGCACCGGCGGTTTCTCCGGACGACAACCCAGCTCCTCTTCCAACTCCCGCGCCGCCGTGCCGTCGTAATCCTCGCCCGCACCCACGTGCCCCGCCGCTGAAGAATCCCAGAAGCCCGGAAAAAGATCCTTGGATTTCGATCGTTTCTGCAAAAAAATCTGGCGGGCGCCATTCACGACCAACAGATGCACCGCCCGATGTTTCCAGCCGCGCGCGTGCACTTCGCGGCGAGGTGCCTGACCCGTCACCCGATCCTGTTCGTCGACGACGTCGAAAAGTTCTTCCAGATTTTGCGTCACGCCCTTGTTTCTGTCTTTCATTAGGAATTTCGCACGAGCAAATTTGCTCTTTCGGTAATCTTCTTCCGAGTCAAACTGGCTTTCGTAACCCCATGAAAAATATCGCCGTCTCCCGTCGCTCTTTCATCAAAACCGCTTCCCTCGCCTCGGCAGCCTTGAGCATGCCTGCCATTTTGAAAAGCCAGGGTCCGAACGGTCAGTCGCCCAACAACAGACTCAACATCGCGTGCTGCGGTGTCGGCGGACGCGGCTGGGATGCAGTGGACGGATTGAAGAGCGAAAATTTCGTCGCTTTCTGCGACGTGGACGACGTCCGCGCCGCCAAGGCCTACACCGCATTTCCCGGCGTACCGCACTTCCGGGATTTCCGTGTGATGCTCGAAAAGCTGGGCAACAAGATCGACGTCGTCACCGTGTCGACGCCCGATCACATGCATTTTCCAATCGCGATGGCCGCACTGTCACTCGGCAAACACGTTTTCGTGGAGAAGCCATTAACCCATACAATCAGCGAAGCCCGTCAGCTCGCCGCGCTGGCCCGCGAGAAAAAAGTCGCGACGCAAATGGGCAATCAAGGTCACGCCAACGACGGCTGGCGCCTCATCAAAGAATGGGTTCAAGCCGGCGTCCTCGGCGATGTGCGCGAAATCCACAGCTGGACCGATCGCCCGATCTGGCCGCAAGGGATCGCGAAACCCGATCACAGCAAACTCATGCCCGTCGTGCCATCGACGCTCGATTGGGATCTCTGGCTCGGCGTCGCCCAAGCCCGCGAATACGATCCGGCTTATCTGCCCTTCAACTGGCGCGGCTACTGGGATTTCGGCACTGGCGCGCTCGGTGACATGGGTTGCCACATTATGGACGGCGCGTATTCGGCCCTCGATTTAACCGCGCCGACCACCGTCGAAGCAATCAGCGCGCATCAAACCAGCGACAGTCCGCCGACCGCTTCCGTGGTGCATTACGATTTCCCGGCGCGCGGCAATTTGCCGGCAGTCAAATGGACGTGGTACGATGGCGGTCTCCAGCCCACTCTCCCCGCCGATTTCGAAGCCGATCGAAAACTCCCGGGCAACGGCTCACTCATCGTCGGCAGCAAGGCCACGGTATTTGCCGATACCTATTACGCCCACGCGCAAATCATTCCCCAAATTAAAATGGAGCAACTCGCACCGACGTTGCCCGGCCAATCCATTCCCCGCATCACCGGTGGCCACTTCGCCGAATGGGTTCGCGCCTGCAAGGGCGGCACTCCCGCCGGTTCCAACTTCGACCACGCTTCGGCCCTCACCGAAACCGTACTTCTGAGCAACGTCGCCGTTCGCGCCCGCCGTCGCATCGAGTGGGATTCCGCCGCCCTGAAAGTCACTAATTTTCCCGCAGCCAACCAATACATCTCCGAAAACTACCGTCCCGGCTTCGGCGTCTGAATTCCCCGGTTTCCGCTCGCCCCGAGGTTTTAAAATAAGTGCCCATTCGTGTGCACGCGTGGTTAACCCTCCCGTCCGACTTCCGGGCCTCCAGCGAAACCTTCCGTCCTGCCGGAAAATTCCTTTGTCATTCGTGCGATTTCGTGTGTTTCGTGAACGCTCCATCACTTTCCCATGGCCAAAATCGAAGTAAACCAAGTCGCGGACATCCTCAAAAAGCACAAGATCGACCCTTCCCTTTTGCGGGAAATCGTCGAGGAGATGAACGAAGTCACGCAACCCGAGGCCGACGAGGACATCAAGCCACCTGCGGCGAAAAAGCAGTTCGTGGTCCTGCTCTCCGATTCCCAAGGCAAACTCGCCAAAGCCGATTTGGTCGGCTGGGTCGTGCAAATCCCCGAAGACGCCAGCCCCCATTCGACGACGGAAAGAATTTGCAAGGGAGCCTATGACTTCAACGCCTCCAAGAAAGGCCGGATGTTGCCGGTGAAATCCATCGGCGAGTCCCTTGAAAGCGTGGGCGCAAAATTTTTCAAGGAATCCGAACTCTGGGTTAAAACCAAATTGCCCGTCGCCGTCATGGTCACCGACAACGTCCTCCCCAAGGACGAATTCAAAATCGAGAAAGTCGACAAGCGCCGAAAGGAAATTTAAGCGCGAACCCGCGGGCGAGGTCGCCCGCGCTCCATTAAATTCAGGCTGAACTTGGAGCCGCCGCGACCCCGCTGCGGTCTGTAAGCTTGGTGAGTATGCCACTTGCACACCTCGACCCATTTGCGAGACACCCATTGGTGTTTTTAACTGTCTGCACGGCGAAACGATCATCTGTCTTGGCCAACCCTGTCGCGCATTCAATTTTAGCAACGCAGTGGCGTGATTCTTTTAGTCGGAACGGGTGGTGCGTCGGCAGATATGTAATCATGCCAGATCACTCCATCGGTTTACGATGCCCGCCGAAAAACCGGAACCGTTGTCCAAATGGATCGCGGCTTGGAAATCGATCTCAGCGCCACAAATAACCGCAACAACCGGCGCGTCAGCACCCATCTGGCAACGCGATTACTTCGACCGATACCTGCGTACGGCGGAGTCTTACAGCGATAAGTGGGACTATGTGCGCAATAATCCGGTCCGCGCGAAATTGGTTAGCAGCCAAAACGAGTGGCCCTACCAAGGAGTAATTCATGAGTTGGCACACTAATCGACGCCAACGTGGGCGAGGTCGCCCGCGCTCCAACCAAAACCTGGAGCCGCAGCGACCCCGCTGCGGAACCGGTCACTCTACCTCAATCCGAATTTTACCGGATCCATTCCTCGCGCCTTCAGTGCTTCCGCCACCGCCGTCAAGTCAATCTTGTCGCCGGGTTTTACTCCCGAACGCGCGAACCACCCTTGGTTCATCTCCAACGCAAATTGCAAATTCCGGGAATGCGACGACACCGTTTCCTCGTCGTGCGGATACATCTCGTAGGTTTCCTTTAATTCGCCACTCGGTTCAAAAAAACCGATGTTCAACGGAATATCCGTGTCGTGCATCCAGAATTTCATCTGCTGCGGCAAATCAAAGACAAACAGCATTCCCTCATCCGACCCCATCGTCTTCCGGTCCATCAAACCGCGTTCCATTTCCCTTTGGTCGGCGACCAGCTGCATTTGCACCATCCGGTCGCCGACCTTGATCGGAAATCTCTCCTCGATTGATTTTACGGCAACGGCTTCCGTCTGCGTCTGTTTATGAGCATCCCCGCAGGCGGCTAAGACGAACAATGAGGCCACCACCAAAAGACGGATGTTAACGCAGCGGGAAAACATTTTTTGCATTTTGTAAGCTTTCCTAGCTAATGGAGGGCAGAAACAATTCAATCTTACTCTCCGTGCAAAAATCGCCTCTGCCTCCCCTCCTCTACGCCGACACTCAGAGCAGTTCCGACATGCTGTATTTCGGCCGGGTCGAGGTTCACGACGCCTTCCTGGCGTTCGGTGCGCGCGGAAAAAAGATCACCCTGCAGAGCGCCCTGGAATTTTCGCGCGTTAAGAAAACCGGTGACTTTGACCTCGTACTCGCCCGCGAAACCTGGTTCACGCGTGCCAAACAAGTCTCCGGAGCCAAAGCCGGCCTCGCCGAAGTGATTGCCCTCCTCGCGAAGGAATATGGCCAGCGCGCCTTTCGCGTTTCCGGCGATTTCCCGGCGTCGCTTTACGTCAAACTCACGCGACTCGGGCTCAAATTGGTGTTTGCTGAAGGCATGCTGTTTCCCGAACGCGAAATAAAATCCGCTTGGGAAGCCAGCTGCATCCGCGAGGGTAACCGTCTCTGCACCGTCGGCTACGTCGTCGCTGAAAAAATTCTGCGCGCCGCGAAAATAAATGGCCGCAATCTGATTTATCGCGGCAAATCGCTCACTTCGGAAATCCTTCGCTTCAATCTCGAAACTGCGATTCGCGAACAAGGTGGCAATCCACAGGACACCATCGTCGCCGGTGGCGATCAGGCGTGCGATCCACATGAGCGAGGCTCAGGTCCGCTGCGTCCGCATGAACTCATCATCATCGATATTTTTCCCCGCGTCCTCAAAACCGGCTATTTCGGCGACATGACTCGCACCTATTTGAAAGGCCGTCCGCGCGAAGTGCAGCGGCGGTTGGTCAACACCGTGCGTGAGGCGCAAAAACGCGCCACTAAAACCATCCGCGCCGGCGTAGACGGTCGCGACGTTCATTCCGTCGTGACGTCGTATTTTGCGGAAGCCGGCTATGAGACGAAACACGGAAAGAACGGCGCGGTCGGATTTTTTCACGGCACTGGCCATGGACTCGGACTGGCCGTCCACGAAGCCGGGCGCATCTCGCCCGCCGTCGCCTATCCGTTGAAAAAAGATTCGGTCCTCACGGTCGAACCCGGCCTCTATTATCCCGGCCTCGGCGGTTGCCGTTGGGAAGATGTGGTTCAAGTAACCGCCACGGGAACGCGTGCGCTTTCAAAATATCCCTACAACTGGGAAATCCGGTGAACGTTGGCAATTGCCCACGAATCACCACGAAAAGAGTCCCTTCTCGATGAACGATTGGCCATTTCGCATCAGCTCAGGAGAACGCTTTCTTCAAGTGGATTTCATTTCGTATTTTTTCGTGCATTTCGTGGGCCAAACCTCCGTCTCCCTTCCCGTTCATGCCTGAACTCGCCGAAGTCGAATTCTTCCGGAAACGCTGGAGCGTCGGCCATGGCGCGAGGGTGGTTGCCGTGAAATTGAACGAGGGCAAAAAAATATTTCGCGGCTGCGACACCGGCGAACTAAAGCTGAAACTCACGGGCACGACGCTGCTCAATTCCGAAACAGCCGCGAAACAAATGCTGTTTCATTTCAACGGCGGCGGCCGGGCCAGAGCGGAGTCGAGGGCATGGCTCGGCATTCATCTCGGTATGAGTGGGGAACTCCGCGTCGAGTCACCCAACTACACGCCGACGAAACACGACCATTTTATCCTCGTCCAAAAAACGCGGCAGCTCGTTTTCAACGATCCCCGGATGTTCGGTCGCGTGCAATTCGCTACGGGCGAAAAACCACCTGAATGGTGGACAAAAATTGCGCCCGCCATTCTCTCCGTAAAATTTACCGTCGAGGCTGTCCTGGAATTTCTCAAACGTCGCAAGCGAGCCCCGATCAAAGCCGTGCTTCTGATGCAGGAGCGATTCCCTGGCATCGGTAATTGGATGGCCGACGAAATCCTCTGGCGCGCGTGCATTCACCCGAAACAACCCGCCGGTTCCCTGACTCCAGCGATGGTGCGCACGCTGCATCGCGAATGCCGCCATGTTTGCGAACTCGCGCTCAAGACGATTGCCGGCAAAGGCGGCAAGCTGCCACCGGAACTCAACCAACACATCCCGAAGATGTGGCTTTTTTGGCACCGCTGGGAAAATGGCGGTCGTTGCCCGACCACCCAAAAGCCCCTCGTGCGCGAGGAAGTCGGTGGACGCACCACTTGCTGGTCGCCCGCGCGACAAAAATTGAAACCGACCGGAAAAACCGCGGGCGAGATCGCCCGCGCTCCAAAAAAGAAACTGGAGCCACGACGACCCCGCCGTGGAACACCAAAGGCCACGCCATGAAACAACGCCTCGACGAATTATTGATTACGCGCGGGCTTTCCCCGACGCGCGCACAAGCCAAGGCGTTAATCATGTCCGGCCGCGTGCGCCACGGCACGGATCGCCTCGACAAACCGGGCAAGGATTACCCAGCCGATTTCGAAGTCACCGTCGACCAACCGCCACGCTTCGTCAGCCGCGGCGGTGAGAAGCTCGCGGCGTTTCTCGAAAAATTCCCCGTCGACTTCACCGGCAAACACGTGCTCGACGTCGGCGCATCGACTGGCGGTTTTACCGACTGCATGCTTCAGGCCGGCGCGATTTCGGCGACTTGCGTGGACGTCGGACATAGCCAGTTGCACGACAAAATCCGCCGCGATTCCCGCGTCACAAATCTGGAAAAAGTCAACGCGCGCCACCTCCAACCCGGCGCCCTGCCGCGCGCCGGCTACGACGCGATCGCAATGGACCTCTCGTTCATTTCCCTGAAAAACGTTTTGCCTGCCGTCTGGGGATTTCTGCAATCCAACGGCTCGCTCGTCGCGCTCGTGAAACCACAGTTCGAAGCCGGCAAAGCCGAAGTCGACAAAGGTCAGGGCATCATCCGCGACGACGAGGTGCGCCTTCGCGTCATGACCGACGTCCGCGAATTCGCCCTGCGCGAATTGAAAGGCGCGGAAGTTTTCGGCGAAATGGAATGCCCCGTCGCCGGCGCCGACGGCAATCGGGAATTCCTACTGGGGTTGAGAAAAACAACATAACCTCGCGGGCGACGTCGCCCGCTCTCCAGTTTCAGCTGGAGCCGCAGCGACCCCGCTGCGGCCCGTTTCAGCACTGACCCATCACGGGGATAGCCCCGTTGACAGATCCCAAGCGTCCGCCCTAACCTTGACCCATGGATCGACCCGTCTACCTCCTTGAGTTTGAAAAACCGCTGCGTGAACTCGAAAAGCAGCTCGAAGCGCTGCATCAGCAGTCATTGGAGAACAACATCGATATGTCCGCCGAGCTCGCGACCATCGAAGCCAAAATCGATACCACCAAGCGCGATATTTATACGAACCTGACTCCCTGGCAGCGGGTGTTGGTCGCGCGTCATCCCAAACGGCCCTACGCCCTTGATTACATTGCCACTCTATTCACGGACTTTCAGGAACTGCACGGCGACCGACAGTTCAATGATGACCAAGCCCTGATCGGCGGCACCGCTTTTTTCGAAGGCAAACCGGTGATGATTATCGCCCAGCAAAAAGGCCGCGACACCAAGGAAAATTTCGCGCGCAATTTCGGCATGCCCCAGCCAGAAGGTTACCGCAAAGCCCTTCGCCTGATGAAACTCGCTGAGAAATTTCATCTGCCTGTCCTGACCTTTATCGATACCAAAGGAGCCTACCCCGGCGTGGAGTCGGAAGCCCGCCATGTCTCCGAGGCGATTGCAGTCAACTTGCGGGAAATGGCGATGCTTCGGACCCCATCGATTGCGACCATTATTGGGGAAGGCGGCTCCGGCGGTGCGCTCGGTATCGGAGTCACCGACCGTGTGCTCATTTTTGAAAATGCCTACTATTCGGTAATCTCGCCCGAGGGCTGCGCCGCGATTCTCTGGAAAGATCGCGCCAACGCCCCCAAAGCCGCCGAAGCCTTGAAGTTCAACGCCCAGAATCTCCTCGATTTCAAGATCGTGGATGAAGTCATCCCCGAACCCTTTGGCGGAGCCCACAACGATCCCGCTGCGGCCGCCCAATCGCTCAAAAAAGTACTGCTTCGTCACCTCGGTGAAATCAATCACAAGGCAGTCGAAAAACTCTTAGACGACCGCTACGAACGCTACCGCGAACTCGGCGAATACCGCGAACCCGTCGCCAACGCGAAGTAAAGGTGGAATGGAGCCGCGGCGACCCCGCTGCGGTCAATCAAAGATCGGATTAACCACTCATCCACATTAACTCCTCACTAATTTCCGGAGGATCGAATGAGTTAACCTCAGTGGCCATAGTGGTGTCCCTTCCCGCTTCATCCATCCGTCGATCAGCAAAAGTTAGCGGTTAATCCCATACCGGAAAAATCGGGGTTTACTTTCAACGACCGGTGCCTTTCTTTCGCAAGCTCAGTCGCCCGCCCGGGTGGCGGAATTGGCAGACGCAGTAGACTCAAAATCTACCGATAGCGATATCTTGTGGGTTCGACCCCCACCCCGGGCACCA
>JBEPTW010000081.1:0-16287 GCA_041691855.1 Verrucomicrobiota bacterium | reverse complement strand
GTCGCCATGAGTTTTAGCTCAGTGTCCGTGATCACCAATGCGCTGCGCCTGCGGCAGGTGAAATTATCCGACTAGAAAACCCCACGGATTTGAACGGCACGGCCCTCCGGGACCCACCGAGGAAGTCGGTGCGTCCCGGAATCCCAACGCGGGTTACACCCCATATGGAATTCACCCCGGAGGGTGTAATGTTTCCGAGGGCGCCGTCAGTGAAATATCGCCACGCGCGGCCTTCCTCGGGCGATCCAATCCGGGCACCGAAGAGAACGATCCAAAATCAAATCAAACACTTATCATGCTAAACTACGCCAAAACCCTGAAGGGTTATAAACTGAACAGCGGCGACGGTGAGATTGGGAAGGTCAAGGAATTCTATTTCGATGACCGCTACTGGACGATTCGCTACTTGGTCGCCGATACAGGAAATTGGTTGACCGGCCGGAAGGTGCTGCTTTCGCCCTATGCCTTGGGCGCAGTGGAGCCACTGGTAAAGAACATCGTGGTCAACTTGACCAAGAAACAAATTGAAGAAAGTCCTTCATTGGACGCCGATAAACCCGTCTCCCGTCAATTCGAGGTAAGCTACTACGGCCACTATGGGATGCCGAAGTATTGGGGCGGAGTCTACAATTGGGGAGAGTATCCCTACCCGATGCGGGATCGAGGAAAGTGGAGTGATTTCACCCGGGACGACCAACCATGGGATCCCGATTTACGCAGCATACATGAGGTGAGCGGGTATCATATTCAAGCGATCGACGGCGTGATTGGGCACGTCGAGGATTTCATCATCGATACCGAAACGTGGGCCATTCGCTACCTGATTGTCAGTACCCGGAATTGGTGGCCGGGAAAACAGATTCTGATTTCACCGCAGTGGATCGATCGCATCAACTGGGCCGAGTCGAAAGTGTTTGTCGGTCTTTCGCGGGAAAACATCAAAAAATCGCCCGAATATAATGATGCAGCGGTGCTGAACCGGGAATACGAATCCAGTCTCCACCGTCACTACAACCGTCCCAGCTATTGGGATATCGAAAATTCGCTCGTCAATTCACCTGCTATGGCGAAACGGGAAATCGAAACCCTCCATCGCGGCCAAGCGGCGCGCGACGCCACGGCAACGGTGGGTGAAGGCGATATCCGATCCTCGCTCCTCTGACCTTCGTTCGAGCACGAAAGCATCGGCCCAGATAGCGGCCGGCCCGGGGTGCCATCAGACACTCCCGGAACAAGCGCGATGGATCACCGAACGGGACGGACGCACGATCGAATTCCCACCGGATCGCTCAGTGCGAGGATCGTTGAGCGCTGGCGCAGACGGTAATTTTTGCCAGAATGGGAGCGGTGGGCATTCGAATAACCAACGGATCAAATGAAAATCAGAACAAACGACTTTCGCGTGCCGGCGGGAAAGACCGTTGACCTCAAACGGTGGCCGACGCGCGTGAAGCCCATCTATGCTTCACAGCAGGATTATCACCAGACCCTTCGGCAGCAGGTGAAGGAACTGAACCAGCTGCAGCGCCTGCACTACGCATCGAATCGCTGTGCCGTGCTGCTGATCTTCCAAGCGATGGACGCCGCCGGCAAAGACGGCGCCATCCGGCACGTCATGTCCGGCGTCAATCCCCAAGGCTGTCAGGTGTTCAGCTTCAAGCATCCGAGCGCGGCAGAGCTGGAGCATGACTTTCTCTGGCGCAGCACCCGCGACCTGCCGGAACGCGGCCGCATCGGCATCTTCAACCGTTCCTATTACGAGGAAGTGCTGATCGCGCGGGTGCATCCGGAAATCCTGCGCAACGAGCGCATTTCGGAACCGCCATCCGGGGACGAGGACAAAATCTGGACGGAACGGTATCGCTCCATCGTGGATCTGGAAGCGCACCTCCATCGCAATGGCACGCGCATCATCAAGTTTTTACTCCACCTGTCGAAGGAGGAGCAACGCCGGCGCTTCCTTAAGCGCATTGACGACCCGGAGAAGAATTGGAAATTCAGCGAGACCGACCTGGTGGAACGAAAGTACTGGAACCAATACATGCACGTGTACGCCGAGTGCCTGGGTGCCACCAGTACCAGGGTGGCGCCGTGGCACGCGGTACCCGCCGACGACAAGAGGAACGCGCGACTGATCATTTCCGAGATCATCCTCGACGTCTTCAAAAGCTTGAAGATGTCCTACCCCAAATCCGATGTGAAACGGCGGCGTGAACTGCAGTCAATCCGCCGCCGGCTGGTCTCGCAGCGGCCGTCGTCGCGTGGCACCACGCGAACGGACACCTCGGCGTGAGTCTGCCGCAAGGTAGAACAACACCCCATAGCGTATGCTTGACGAAAGGTCCATTGTGGGACCTCTGGCCGCGACCTTCACGGCTGCACCCCAATCCTACTCACGCACGCCATGACCGCTGGTTCTTCGCCCGCCTCGAACTCGAATTTCGCTCCTGGTCACGATGAAATCGCGCGCTGCGCGCGCCAACGCTGGACGGAGGTCGGCTGTCCCCAAGGTCGCGATGACGAGTTTTGGTTGGAAGCCGAATGCCAGTTACGCTCGGCTCGCCCTGAGTCCGATGTGTCGGCAGCAATTTCGACGACCCTCTCCCAACCGGTCGCCCAGACAAAAATCACGTTGGCGTCGACTCCGTCGCCGCGGGGACTGCGGGTGGTCCTCGCTTATGGCAGTATTTCCGCAGCGTGCCGAGCCACCGAATGCCTCGAGGTAAAACGGCGGTCCGATTCGGACGAGCAGACGATGAGCTTGTCTCCCTGGAGCTTTAGCAGCCTCGAATCCCCAGCATTTTTTTCCCTGGCGGCAAGCAGCGTCAGACAAGCGAACATTCTCGCGATCGCGGCATGCGAAGCAAAGCGACCTCTGTCCGCAGTGATTGAGCGGTGGCTAAAAATGTGTTTGTCGCGCAGGCACAAAACCCGATTGACCGTCATGACCATCCTCGGAAGTGATGGCCGCGCTCCGGGCACAGAAACGCCTTGGGTGGAATCGGTGCATCGCCTCGCGGTCGGCGCCGGATGTGCCTTCCTGCCGTGGGTGGCGATCGGAACGCTCGATTCGATGCTCTGAGCGAAGCAATGCTTCCGACGTCATGAGTCATCCACTGGTGGGTTTAGACCCCATTGGGAACCGAGCGTGGAGGGTGTAGGGTAAAGTTGAAAAACCGCCGTGGGACCATCTGCCCGAACCAGACCGTTCTTGTAGGTGTTAAAAGCAGTTTCTTCCCGGCAATAAAATTTAAATCATTCGATATGAAACAAAACAGAGCATTCTCCACGTTGGCCTTCTTTCTTATTTTCGGCACGGGCGCAGCCTTGGCCTATTTCCGATATAACGCGGGAGCGAATAGCGAAGGGCTGGCGATCGCAGTCGGCGCATTTTTGCTCGCCACCCTCGTTGCCACCTCCATCCAAGTCGCTGATCAATGGGACCGGGCCGTGATCCTGCGTCTCGGACAGTTTCATGCCCTAAAGGGGCCGGGTTTGTTTTTCATCATTCCCGTCTTCGACGCGATTCCCTACTGGATCGATATCCGCGTCATCACGACTGGTTTCAAGGCGGAGAAAACCCTGACCAAAGACACCGTGCCGGTCGATGTGGACGCCGTGCTTTTCTGGAAAGTGGTCGATCCGAAGAAAGCCGCCTTGGATGTGGCCGACTATCTCAGCGCCATCAGTTGGGCCTCTCAAACCGCGCTGCGCGACGTCATCGGCAAGACGATGCTTTCCGACATGCTCGAAGGCCGGGACAAGATCAGCAGCGTGCTGCAGAAGATCATTGATGAACGAACCGAACCGTGGGGGATCAAAGTCATTTCGGTGGAGGTGAAGGATGTGCTCATTCCGTCGGCGTTGGAAAACGCCATGTCCATGCAGGCCCAAGCGGAACGCGAACGTCAGGCGAGAGTGATCTTGGGTGACGCCGAGCGGCAGATCGCGGAGAAGTTTGCCGAGGCGGGAAAAAGCTATGAGCACAATCCAATCGCGTTTCATCTGCGCGCCATGAACATGCTTTACGAGGGCCTGAAAGAGAACTCCACCATCGTCATCGTTCCCAGCACGGCCGTGGAATCCATGCAGCTCGGTGGCCTCGCCGGAATGACCGCGCTCACCATGGGTTTGGGCCAGGAAGGCGCCACCGGTCGCAAGAATGGCAAACTTAAGACTGAGCGGGCACCCATAGTTGAACCCCTTGCGGTCATCCCCGAAACAGGCCGGCCAAAGGTAGAGATTACCTGAGCCCGGCAAGGGAAATCTGCAAGGCGCTCATATAATGATATGAAGTTCCGAACCATTGGACTTAAGATTTCGAGTGTGAGCTTCGGCCTCATCAGCTTGGGCCTCCTCGCCCAAATATGCGCGCGGCCTGAAATCGTTATCGGCAGCTTTTACGTCGGTCGAATCACGGGCTAGATTGCGATTATAATCACCGGCGGTCTTGCCATCTGGATGGCGATGCTGGCCGGCCCTTGGTTCAGGGGTCGCCAAGAATAGACGATGCCAAAAATCTAATTGGACCGGCCCGGGATATTTCACCCTCTGCTCACCGACAGCCACTGGTCTACGGACAGAGAAAACCGTGGCGGGTTCGGCGGCCGTCAAAGGGAAAAATTTGGCATCATGTACGTACGGAATCTGAAAGAATCCATGGTAAAGAAGAGCGTACCTCTCGACTACGAGTATTTGCTCGCTCCATCAGAGAGAATCCAATGCGGGTTACACCCCATAGCGATTTCATCCGGTCGGGTTTAGTATTGATCAGGGCTCCTGCGGGAAAATTTTTGGCCGCATCCCACCCTTTCGGGGACCCAAATCCGGGGGCCGAAGAAAACGATCCAAAATCAACCAAACAATTATCATGCTAAACCAAGCCAAAGCTCTCAAGGGTTACAAACTGAACAGCCGCGACGGCAATATCGGGAAGGTTCAGGAATTCTATTTTGACGACCGGTATTGGACCATTCGCTACCTGGTCGCGAATACGGGAAATTGGTTGACCGGCAAACAGGTACTGCTTTCGCCCTATGCCTTGGGTGCAGTGGAGCCGTTGGAAAAGGACATCGTCGTCGACTTGACCAAGCAACAAATCGAAGGAAGTCCTTCCTTAGACACCGATCGACCCGTCTCCCGTCAATTCGAGGAAAGCTACTACGGCTACTATGGCATGCCGACGTATTGGAGCGGAGGCTATAGTTGGGGCGCGTATCCCTATCCGATGCGTGATCGAACAAAGTGGAGCGATTTAACCCGAACCGAGAATCCATGGGATCCCGATTTACGCAGCATGAATGCGGTGAATGAATATCATATTCAGGCGACCGACGGCGGGATTGGACATGTCGAGGATTTCATCATCGACACCGAAACGTGGGCCATTCGCTACCTGATCGTTAACACGCGGAATTGGTGGTCGGGGAAAAAAATTCTGATTTCACCGCAGTGGATCGATCGCGTCAGTTGGGCCGAGTCGAAAGTGTTCGTCGGCCTGACCCGGGATGCCATCAAAAAGGCGCCCGAGTACAACGAATCTGCCCTGCTGAACCGGGAATACGAGTCCAGTCTCTATCTTCACTACAATCGTCCGGGCTACTGGGATTCCGAAAATTCGGAGGTCAGTTCAGCCGCCATGGCGGAATAAGATTGCGGCTAAGCGGCCCGCGATGCCGCGCTCGTTCCGGGCGATGGCGAAATCCGGTCTTCGCTCATCGGACGTTTACTCGATGCCAAACCAAGACCTTCGAAAAGCGTCGGATAATATGAACGGTGCAGCGGCAACAATGCCTTTCAACCACCGTAAAGGATACGCAGAATTTTATGAAAAAAAATCCTCTCAACAAGGGCATCTTAACTGAAAACTTCACCGGCATCGGGACCGTGACTCAAGCGATGGTGGAGGCGCGCGCGCGCGAACTGAGTACCATGGCCGGTCGGGGGCCCGAACACGTCACGCCCGCCGACTACGAGCGGGCGCAGCGCGAATTGACGGGTGGGCCCGACATCGACCGACAGGATGCGCTGCTCGAGGCGCTCCCGGAATCAAAGCGCTGGGATCCCGTTCCGGGTTCGGCAGGACGGCAAGTCCCGGACGCTCCGAGCGAGGACGAGGATGACGAAGGCCGAAGCGAGACCGAGCAACTCGTCGATGAAGGCGCCGAGGAGGCCGAGCGGGATCGGATGCTGCGAGCGGCCCAAGCGGAGGAAAAAAAACCGTGACTCGCGTTGTAAACGATCCAGCCAGCCCCCGGTCACCATCGGCAAATCGTCCAGCAATCAACTCGCGCCCTGATCGCGCCACAATTTCGCAACCTATGAAATCCAATGTCCTCACAGCTGAGCTGCTTCACCGGATCGACGCCTATTGGCGTGCCGCAAACTACCTCTCGGTCGGCCAGATTTATCTGTACGACAATCCGCTGCTGAAAAAGCCGCTGAAACTTTCCCATGTAAAACCACTGGTGGTCGGCCACTGGGGCACGACTCCGGGACAGAATTTCATCTACGTGCACCTGAACCGGGTCATTAAAAAATATGACCTCGATATGTTCTACATCGCGGGCCCCGGCCACGGTGGCCCGGCAATCGTGGGCAACGTCTATCTCGAAGGGACGTGGACCGACGTGTATCCGAATGTCACCCAGGACGAAGCCGGACTGAAAAAACTGTTCACGCAATTCTCGTGGCCCGGTGGAATTTCCAGTCACGTCGCGCCGACCACGCCGGGCTCCATTCACGAGGGTGGCGAACTGGGCTACTCGCTTAGCCATGCCTTCGGCGCCGCGTTCGACAATCCCGACCTGATCGTAGCGTGCGTCGTCGGCGACGGCGAAGCGGAAACCGGCCCGCTGGCGACTGCATGGCAGTCGAACAAGTTGCTGGATCCGGTCACCGATGGCGCCGTGCTGCCGATCTTGCATCTCAATGGCTACAAGATCAGCAATCCCACCGTCCTCGCCCGCATCGAGCCCGAAGAGCTGGAACAATTTTTCCGCGGCTGCGGTTGGACGCCTTACTTCGTCGAGGGCGACGATCCGAAAAAGATGCATGAACTGATGGCTGCGACTTTGGACAAGGCCATCGAGGACATCCGTCGGATTCAGGCCAACGCACGTGGAAAAAAGGACGCGACGCGGCCGCGCTGGCCGATGATTGTTCTCCGGTCGCCCAAGGGCTGGACCGGTCCGAAGGTCGTCGACGGCCTGCAAATTGAAGGCACGTTTCGAGCGCACCAAGTGCCGATCTTGGTGGACGCGGCTCATCCCAAACACGTCAAGCTGCTCGAAAGCTGGATGAAAAGCTATCGTCCCGAGGAGCTCTTCGACAAAGACGGACGCCTCCGCGCCGAGTTGGCCGAGTTGGCGCCGAAAGGCGACCGCCGCATGGGCTCCAATCCGCACACCAACGGCGGCGTGCTGCTCCGCGATCTGCGCATGCCGGATTTCCACGACCACGCGGTGAAGGTTCCCGCGCCGGGCGCCGTGGACGGACAGGATACGCTTGTGTTGGGCAAATTCCTGCGCGACGTCGCCACGCTGAACCAAGAACAGCGCAATTTCCGCGTCTTCGGTCCCGATGAGACGCTCTCCAATTTGTTGGGCGCGGTCTTCGAGGTCACGAACCGTCAGTGGGACGCCCGGAAGCAGTCGAACGATGAATTCCTCGCCCCCGCCGGACGGGTGTTGGACTCGATGCTCAGCGAACACCAATGCGAAGGCTGGCTCGAAGGCTATCTGCTCACCGGGCGCCACGGTTTGTTCAACAGTTACGAGGCCTTCATTCGCATCGTGGACTCGATGTTCAGCCAGCACGCGAAGTGGCTGAAAGTGACGCTGGAATTGCCGTGGCGCCGGAAAATCTCCTCGCTGAATTACCTGCTCGCGTCGCACGTCTGGCAGCAGGATCACAACGGTTTCACGCACCAAGATCCCGGCTTCCTCGATCACGTGATCAACAAGAAGGCCGACATCGTGCGCGTTTATCTGCCACCCGACGCGAACTGCCTGCTCTCGGTTTTCGATCACTGCCTGCGCAGCCGGCACTACGTTAATGTGGTCGTGGCCGGCAAACACGCGCTGCCGCAATGGTTGACGATGGACGCGGCCGTGGTGCATTGCACCCAGGGCATCGGCATCTGGCAATGGGCCAGCAACGACCAAGGCGTCGAGCCGGATGTCGTGATGGCCTGTTGCGGCGATACGCCGACACTCGAAATTTTGGCGGCCGTCTCCATTCTCCGCACTCACCTGCCCGAACTGAAAATCCGCGTGATCAACGTTGTCGACCTCATGAAGCTGCAGTCGGCGAGCGAACATCCGCATGGCTTGAGCGAAGCCGACTACGATTCGCTCTTCACGAAGGACAAGCACATCGTTTTCGGATTCCACGGTTATCCGTGGCTCGTGCACCGACTCACCTATCGGCGTTTCAACCGCAATCTCCACGTTCGCGGCTACAAGGAGGAAGGCACCATCACGACGGCCTTCGACATCCGCGTGCAAAACGACCTGGACCGTTTTCATCTCGTGCAGGACGTGGTCGATCGCGTGCCGGGGCTCGGCTCCAAGGGTGCCTACCTGAAGCAGCATATGCAGGACAAACTCATCGAGCATAAACTCTACATCGCAAAACACGGCGAGGATCTGCCCGAAATTCGGAACTGGAAATGGGGCGCGGCCAAACGGCCGGCCAAAATCAAATCGATCCAAACCACAGGAGTCTAACATGCCCATTCAAATACATGAAGAAGACGGTGGGAAGCTTCTCACCGTTCACGTCAGCGGAAATCTCACCCGCACGGATTACGAGCGCTTCGTGCCAGAATTTGAAGCGCTCTTCCGAAAAAAAGGCAAATTGCGCCTGCTGTTCGACATGACTGGATTTCGTGGCTTGGATGCGGCGGCGCTCTGGGAGGAAATCAAATTCGATGCCACCCACCTCAATGACATTAAGCGCTGCGCGATGGTCGGCGAGCGACAGTGGCAGCGGATCATGACCGCCTTTTCGAAGCCGTTCATGAAGGCGGAAATCAAATATTTCGATCACACCGACGTGGCCGGTGCCCGGAAATGGCTGGCGCAACCGGATCGATCCGCGCCAGGAAAGACCACCAACACGGAAAGCGCCCGCGATCAAAACGCGCCCGATGCAAACGTGAAATCACGTTTACCCCACGACGGGAAAACCATGCTCAAGCACAGGGTCATTCAACCAGAAGAGATTCTGGTGCTTGAGCCGGACGGCCCGCTCGAAGTGACTGATTTTGTGGGCCTCGCGCGCGAGATCGATCCGTACATCGCGGAGCACGGCAAGCTGCCGGGAATGATGATTCGCGCCAAGTCATTCCCTGGCTGGGCAAATCCCGATGCTTTTCTCGCGCACATGCGTTTTCTCCAAAGCCATTTCCGAAATATCGTCCGAGTGGCGATGGTGAGCGACGGCGTCTTTTTGACGGATGCGTCCAAGATCGCCGCGCATTTGGTCCACGCGGAGGTCAAGCACTTCCCGGATTCCGAATACGCCGAGGCGCTGCAATGGCTCAAAGCGGCGTGCGAAGCCGATGCATTAAAAGGCAAACTCACATGAACGCATCAGAGCTGAAGGACACCGCGAAAAAACTCGTCGCCAACGACAAGGGTTTGCTGGCGATGGATGAAAGCATGCCCACCTGCGACAAACGCTTCGCCAAATTGAGCATTCCTCAGACGGAGGAAATGCGGCGCGCGTATCGGGAGTTGATCGTCACGGCGCCCGGGCTCAACGAAAGCATCGGCGGCGCTATCCTCTTCGATGAGACGATCCGCCAGAGCACCAGCGCCGGCGTTCCGTTCGTTAAAGTTCTCACCGATGCCGGGATCATTCCCGGCATCAAGGTCGACGCCGGAGCCAAAGAACTGGCCGGACATCCCGGAGAAAAGATCACGGAGGGACTCGATGGACTGCGTGACCGACTGAAGGAATATTTCAAAATGGGCGCGCGTTTCGCCAAGTGGCGCGCCGTGATTGCCGTCAGCGATACCCTTCCCAGTCGCAGCGGCCTCGAAGCCAACGCCCACACCTTGGCGCGTTACGCCGCGCTGTGTCAGGAAGCGGGACTGGTCCCCATCGTCGAGCCGGAGGTCCTCATGGATGGAGCGCATCCGTTGGAGCGATGTCTCGCGGTCACGGAGGAGGCGCTCCGAAACGTTTTCATCCAGTTGAATTGTCAGCGGGTGCTGCTGGAAGGAATCATTCTGAAACCGAACATGGTGTTGCCGGGGCTGACCTGTCCGCAGCAATCGACCGTCGACGAAGTCGCCGATGCGACGGTGACGTGCCTCTTGCGCACGGTGCCCGCGGCCGTTCCAGCGATCGCGTTTTTGTCCGGCGGTCAATCGGCAGAGCTTGCGTCGGCCCGACTGAGTGCAATGAACCGCCGCTTCAAATCGCGCGTGCCGTGGGCCGTCACCTTTTCGTTCGCGCGCGCCATTCAACAACCTGCGCTGGACCTTTGGCGCGGCGATTCCGCCAACGTCGTGGTGGCACAACAGGCCTTGGTGCACCGGGCGCGCTGCAATCGCGCCGCGCGACGGGGCGAATATTCCGCAGCCATGGAGACTAGATGAAAACGGAAGAGGGCGCTCCCGTGCAGAACACCGGCGTGGTCGTTTCGATCCGCGGCAGTGTCGTGGATATCCGGTTTGAGAAAAAACTTCCGCCCATTTATACCATCCTGCATGCAGGCGAAGGTGACGGCATCGTCATCGAGGTGCTGGTGCAGCGCGACGCGTGGCAGGTGCGCGGGATCGCGTTGACTCCCACCCAAGGCCTCGCCCGCGGCATGCCAGTGAAGGACACGGGCGGGCCGCTAAAAGCACCGGTCGGCAAAGGAATTCTCTCCCGGATGTTCGACGTGTTTGGGCACACCATCGACCGGGAACCGCCAGTGGCCGACGTCCAATGGCGTTCGGTGCACCGGGCACCACCGGCGCTCGACCGCCGCTCCACTCAGTCGGAAATTTTTGAAACTGGCATCAAGGTGATCGACGTACTCGTGCCGTTGGAACGCGGTGGCAAGGGAGGACTGTTCGGTGGCGCGGGCGTCGGCAAGACCGTGCTCCTCACCGAAATGATCCACAACATGATCGGCCACCAACACGGCGTGAGCATTTTCTGCGGCATCGGCGAACGCTGCCGCGAGGGTGAGGAGCTTTACCGGGGCATGAAGGACGCCGGCGTGCTGCCCAACATGGTGATGGTCTTCGGCCAGATGAACGAACCGCCCGGCAGCCGCTTCCGCGTGGGTTTCGCCGCCTTGACGATGGCCGAATATTTTCGCGACGACGAACACCGCGATGTCCTGCTGCTCGTCGATAATATTTTTCGTTTCATTCAGGCAGGCATGGAAGTGTCAGGCTTGATGGGCCAAATGCCGTCGCGCCTCGGGTACCAGCCAACGATGGGCACGGAGCTGTCGGGATTTGAGGAACGTATCGCCAACACCGATACCGGAGCCATCACGTCGATCCAGGCGGTGTATGTGCCGGCGGATGATTTCACCGATCCGGCGGCCGTCCACACCTTCTCGCATCTCTCCGCGTCAATTGTACTTTCGCGCAAGCGCGCGAGCGAAGGGCTTTTCCCCGCCATCGATCCGCTGCAATCCAGCTCCAAGATGGCGACGCCCGGCATCGTCGGCGAACGTCACTACGCGTTGGCGCAGGAAATCCGGAGCACGCTCGCGCAATACGCGGAGCTCAAGGACATCATCGCGATGCTCGGCCTCGAACAGCTTTCGCCGGAAGACCGGAAGGTGGTTGGTCGTGCCCGTCGCTTGGAACGATTCCTCACGCAGCCATTCTTCACAACGGAACAATTCACGGGGATCAAGGGAAAGCTCGTCAGCCTTAAGGATTCGCTGGACGGCTGTGAGCGGATCCTGCGCGATGAATTCAAGGACTATCCCGAACGATCACTCTACATGATCGGGGCCATCGACGAGGCGAAAAAGCCGGCTGCTCCAGCCGCTCCGGCCAAATCGGACCCGAAGGCCCCCGTCGCCAAATCCGCCACAAAAGCGCCGGAAGCGCCCGCGAAGCCCGCCGCCAAACCTCAACCGGAGGCCGAGCCCGTCGGCAGTGCCCATGACACTTAAAGTACTTCTACCCTTTCAAGTTTTCGCCGACAAAACCGGCGTGTCGCGCATCGTCGCCGAAACGCACGACGGTTCGTTTGGACTTCTGCCGCACCGACTCGATTGCGTCGCGGCGCTCGCGCCCGGAATCCTGACCTACGAAACTGAAGCGGATGGCGAGGTCTTTGTGGCCGTAGACGAAGGTGTTTTGGTCAAGACCGGGCCCGATGTGCTTGTGTCAGTGCGACGCGCGCTCGCCGGGAAGGACCTTGGCCAGTTGCGCGCGGCTGTGACCAAGGAATTTCTAACCCTAGACGAGCACGAACAGAGCGTGCGCACTGTCATGGCGAAGCTGGAAACTGGTTTTCTCCGACGCTTGGCGACTTTCCAAAATGAGTGATGAACCCAATAAAATAATCGACGACCGCGCGACTCTCGCTGGACAGATCGGCGCGAAAGCGGGGCGCAAAATCCGGGCTCGGAAGTCCACGCAGGGCGTCTGGTTTGGGCTCGGCATGATGGGCCTGATCGGCTGGTCCGTGGTCGTGCCCACCTTGATCGGTGCCGCGCTCGGCCTGTGGTTGGACGACCATCATCCCGCCAAACATGACTGGACCCTGGCGCTGATGGTCGCAGGTCTCATGATCGGCTGCGCCAATGCGTGGTATTGGGTCGCCCAGCAGGACAAGGCGATGCATGACGAACCGGAGGACGGCGATGAATAACCCCGGAATCCTGATCTTGGCCGGCGTGGCGGGCGTGGCGCTCGGTGTGATGTTTTTTGGGGGCCTATGGTGGACAGTTCGCCGCGGTGTCGCTTCTCCGCAGCCGGCGCTTTGGTTTCTCGTCAGTTCTTTACTGCGCGTCGCCATTACGTTGGCGGGATTTTATTTCGTCTCCGGCGGTCAGTGGCAGCGCTTGGTGTCGTGTCTCGTCGGATTTATGGCCGCGCGTTTCATCGTAACGCGGCTGACGCGGTCGGCGGGCGAGAAGCAAATGCGTCCAACGCAGGAGGCCAGCCATGCGCCTTAGTCCCGACCAGTTAATTTTCTGGCAACACGGTTTCATCAAACTCAACGGCACGATTGTGTTTACGTGGGGACTGATGGCCGTGCTGGTGGTCGGCTCCATCCTGATCACACGAAATCTCACCGGGGAACTGAAACGTTCCCGATGGCAAAACCTGCTGGAGATCATCGTCACCGCGATCGAGAAGCAAATCGAAGAAGTCGGCCTGAAGCAGGCCAGGAAGTATCTCGGCTTTTTGGGCACGCTCTTCCTCTTTGTCGCGCTCGCGGCGCTCTGCACGGTCATTCCCGGATATGAACCGCCCACCAGCTCGCTCTCGACCACGACGGCACTGGCGCTGTGCGTGTTTTTCGCCGTGCCGCTATTCGGCATCGGGGAGCAGGGTTTGGGCGGTTACCTCAAGTCCTACACCGAGCCGACCGTGATCATGCTGCCGTTTAATATCATCAGCGAACTCTCACGCACCCTCGCGTTGGCCGTCCGTCTTTTCGGCAACATGATGAGCGGGGCGATGATCATCGCGATCCTGCTCACGATCACCCCGTACCTTTTCCCGATCGTCATGACCCTGCTCGGCCTGCTGACCGGCATGGTGCAGGCTTACATCTTCAGCATTCTCGCCGCCGTTTATATCGCGGCCGCCACCCGCACGCCGAAACGCCAGCCCAAAACTGAGCCGGCGCCCGCGACCTGAATTAACCCGAACAAAACAAAGGACATTATCATGGACAGTAGCACTCTCATCGCCGTCGCTTCGATTGCCACCGCCGGTCTCACCACGGGCATTGGCTGCATGTGCCCGGCCCTCGGCGAAGGCCGGGCGGTCGCCACCGCTCTCACCTCGCTCGCCCAGCAACCCGACGCGTCCGCCACTATCACCCGCACGCTCTTCGTCGGCCTGGCGATGATCGAGTCCACCGCCATCTACTGCTTCGTCGTCTCGATGATCCTCATCTTCGCGAACCCGTTTTGGAATCACGTCATCGCCGGCGCGGCGCAAGCCGCAGGGGCAAAGTAATCCCATGCTCATCGATTGGTTTACTGTCGGGGCGCAGGCGCTCAACTTCCTCATTCTGGTGTGGCTGATGAAGCATTTTCTTTATCGACCGATCCTGAACGCAATCGACACCCGGGAAAAAAAGATCGCCGCCGAACTCGCCGACGCCGCCGCGAAGAAAGCGGAGGCCGCCAAGGATCGCGATGACTTCCAGAAAAAGAACGAAGCGTTCGACGAGCAACGCGCCGCCCTGCTGAGCAAGGCGACCGACGACGCAAAGGCCGAAGGTCAGCGTCTACTCGACGAAGCGAAAAAAAACGCCGACGCGTTGCGCGCGAAGCGGCAGGAAACACTGCGCAATGACGCCCAAAACCTGAACGAGGCAATCGCCCGCCGTGCGCAGCAGGAAGTATTTTCCATCGCGCGGAAGACGTTGGGCGATCTCGCCACCGCGAGCTTGGAAGAGCGCCTCGCCGCCGTGTTCATTCGCCGGCTCGGCGGAATGGACGGCAACGCGAAGGACACGCTGGGAGCGGCGCTCAAGTCGGCAGGTCAGGAACCGGCGGTGGTACGCAGCGCCTTCGAATTACCCGCGGAGGAACGCGCCAAAATTCAAAACGCCATCAATGAAACTTTCTCGGTCGCCGCGCATCTGCGATTTGAAACGTCGCCTGACTTAGTCGGCGGGATCGAACTCATCGCCAGCGGACAAAAAGTGGCCTGGAGTATTGATGACTATTTGAAGTCGCTGGAAAAGGGCGTCGGCGAAATCCTAAAACAGCAGGACAAACCGGTCCCGAAACCCGCCGCCAAGCCTGAGGCGAAAACGGAGCCAAAACCCGACTCCAAACCGGAACCTGCGGCGCCAACCGTGGCCAAACCAGAAGTTAAGGCCGAACCAAAACCAGCAACCGAGCCCGCGCCAAAACCAAAAGCGGAGCAAAAGGCCCCGCCGCAAAAAGCAACCGCCGCAAAACCAGTGCCCACGCCGGATGCGAATGTTGCGCCCAAAACCGACCCGAAAACGGAGGCAAAGCCAGCATCCAAGCCAGAAGTCTCAGCTCCAGTCACGGCCACACCAGAAGTTAAGGCCGAGTCCAAACCGGTGGCCGCAGCCGCGGCCACGCCTGAAAAGGAGCCGAAGGCGAAAGCAACGGGAGACACTGCGCCAAAAGCCGTGGCCAAACCCGAAGCAGAACCCGCAGCCCAGCCCAAACCGGAATCCGAGGACAAAGCTCCAGCTCCTCCGCAAAAGGAATCTGAGCCTAAACCGACAATCGAGTCGAAGCCTGCCACCAAGGCTACGGCCGAACCACCAACGGCCAAGCCCGAGAGCGTGCCCGCCAGCTCATGAGCGCGCCGCTCGAATCACTCCAGCAGGTCTTCGACCGCACGTTCGCCGGAATTGATCAAGGGCGCGACGCCTTCACGCCCCAATTCGCGCCACACGAGGTCGGCACGATCATCAGCGTTTCGACGGGCATCGCCCGCGTGTCGGGGTTGCCCAGCGTGGGATTTGAGGAATTACTCGAATTTCCCGGAGGAGTCTTCGGCATCGCGTTCAACATCGACGAGGACGAAATCGGCGTCGTGCTGCTCGGCGAGTATTCGCAGCTGCACGCGGGCGACGCGGTCGAGCGCACGGGTCGCGTCATGGACGTCGGCGTGGGCGAGGCATTGCTCGGTCGCGTGATCGACCCGCTCGGCCGCCCGCTCGATAACGGCGGACCGGTTGCCACCAACCAACGTCTCCCAACGGAACGTCCCGCTGCGGCCATCATGGATCGTGCCCCCGTGACCGTGCCGCTCCAGACCGGACTCACGGCCGTTGATGCGCTCATTCCCATCGGCCGCGGCCAGCGAGAGCTGATTCTCGGTGATCGCCGGACCGGGAAGACGGCAATCGCGCTCGACACGATTCTCAATCAGCGGGACAGGAATGTCGTCTGTGTTTATTGCGCCATCGGCCAGCGGGCTTCCGCCGTGGCCAAGGTTATCGCAAGTCTCCGCGAGAAAAACGCCATGGAATACACCGTGGTCGTCGTCGCTGAGGGCAACGAAGCTCCCGGCGTGTCCTATATCGCGCCTTATGCCGCGACCAGCATCGCCGAATATTTCATGGAAAGCGGGCGCGACGTCCTGA
>JBEPTW010000080.1:0-16378 GCA_041691855.1 Verrucomicrobiota bacterium | reverse complement strand
TGCGACGTGCCGTTTTTCGCGCGCGAGGCCGGCGCAAGCACCGGCCCTACAGCAAGCGACGCAAGTTATTTCCCAGACACGCCCTAGAGCGCGAAGGCGAGCGCGCCAGCGAGGGCAACGGCGCCGCCGGCGAAGCGGGCGACTTTCTCTTGGTTTTTCAACGTCCCGCCGAGACCAAGTCCGACAAGGTGAAGAAATGACGTGGAAACGATAAAGCCGATTCCATAGCTCAGGCCGGAAGCAGTCGCGGGCATTTCTGCGCCGTGGGCCACGCCGTGAAAAAAGGCAAATGCCCCGACAATTGTCATGCTTGCGGCGGTTGGCAGCTTCACCGCGCCGGCGATCAAAAGGCCCAGAATCAAGATGGAAGCGGCGATTCCTTGCTCGACCCCGGCGATGGCAAAACCGGCATGGCCGAGCAAAGCGCCCAAAGTCATTACACCGACAAATGCCGCAGGCACGAGCCAGCGACTGCGCCCACCAAGTTGCGCCGCCCAGAGGCCGACGGCAATCATTGCGAGCAGGTGATCCCAACCGGAAAGCGGATGCATCGCGCCGCTGGTGAAGTCCCAAGTGAGATCGTGGCCTTCATGGCCGGGATGCGCGTGCGCCAGAACGGGGAGGGTAAATGCGGCCAAAGCAAGGAGGCGGGACAGCTTCATGGGGAAAAAAGAGCAGTTTATGCGCCAATTCGCAAACTCATGCTGGCGGCAAATAGCGGGCGAGAAAATCAGTTTGCTGCTGCGCCAGTTCCTGAAGTCCCGACTTGGCGAGGGCGAGCAAAGTCTCGAGTTGGTCGTGGGAAAAAGTGGATTCTTCGCCGCTGCTTTGCACTTCCACGAATTGACCCCGGCCGGTCATGACGACGTTGGCGTCCACTTCCGCATCTTTGTCTTCGAGATAATTTAAATCGAGGAGCGCCTCGCCGTTGAAAAGTCCGACACTGACGGCGGCGACGGTGTCGACCAACGGGTTCTCGGCGATTCTCTTGGCGTCGAGCAATCGCTGAATGGCGAGGCGGGCGGCGATGTACGCGCCCGTGATCGACGCCGTGCGTGTGCCGCCGTCGGCTTGCAGGACATCGCAATCGATCCAGAGGGTGTGTTCGCCGAGTTTCTTCAGGTCGAGAACTGCCCGCAGTGAACGACCGATCAGACGTTGAATTTCAACCGTACGTCCGTCGATTTTACCCTTGGTGATATCGCGTGGTTTCCGTTCGAGCGTACTGTACGGAAGCATCGAGTACTCGGCCGTCAGCCAGCCTCCGCTCACTCCTTGTTGGCGCATCCATGAAGGAACTTTCGCCTCAATCGTGGCAGCGCAGATCACGCGGGTGGCACCGAAACCAACCAGCACCGAGCCAGAGGAGTAAGGCGCGATATTGGCTTCGATGGTGAAAGGACGGAGCTGATCGGCGCGGCGGCCGTCAACGCGGACGGAAGTAGGCATGAGTGGGTTTAACCGATTGGAAATTAATTTTGCGCCTCGAGGGATGTTTGAGCGGGCGCGGTCAGGACGGATCGTCGATCAATTCCTCGTCTTCTTCCTCAGGAGGCGGGACAAAAGGAGCGAGCGTGGACGAGACGCGGTGGATTGTCGGCTTTGGCACCTTTTGCTCGGCCATGTGGGCGATGAGGCGATCGTTGAACGTCTTGGCGGGATCGTGGCCCATGTTTTTCAACGCCTGCACCATCGCGGCGACTTCCACGAGGCGTGCGATGTCGCGTCCGGGACGCACGTAGAATTCGATGTGGGGCACCTTGACGCCGAGAATATCGTAATAATTTTCCTCGAGGCCAGTGCGCTCCTCCACGACATCGGGCGTCCATTCGCGCAGGGAAACGACCATGTCGATGCGTTTTTCCAAGCGGATGCTTTTAACGCCAAACATATCCGCGATGTTGATGATGCCGATGCCGCGACATTCCATGTAACCGCGATTGAGGGGGCGCGAACTGGCGGAAATTTCGCGCTCGTCCAGCAGCTTGATACAGGTGAGATCGTCGGCCACGAGGGAATGGCCGCGCTCGATGAGCGCGAGGGCGCACTCGGATTTGCCGATGCCGCTGTCGCCGCGAATCATCACGCCGATGCCCTTGACGTCGAGCGTGGTGGCATGCTCGGTGCCGGACGCGGCAAACTCGTTGTCGATGCACAACGTGGCCGCGTTCACGAAATTCATCGTGATCATTGGCGTGCGGAAAATCGGCAGTTTCATCTCCTCCGAGACGGCGATCATCGGATGTGTCGCGACGAAATTGCGCGTCAGCACGATCATGGGAATGCCGCGCTTCACCATTTCCTGAAACGTCTCGATCTGCTGGCGCTGCGGAAGTGTTTTCAGATACGTCATCTCGGCCGCGCCGAAAACCTGAATGCGCTTGTTGGCAAAATATTTGAAGAAACCAGTGAGCGCGAGGGAAGGGCGGTTGATGGAGCCTTCGCGGATCAGGCGATGCAGTCCCGGAGAACCAGTGACGAGTTCGAGTTGCAGCTTCTCGCGGTAGGTGTCGTAGAAGTGCGCAACGGTGATGCCGTGGATTGCTTTGGTGGGCATGGCGGGCGGGAGGTCGGTTAGCGTGAAGCGTTGAGCGGTCCGGGCGGTTTCCCAAGTCTAAAGCCGGGTAATGCCGGCGAAATCGTCACAGGTTGAAATCCTTGCCGAGGTAAAGTTCGCGGGCCTGGGCGTCGTTGATGAGGAACTCGCTGGTGCCCTCCGTCATGATCTTGCCCTTGTTTACGATGTAGGCGCGATCGACAATGCGGAGAGTTTCGCGAACGTTGTGGTCCGTGATGAGCACGCCGATGCCGCGTTGTTTCAGGTCGAGGATGATCTTCTGAACCTCCGCCACGGAGATGGGATCGACGCCCGCGAACGGCTCATCCATGAGCAGAAAACGCGGACGCGTGACCAAGGCACGCGCGATTTCCAAACGGCGGCGTTCACCGCCGGAAAGGGTGTAGGCCTTTTGCTTGGCGAGATGGCCGAGGCTCAATTCATCGAGGTGGTGTTTGACGAGCGCGGGACGTTCGCTGGCGCGCACGGACAGGGTTTCCACGATCGCGAGGATGTTTTCTTCGACGGAAAGTTTGCGGAAAATCGATGCTTCCTGCGGCAGATAACCGACGCCGAGACGCGCGCGGCGGTGCATGCGCAGTTGGGTCGCGTTCTGATTGTTGATCGAAACCGTTCCGGAAGTTGCCGGTACCAAGCCGACGACCATATAGAACGTCGTTGTCTTGCCGGCGCCATTGGGTCCGAGCAGGCCGACAATTTCGCCGGCCTTGACGTAAATGCTGATGCCGTCGACGACGTTTTTATGACCGTAGGTTTTGACCAGGGAATCGGTGCGGATTTCGCCAGTGGCTGCGTCTGATTTCCCACCGGAGGAAGGAATCGTTGACGCTGGCGGCAGTGTCGGCAGTGGCGATTTATTTTCCATGCTCACGATTTTTTCGGCGCGACGGCGGGAGGAGGGGCGACCGGGGCGGGTTTGATTTCCTTATCGACTCCGAGGTCCTTTATGGGCGGCCCCGTCAGAATAGGTTTGTCGATTTCGACCCGGTGTTGTCCGGCGTAGAGGGTGATCCTCTCGCCCGCTACACGGGATTCCTTGTCGTGGTCGACAAGCACGGGATGTTCGGTGAGGATCACCTTATCTTCGCCGGGTAGAATCTGCGCGCGGCCGCAGGCGGCTTCTCGATCACCCATGACGAAGTAGACATTTCCCGTGGCGAGCATCGAACGGAACTTATCCAATTTGCCAATGGTGGCAGCGGGATCGCCACTTCGGTTGACGACGACTTCGAGGAAATCGCAGGTGAGTTTCATATTCGTTCCCGTGGCGACCACGTGGTCTTTGAACGTGATGGTAGTCTCCGTTTGTTTATCGTTGCTGACCATTACGGCCGGACCATCGCTGGTGATCACGGTGTTTTTTAGTTCGGCGCTTTGGGCCAGTCCGAGGACTGAAGATAAAGCCATCGAGCAACCGACGGAAAAAATACGAAGGGATTTCATTTCAGGAAATTTTTGATTTCGCCGTGAAGAGTGACACGGACTTTTTTGTCGATGATGATTTTTCGTTCCTTGTGTTCGTAACGCCAGCCAGTGCCGGTGGCCTCAAAGTCGTCATTGATGACGCGGAGGGTGCTGTCGCTGACGACCATTGATTTGTCGGGCAATATTCTCGCCGCCGGACTTAAAATCATCGTCGTCAATTTGTCGTCACTCTTGCCGGAAAATACCGAGAGGGTGAGACCCTTCACGTCGACTTCATTGTTCTTCGGAAGGTATTGCGCTTCGGAACCGCGCACGAGCCATGAACGATAGCCTTCGGGCGTGAAATTCGGCAGGCGGAAATTAATCACCGGTTTGTCCGGGGAGATCTGGCTGGTGGCGGCAAAGGCGACCACCGCAGCCGCGAGCGGGTACAACAGAAAAGGAAAGCGGCGGCGGGAAAAGATCACGGTGGAGCTTACTGACCGCGACTATCGAGGATATGTTCACACACTTCGCGCACGGCGCCAAGACCGGCCGCGCGGGCGGGAACATAACCGGCGGCTTTGAGTGCGGCGGGCATGGATTGTTCCGGGGCCACGCCGATGCCCGCCCAGGCGATGGCGGGTGCGTCGATATCGTCGTCGCCCATGTAGCAGACTTGCGCGGCGGTCAGTGCCAGCCGGCTCGCGAGTTCCTGAAGAACCATTAACTTGTCTGTTCGGCCCTGAATGACGTGAGGTACGTGCAGTTCGGTCGCGCGCGCGCTGGTGGCTTCGGATTTGCGGCCGGAGATCCACGCGACGGCGATCCCGGCCTTGTTCAGGCGGACGATGCCCATGCCGTCGAGAATTGAAAAGCGTTTCGATTCACTGCCGTCGGAGGAGATTGAAACGGTGCCGTCGGTCAAGACGCCGTCCACATCCATCGCGAACAATTGAATGTCGGCCCAGCGGGATTGGGGGATTTTTGCGGAACGACTGAGCATGGAGCGATAGTGAGGTTCCTCGCTACCCGAGGAATGACAAGAGTGAAGCTAGTTCATCCACGCGGCGATGGCGTCCACGATCTTGTCCTTGGTGGGACGGAAGGCGGCTTCCAGTTCGGGGGCGAACGGCACCGGCAAATCCAAGGCGGCGATGCGCAGCGGCGCTGCTTTCAGTTGGCCAAAATGTTCCTCGGTCAGCCGGGCAACCAGCTCCGCGCCAAAACCGTGCGTGCGCCGGCCTTCGTGGATCACGATCAGTCGGCCGGTTCGCGCGAGTGATTCCTTGATGGTGTCGAGTTTCAGCGGTGACAACGCCCGCAGGTCAAAAAGATCGAATGTGGTTTCGTATTCCTCGGCAAAATAGGTGCACGCATCCTCCGCCAGTAGCACCATTTCGCCGTAAGTGACAACGGTGGCAAAATCACCGGAACGGATTTTTTTTGGCTGCCAGATTTCGCGATAGTTGGGGTCCCATTTCACGGCATGTTTGCCGCGCCGGTAAAGCGCCTTGTGCTCGAAAAGCATCACGGGATTTCCGTCTTCATATGCGGCGAGCAGGGCGTTGAACGCGTCCTGGGGATTGCTCGGATAAAGTGCCTTGAGGCCGGGAAAGGAAAGAAAAGCCGACTCCAGTTCTTGGGAGTGAAATGAACCGAAAGTGAGGCCGCCGCCACACGGCAATCGGAAGACGACCGGCACGTTTTGTCCTGAGCGGTAATGATAGGTTGCCGCATTGAGCACGATTTGCGTCATCGCCTCGGTGGAAAAATCGGCGAACTGAAATTCTTCGATTGTGCGATGACCATTGACGGCCAAACCGATGGCGTAACCGGTGCTCGCGGATTCGCAGAGCGGCGTGCTGAAAACGCGCGGACGGCCGAAATCGGCAACGAGCCCTTGCGTGACTTTGAACGCACCGCCGTAGTTGCCGATGTCCTGTCCGATCACGATGGATTCGGGACGTTCCGTGAGGATTTTCCGCAACCCGTGGTTTAGGGCCTGCGCCATGGTCAGACTTTCCGCTTCGGCCAGTCCCGATTTCCAAGGCATGGGCGTCGCGTCCGGCGCAAACAACCCCGTCGTCACTTCCGCCGCATCGATCGGTGGCAGCGCGATGGCGGTTTTGATCGTGGCTTCGATGAAGTCCCGCACTTCTGCGTCGATTGCGTCGAGTCTGGCTCCGTGGCCGGCCGCCACGAGTTGCGCGCGGAATTTTGGCAACGGATCCTCCGCGAGGATGGCCTCGGCCTCGCCGGGTTTCATGTAGTCGCAGGTATCGTAAGCTGCATGACCGCGTAGTCGAAAAGTGTGGGCTTCGATCAAGAGCGGTGCGCGCGTTTGGCGGACGCGTTCAATTGCTTTTCCGAGGGTTTTGAGAACGTGCGCGGGGTCCGCGCAATCCATCGCGAAGCCTTCCATGCCGTAGCCCTTGGCGCGTTCGTGGAGAGTGGGCGACGCAAACTGTTCGGAGACCGGCGTCGAATACGCGTACTTGTTATTTTCAATAATGAAAATCACCGGCGCGGAAAGCACGGCAGCGAGATTCAGCGATTCGTGGGTGTCGCCAGTGCTCGACGAGCCATCGCCGAAGAACGCAAATCCGACGGCTGGGCGACCTAATCGACGTTGGGAATCGGTGCTGCCAATCACATTTGAGAGCATGATGCCCAAATGCGAAATCATGGGCAGACTGCGATTTTTGGGATCGCCGTGGTGGATGTTTCCCTCGCGCGCCCGGGTCGGGCTCCCGCTGTTCGCGAAATATTGGCAAAGGTGATCGCCAAAATGTCCGCTCCAAATCAAGTGTCCGCCAAAACCGCGGTGGGAAAACGAGACGACGTCGATTGCTTTATCCGCCAAAAGTGCGAGAGGCACGACCAGCGCTTCGTTGCCCTGACCGCCCGTCACAGTACCGCGAATCAAACCCTGCCGAAACAGATCGAGGATGCGGTTGTCGCCGGTGCGGGCGAGGAGCATCCAGCCGTAAGTGAGCAGCAGGCTTTCCGGCTGATCCAGTTCAGAAAGCCGGAGATCCCGGCGATTGAACAGGCTTGGCGGGTGGGGGAAGCTCATTGAGTCACGAAAGCTGTCGGTCTGTCGCGCGGGCTTCCAGAAAAAACTTCAGCCGGCTTTTTCGCTGAGAAATTGCCGTGCCGCGGTGAAATCGACCTCGCTGAGTCCGTGGTCGCCGGCGTGGGAGTTCAACGTAACCTCCGCGCCCGCTTCTCGAAAGCGATTAGCGAGGCGACCGGGGTGATCGAGTGGCACGATGGGATCGTGTTGGCCGGAAGAGATCAGGATTTTTTTGCCGTTTAATTTGGGCAGGGATTTCGGCTCCAGCACAACCATCGGGCGCAACAGGACCGCACTGGCGATCGCTTCGGGTCGCAACCACAGGAGTGACGCCGCGATATTTGCGCCATTGGAGTAACCAACGGCCACCAAACTAGCGGGATCGATTTCGTAGTGTGCAGTCGCGGCCGCGATAAAATCGGCGAGCGCCTGTGTCCGTTTCTCGACGTCCGCGAGGTCGAAAACGCCCTCTGCGAATCGTCGGAAAAACCTCGGCATTCCATTTTCCGACACGTCTCCGCGTGGACTGAGCAGTGCCGATCCGGGTGAAAGACTTTGGCCAAGTGGGATCAAATCGTGCTGGTCTCCGCCCGTGCCATGAAGCAGCAGCAGTGGCGGAGCGAGGGGATCGGTCCCCGGAATGAAAACGTGCTGATAGGAGAGTTTCATTTTTGAAATAGGCCCGCCGCGACGGTGGGCTGCGGGGTGTTGTTAGTTGATTTTCGGCAGGCCGGCCTCGATTGCGGCGCGTTGTGGTTCAAGGTGTGGCGGCAACGAAAGCTTTGTCCCTAAGGACTCGACCGGCTCGTCGATGGCGAATCCCGGTTGGTCGGTGGCAATTTCGAAAAGGACGCCACCGGGTTCGCGGTAGTAAATCGACTTGAAGTAAGCGCGGTCGATCACCGGGCTCACTTGCAAGCCATCGTTTATAATCTGATTACGCGCGATGATTTGAGTGTCATCATCCGGCACCCGAAAAGCGACGTGATGGATGGTGCCGGCGCCATTCAGTCCGCGTGGAAGCGCAGGATCGGTCAGAAGATCGACGTGGTTTCCTGGGCCACCGGTGGCGACCGTGTAGCGGGCTCGGTGGTCGGATTTGCTCTGCAGCCGGTAACCCATAGTCGCGGTAAGGACAGACGCGGTCGCGTCGGAATCTGTTAATGCGAGCGTTGAGCTGTGAAAACCTCGGATGGCATATTCAGTAGGGATTTCTTTCGACGGCGCTGGAGGGCGCGAATCTATTTCCGTCGTGGCAATCAATTCCAGCCGAAGACCGTCGGGATCGAGAAAAGGCAGGACGTCGTCATTGAATCTTTTTTCGATGGGAAAGGTCTCAACTTTTCGATCGGCGAAACGCGTTTTCCAGAAAGACAGTGCTCCGACCGGGACCGAATAGCCGGTCGCGTAGGCCTGCCCAGTTCCAGGGCGACCCCGGCGCATTCCCGACCATGGAAAGAACGTCAGGATCGTCCCTGGCGAACCGGCATAATCGCCGTAGTACAGGTGATAGGTGCCGACGTCGTCTTGGTTAACGGATTTTTTGACGAAGCGTAGACCGAGCACAGTCGTATAAAATTCCATGTTCCGGTGCACGTCTGAGGAGATTGCGGTGATATGATGGAGACCACCAATGCCTGATGATGTTTTCATTGTATTTTGATGTTAAAATATAGGGTAAATAAATCAGCTTTGAAGGCCGATCTTTTTACAGAGGCGACCAAGGTCCGCGAGTTCGGTCGAAGAAAGGGCGTTCATTTCGCGGGTGACGTTGGCTACCACCTTTGGGAAGAGAGCGTCGATGAATCCATTGCCTTTCTCGGTCAGTCGTACGACTACGAATCGACGATCAGAAGCGTCCCGTTCACGGAGCACGTAACTGGCCTTTTCGAGATTATCGACGACCAAGGTGAGATTGCCTCCGCTCTTCAGAAGTTTTTCAGCCAGTTCACTTTGGCAGAGCGGTCCAAGATGATAGAGCGCTTCGAGCACGCCGAACTGGGTGATGGTCAGACCATCGGGTAGTACGGCATGAATCCGAGCAGAAACGGACTCCGCTGAACGCTGGAGTTTAATAAACGCATTTAATGCGTTGATTTCCTCAATGGCACCTTGATGTCTCGTTCCCATGCGATCACTTCAATGAGAAATGATATGATGTCAAAATAATAAATGGACCTATATCTCTCTTATCTTCTAACCTCTTTAACTGCATCGATCTTCTGGATTCTAGCGAGATGGCGTCCGCCATCGAAAGGGGTGGTCAACCAGACGCGAACGATCTTAAACGCTTCTTCTTCGGTGATGGTGCGCTGGCCGAGGGAGAGGCAATTGCCGTCATTGTGTGATCGATTCCAGATTGCGACCTGTTCATTCCAGCAGAGTCCGCAGCGTACTCCACGAACCCGGTTTGCGACGATGGCTTCGCCGTTGCCTGAACCGCCGAGAACGATGCCTCTCTCTACTTCGCCTCGAGCGACAGCTTCGGCGACCGGGCGGATAAAATCGGGGTAGTCGCAGGGAGTTTCGGATTTGGTGCCGCAATCGCGCACCGTATGGCCGTCCGCAAGTAACATGGCTTTAATTTTTTCCTTGTAGGCGAAACCCGCGTGGTCGGAGCCGATGGCGATGGAGAATGTTTTCATGGAGTGTAAATAAATGAACGTGAACCAGCGAACATTGCGGTTGTCGTTATTCCGGTCACGCTGTCGTTCAGCAAACAAAATTCCGCATGTACCCCAATCCTGTTCGCACCCTGTGTTCTGTTGCTTGTTTGATGGTGTTAGCGGCGTGTGCCACGCCTGATTCGCGCATTGCCGGTAATCGGAGTGCGTTCGATAACTTCCCTCCTGAAATCCAGCAAAAGATTAAAACAGGGCAGGTCGATGTAGGCTTTACGCCCGAGATGGTGGTGATGTCGCTGGGTGAACCCGCGCGAAAATTTACCCGAAAAACAGAGCTGGGTGATACCGAGGTGTGGAGCTACCACGACGATCGGCCGAAGTTCAGTTTTGGCTTTGGCGTGGGCTCCGTCGGCCGGGGATCGTCAGTGGGCGGTGGCGTCGGCATTTCCACGGGCGGCTACGATCCCGACGAAAAAATCCGGGTGGAATTTCGTCAGGGTCTCGTGACGACCGTCGACCTGCTCAAGAAAAGGTAGGCGCGCGACCATCGCGGATCAGTTGCAGGAAGGCAGCGGTATCTGAGAAATCGGGAAAGACAGCGGTTGGTTTATGTCGCTGCAAGTCGGCGCTGCTGAAGTTGCCCGTGGCGACCGCGATCGTTTTTGCGCCGATGGTCTTACCGCATTCGATATCGTGGGGCGTGTCGCCAATGACGAAAATATTTTCGGAGGCAAATTCCACCGAATGCTTTTCGCCAGCCCGACGAACCGCGTGCGGCCCGAGTTCGTTACGGATCGGACTATCGTCTCCGAACGCCCCAAACGCAAAATAGTGCCAGACTTTGAAGTGTTCCAATTTGATCCGTGCACCGCGCTGCAGGTTACCGGTGAGCAGCCCTTGCGCGACTTCCGGATCGGTCCGGAGTTTTTCGAGCAATTCAAAAATTCCCGGCAGCACGCGTCCCGGACGCGTTTGAAGTTCGCTCAGTAGGCATTCCAAATAAGCTTCGAGATAGGCGTGAATGGCATCTGGTGTCGCGGCGATGGCCTGCTGTTCCAGGACCTGCGCTGCAATCCACTTATCCGTGCGTCCGGACACGTCCAGTTTCGAAAAATCCGTTTCGCGTCCGTAGATTTTATGGAATGCTTTCGCCAAAGCGAAAATTCCGGCGCGTCCGCTGACGATTAGAGTTCCGTCGATATCCCAAAGTATGAGCTTCTTCACGTGTAGGCGAAGAAGCGAAGCTATCGGATTACTTCCGGCAAGCCCTGATCCGTTGGAAGGAGTTTTTCCAACGGAATCCGGCCGGCTAAATAATCAACATTCGATGCTCATCGAATGTCGGAAGCAGGGGAAATCATCCTCACGCCGCCTTGAAGCGTCGTGAATGCAATCATCGATCAATACTACGAGGGATTGATGAGGAAAGGTACGACGACAGACGATCGTACTGGCTTACCGTCTTTGATACCCGGCTTGAATTTCCACTTTGCCAGCGCCGCCAGATAGATTCTTCCGATCTCGGGATTTGAAGCGCGAATAAGCTTCAAGTCCGAAGTGCTGCCGTCCCGGTCGATGGTCATTTGGATGACGATCTTGCCTTCTACCAACGTAAGGCTCGGTGGCAGCTCGGGGGTCTTGGGATTGATTGGTTCAGGATTCTTGTCGAGCTCGGATGGCCCGAAGATTATGTCGGTCAGTGGAAGCTGCGCATTGAGCGTGAGTACTTTCCCGTCTTCGACTGATCCTGAGAGGGAAACCGGGTCGTGAAACGCGAGCTTCAGCTCATATCTGGCTGCGCCCAATGGCTGCCGAATGCTGAGAGGTGTAACCCCGAGACTGTTTCCGTTTTGGATTACGGTGGCACCGGAAGGTGAACTCGTGATCTTTACTGAACCGCTTGGGAACTCCCACGAGGATTTGGACGTGTTATTGCGAGTGACCGAAATCGTTTCGGTATGCGGAGCCCATCCCGCACGCGAATAGGTGATCGAGTAATCGCCTGGATCGAGGTTTTCGATCGTGGCGGGGGTTTGTCCCGTTCGTTTTGCGTCGGCAGCGACCAAAAAGGAATTGGCGGGCTTGAGTTCATAGTTGGAACCGGAAGGGTTGCTGGTCAGCGTCGCTGCGCCTACCACGCTGGCCAAGGTGATAACTCCGGAGTCGGTGGTGTTGTTCTCGGTCACCTCCAACTCCAGTTTCGCATCCTCATGGTGAGCGAGACTGATCGTGACGGGATACTTTCCGATTTTTACGAAATTGAATGTAGCGGGGGACGTGCGCGGGGGCAGCTCACCGACTTTCACAATGGCACCTGCCGGTTGCGTGGTGACAACCAGGGTGCCGCGGGCGTTGGCGAGACGGTTGGCTGTTTCATTGCGGGCGTCTTCCTCGGCTCGTTTCCGCGCACTTTCCGAGAGAGCAAGCTTCCGGCTGGTTTCCAATTCGAATTTCTTGCGGTTCTCTTCTTCTTCCTTCGCTTTTGTTTCCGCGAGATGGGCTCGGGCGGCCTCAACTTTCACCCGTTCTTCGGCCTTTTGTTTATCGAGAGCGATCCGGGCGGCTTCTTCGTTTTGCGATTGGACGTAGAAGTATCCGCCGGCGGCGAGGATCAATACGAGTGCGCCGATGCCCAGAAACATCGGCATCTTGCTCTTGCTTGGCGCCTTGGTCTGGGGAGTGGAAATGCTACTGGTGGGGTTCGTCGGTTTAGCGGAATATTGAACGGACGAAGCGGGCGCTTTGGGGGGATTTGCGGCGGCTGGGGTTGCTTTCGCTGCGACCGGAGTCGCTGGTTTGATGGGCGCGGCGGCAGCGGGAACTGGTTTCGCTGGAGTGACGGATGCCGGTTTCGCCGGCGTAGCGCCTGGCTTGGCGGGGGCTGGCGTCGGAGTTGGGGCGCTTTTTGCAGCTGGTGCCGGCGTAGCTCCGGGTTTTACGGGAGTGTTCGCTGCTGGCGCGGGAACCGATTTTGCCGGAGCACTCGTCGCCGCCGGAGCGGCAGTGGCAGCAGCCGGTGTAGGATTTGCGGGGCGCTGGCCAACGGGCGCAACGGGGGGAGTCGTTGGTGGGCGCGGCGCAATCGGGGTTTTCACCGAGAGCCACTCGGCTTGCCAAGCCACGGCTACGGGCGACTCAAGTGTCTGCGAATTGATAAAGTGAAGAAAGTTAAACCATGCGGGCGATACACTCGCGGCGAGCGCTGGATTACCAAACGTCATTCCTACCGACGCACTCCAACCCTTGAAATCCGGCGCATACGCGGCGAAACCAAGCACTGATGCGAGCTGAACTTCGAGCCAGTTTTGCAAGGCGGGCAAGCCCGAGCAACAGAGGGTCGCAGGCGCCGGTTGTCCGGCGAGTAGCGGGGCCAAATCGGCTTTGAGCGCCGTACCGAGGCGGGCCGCGATTTTGGGACCGGAATCGGTGAAGTCGCAATCGGGATTAAAAAAGAGTTTCGCCGCAGAGCCGCGAAATTTCAGGTTGAGCTCAGCTTGGACCGCATCGGCGATCTGATCGAGGTTGAGCGTCACCGACCGGGACGCCAGAATCCCGTTGGGTCCAATCAACAACGCATGGGAATTCAACTCGCCGATTTCCAAAAGCAGCGTGGGTGCGGTAACCGTGGAGGTGACTGCGCCAATGGTTGCGAGAGTGGCGTCGAGGCAACGCGCTGGTTTTAACTTTATCGTTTCAATTAGCGTGCGCGCCTGTTGCTGGGCCGCATCGGAGCTTAAAGACATCAACCACTGCGAACTTGTCGGAACGGCTCCATCGGAGGCCTGGACGGCGGCGAACCAAGCCGGCTCGCTCTTTGCGAATGCAGGCAGTTGGGAAAATTGCTGAATGCCCGCGAGTCCCGGATATCGTTTGGCTTCGTCGGCCGTGGCGAGATGCAAGGAGCGCGGCTTGGGGCGCAGCGCACACACCACTTGGGTGCCTGCCGGCGCGAGCTGAGGGATCGCCGCTGGATCGCTCGTCGATACTTCCTTCAAATCCTCGATCTGAAGCGATGTTTCGCTAATCACACATCGCGCAAAACGCAGTGAAAAATCCGTTTGTTCGAAGAAGAAGAGATGGTCGTTGATCATAGAGTCCCCTGCTGATGGCAACTAAGTGTGGTTTAAAGTCATATGATAGACTCAGGCTCTCGGGATCAATACCAAGATGACTGAAATGGCAATTTATTACTCCTTTTTATCATGGTCGCGCTGGTTTTTGTGTAATAATCTGTCATGTCTGCTGTTCCCCCTTTTTTTAAGTTACCGGATCGATGTCTTCTACAAAAATTCTCCTTGTCAGGAAATTCCCTAATGAAACGCGCGTCAGCTCCGTAGCGGTCGGCGATACCGGTTTTAAGTGGCGCTCACTCTCCGAGACTGGAGAGGTGGCCTCGGCCATTAAGACGGAGGACTTTAGTCTTTTGTTTTTTGACCACCGGGGAGTAGAAGGCGATCCTCTCGCCTTCATCGAGTCGGTGAGGGATCCCAAAAAGAAACCCCCGATTTTCCTCACGAGCGATCCGTTGGAAATGGTCAGCGTGATTCAGGCGATTCGTCTGGGCGTTAAGGATTATTTTCAACCGCCGTGGGATAAAAAACTAATTATTGACCGGGTCCAATCCGTCCTGAAGGCGGGAGGGCAAAGTCTCACTGCCGGCCAAATTGAGAGGTGGGATGATTTCGTGAAGTTCCTTTCCGAAGGTGAACATTCGGCCGCTGGTGACACCAGCACTCCGGTCAATGAAACGGGCGCCGAGCCCGAGTCGTCCACCCAGCTCAAGGCCGAGCGCGAAAGCCTCCTGGTCGAACGCCAACAACTTGAGGAGGAGCGCATGCTGCTCCAGCAAGCGCAGAAGAAAATGCAGACGGCCCAATCGGCCGGCGGTCCGGCGGTCTCCACCCCGGAAGTCGACCTTTCCCGGCGGGAGCACGCTCTGGCCGTCGAACGGAAAACGATTGATGAGAAGAACCGGCAGGTGATCGCGGCGCAGGAAAAACTCGAGGACGACCTGATGATGTTGGTCCAGTCCAAGGCGAAGTTGGAAAAGGAGCAGGCGCAAAAAATGGAGCAGGTGAAAACCGCCCTGGCCGAAGTTGGCGCCCAGCAAAAGAAATTTTTGGAAGACCGGTCGGAATTCGAGAAAGTGCAGTTGGAATGGGATCAAGCGCAGGCGGTCTGGAAGACGCAAAAGACAAAAACCGAAACGGGCTTTGTCGATCGGGAAAAGGCCTTGGCGCAGCTTGACGCTGATTCGCAAAAATTAGTGGAAGGGCAAAAAAAGCTGACGGCGGAGCAGGAGAAAATCGAGACTGAGCAAAGCCTTCTCATCCAGTCGGCCGCCAAGCAGGAAAAGCTTCGGGCCGAGAATGAGGCTAAATTTACCCAACGCGAAAACGCCTTGGTGGATCGAGCACTGGCGCTCGATGCACAGCAGAAAAAGCAGTCGGTGGCCGAGGATCAATTTTTGGCTGAACAGGAAAAACTCGATGGAGCTCAACTGATCGTTACTCAAGGCAAACAAGCGTTGGAGCAGGCCAAAATTCAATGGGAGAAATCCACGGCGGCAGCCAACGCTGAACGGGCAAAAATCGAGGCGGAATTTACGGCGCGGGAAAAGGCCTTGGCCGGTCTGGATGCTGAGGCCAAAAAACTGGCGGAAAGCCGCAAGAAATTGTCGGCCGATCAGGAAAAGATCGAGGCCGCGCAAAACCTCCATGCGCAGGCCGAGGCAAAGCTGGCCCAGCGCGATAAGGATCTGGCCCAGCGGACGCAGGCGTTGGAGACGAAGCAAAAGGAACATTCCGACGCCCAAAAACAATTTTTGGCCGAACAGGAAAAGTTCGATGGAGCCAAGGCGTTGATCACTCAGACCCAGTCAAAGATCGCGCAGGAAACCAAGACTCTCGAACAAGCCAAGGCGCAGTGGGACAAAACCCTTGCCGCTGCCCAAGCCGAAAAGGCGAAGGGCGAGGCCGCCTTGCAAAAACGGATCAGGGATCTCACCGAGCGAGAAGAACAGATCGCCCAGAGAGAAAAGGAAATGGCTCCGTTCAAGGCCCAGCTGGCGGCCGAGCAGGAGAAGCTCGAGACCGATCAATTGGTGGTTAAGCAAACTCTTGCGAAGATCGCGACGGAGCGTGCGGAGGTGGCCGCGTCACGGGCCAAACAGGAAATTCTTCAACGCGAAATCAACGAGCAGGAAGCGGCGATGCAGGAATCCGAGATCAAGACCCGCACGCAACTGGCTCAGATCAAAAAGGCCCAGACTCAACTTACGGCCGAGCAGACCGCGTTGACGGCGGACAAAACGGCCTTGGATGCCGAAACCGCTTCACTCGCCGAACGCCTGAAGCAATTCGAAGCGAAGCAACAGCAGTTCAAGGAACAGATGAAACAGATGTTGTCGGGAGGTTGATTCTGCCCCGTTCGAATCAGTGCGAAGGAGGATAATTACAAGGCGTGGATCGCGCTTTTGTTGACCGCCAGCCCGGCTTCCTTGATGGCCTCGCTCATCGTCGGGTGCGCGTGGATCGTGCGCCCGAGGTCTTCGGCGCTGCCCCCGTATTCCATGTGAGTCACGATTTCGCTGATCAACTCACCAGCGTTGGCTCCGAGAATTTGTGCTCCGAGGATTTTGTCAGTCTTCGCATCTGCGATGATTTTGACAAAACCATCGGTGGCGTCCGCAGC
>JBEPTW010000079.1:0-16635 GCA_041691855.1 Verrucomicrobiota bacterium | reverse complement strand
TGTTTATTACCTTGGAATTGAGGATTACCCCATTTGCCACCACCACCACCCTGGCTACCTTGGCCACCACCACCGCTTTGGCCGCCGCCGCGAAATTGTTTTCCACCGCGACCGCGCCGGCCAAATTTCCCACCGCCGCCACCACCGCCGTGTTGTTGTTGATAATGACCACCAGCGCCGCCACCGCCACCTTGACCGCCGGCATTTCCTCCGCCCTGGCCAGTCCCTTCCTGATAGCCGCCTTGGTTATCGTCGCGTGCTGGCTGTGGCTGACCGCCATCGCCCTGATGTTCAGCGGGAGAGGCGGGAGCTTCGTGAACTTGCGCCGACGCGGATTGCGGCGCTTCGAAATTAAATTCCTGAACCGGCGCACGCTCCGGCTCACGGGGAGCCGGCGCGGGCGCGACATAAACGGGTTCGGGCGCAGGAGCCGGTGCCGGCCTCGGCGCGGGTGCCGCTTCTACTGCTGGCGCGTGGGCCGCAGCCGGTGTCGCCGTCGAGCCGCGCCGGGCGCGAGTCTTCACGGGTGCGGCAGCTGCGGGCGCAGCTTCAGTGGATTCGCTGCTTGTTTTGCGCGAAGTCTTGGCCGGCTTTTTGCCGCGGACCAGGCGCGAACTTGGGCGCTTGGCCGGTGTGGAACCGTCGCTGGCAGCAGCGGGCTTGGATGTTTCCTCGTCGGATTTAGGGGGGACCATTGAATGCGGCCTGCGGGCCGGACGTAGTTTATTTCAAGAGGCGATCAGCCAGCGCATTGACCTGTTCTCGCAAAAATTCGGGGGATCCGTCGTTAAGGAGAACGTGGTCTGCCAACTCGCATTTTCGGGCCAGTGGCAGTTGCTTGGCTAGGCGCTGTTGAGCGAGCTCCGGGGTGATGCCCTTTTGCTCCAGCCGCCTTAATTGCAAATCAGACTCTGTGGTCACGCTGACGATGAAATCAAACCAATTTTCCAAACCTTTCTCGAACAGGAGCGGCACCTCGACAATGAACGCCTGTCCGCCGCTTTTCGCGAAGGTCTCCCGCCACTGGGCATACAGTCGCGTGTGCAGCAATTCCTCCAGCCATTCAAGTGCGGCGGGATCGCCAAAGACCTTTTGTCCCAAAACATCGCGACGCACCGTGCCGTCCTCCGCAAACATCGCATCGCCAAATTTTTTCCGGATCGCCAAAATCACTTCCTTATTGGTAAATAACAGGTCATGCACCATGGCGTCGGCGTCCACGCGAAGAAATCCGCGATCGGCAAAAAAGCCCGCGGCGGTGGATTTTCCACAACCCATTCCACCCGTAAGTCCAACAATCAGATTCGCATGACCGCGCATTCGTTTCTCGGCCAGACAAAGGGCTTGCCGGCTAGGGAGCAAACCCTATCTCTAATTGCAACTTAATGGCTCCGCACGCAATCGATACCAAGAGTCCAGCGGCCGTCGTTGCCGTCGCCAAAAACGCCTTCGCCCTGATTTCGGCGCAGGCCAGTTTTTCCCTGCTCGACCGGCTCTTTGCGGACGTGACCAACATGTTCAATGGCAAGTATCCCGGATACTTGGGCATCGACATGCACTATCATGATTACGAGCACACGCTGCAGGCGACCGTGTGCCTCATTCAAATTTTGGAAGGGCGTCATCGGACCGGCGACAAACCGATCCTTTCCGCCCGCGATTGGGAACTGGCGGTGATCGCCGTGCTGTTGCACGACACCGGTTATTTAAAGCACGCCGACGATCGCGATGGGACGGGCGCCAAATACACGCTGATCCACGAAAGCCGCAGCTGCGAATTTGCGCGCAGCTACCTGCCGTCACTGGGCATCAAGCCTGCGGAAATCGAGGACGTCTGCGCCGCAATCAGCGTCACCGGCCCCCAAAACAAGATTTCCCAGATGACCTTCAGCCGCGAGAATGCCCGGGTGATCGCGTTCATTCTGGTGACCGCCGACTACCTCGGACAAATGAGCGCGCCGGATTATGTGGACGAATTGCCGATGCTTTTCGGCGAATTTGAGGAGGCGTTCGAGTTCGAGCACGTGCCGGAGCAGAAACGCTCCTACCACGAGATCAGTGAACTGCTCGAAAAGACGCCGCGCTTCTGGGAAAATTATGTTCGGCCATTGCTCGACTTTGAGGCCGGCGGAGTGCATCGCTATTTGACGACAGCGGGCCAACCCAATCCTTACTTGCAGGCAGTCGAAGCCAACATTGCAGAAGTGCAGCGACTCGTGCAGGAACGGACTGGGAAGAAATAATCCCTTACCGCTTAAAGTTACATGTTAGCCACTGTCTGCTCGGCAGCTTTGCTGGGCATTGATGCCGTGCCCGTTCAGGTCGAGGTCAACACCGGTGAATCCGGCGTGCCCAACCTTATTCTCGTCGGACTCCCGGACGCCGCCGTCAAGGAATCCGAGGACCGCGTGTTTTCCGCGCTCAGCAATTCCGCGCTGCGCATGCCGCGCACGCGCACCACGATCAATCTCGCTCCCGGCGACCTGCGCAAGGAGGGCGCGATCTACGATCTGCCCATCGCTCTCGGCATTCTCGTCGCCACCGGCCAGCTCGTCTGCGAAACGCTTTCCGATTTCGTCATCGCCGGCGAACTGAGTCTCTCCGGCGCCACGCGCCCGATCAAAGGCGGCCTCGCGATGGCCGTGCTCGCCCGCGCCTCCGGAAAAAATTCCATTCTGCTCCCGCCCGTCGCGGCGCAGGAAGCGGCGTTGGTCGAAGGCATCTCCGTTTACGAAATTACGTCGCTGGACCAAGCGAATCGGTTTCTCGCGGGGCAACTCGACCTGAAACCGCTCACCGCACCGAAAAATACGGAAGCGGATATACCACACGATTCCGCCGGACCCGACTTCGCCGAAATCAAAGGCCAGCACGGCGTGCGGCGCGCGATCGAAGTCGCGGTCGCTGGCGGCCACAATCTGCTGATGATCGGGCCGCCCGGCTCCGGAAAATCAATGATCGCCAAGCGCATTCCCGGCATCATGCCGCAGCCCACCCTCGACGAATACCTCGACATCCTGCGCATCCACTCGGCCGCTGGCCAGACGATGCAAACCGGCCTGCATTTTTTACAGCGCCCTTCTCGCACGCCGCACCACACGATTTCCGACGTCGGGCTGCTCGGTGGCGGCACGATTCCCGGCCCTGGCGAAATTTCGCTCGCGCACCACGGCGTGCTTTTTCTGGACGAGTTACCTGAATTCAAACGCTCCGCTCTCGAGGTATTGCGACAACCACTCGAAGACGGACACGTGACCATTTCGCGCAGCGCCGGAAAAATCACGCTGCCGTGCAATTTCATGCTCGTGGCGGCGATGAATCCCTGCCCCTGCGGATATCTTGGAGACACCAAACATGAATGCCGCTGCGCACCGGCGCAGATTCAGCGTTACCGAGCTCGCATCAGCGGGCCGTTACTCGACCGCATCGATCTCCACATTGAGGCACCTGCGCTTTCCATTGCCGAATTGCGCAATGATCGCCCCGGCGAATCATCGGCGGTCATCCGCCAGCGCATTGCTTGGGCGCGGCAGATCCAATTGAAGCGTTTCGCCGGCGGAAAAATCACCGCGAACGCCCGAATGTCGGTTCCGCAGGTGAAGGAACATTGCGCGCTCGACGCCAAACTCGGCGACTTGCTGCAGCAGGCCATGGAGCAACTCTCGCTGTCCGCCCGCGCGTACGATCGGATTCTTAAAGTCGCCCGCACCATCGCCGATCTCGCCTCCGCGCCGCGCATCGAGTCCAACCACCTGCTCGAAGCCATTCAGTATCGTTCGCTGGACCGGAACGTTTTTTATTAACAGGCTTTGATGGTTAAAGTCCGGAACTGAAACCACCGATTTCACGGTTGAGCGCGGATTGTCGATCGCTTGAGAATTCCCCGCAATTTCCTCTATCCGTTCCCGCTGATTTGGACCTGCGTCATTGAGCTCCCGGCATCGCGAAACAGAGGTCGGTTAGCAGGTCGATCGATCGAATAAAGGAGCGTGTTGCGCTATATGCGCTTTGGATTGTTGGGCCTACCAGAGTGAGCGAATGCAGCCAAACCTCGCCCGCGTTTCCTCATCGCAGTGAAGCTGAATAGCCCGGATTGACGGACGGCAAAAATAATCCAAAGAATTGGTTGGTCCAGAGCAACCCCGAGCCGTCTGGAGCGTCTTGCGAGTTAGAACGTTTCCAATCCCCCATGCATATCCTGAAATCCACCCTTCTAGCCACCGTCTGCTGCTCATTAACCCTGGCTGCCCGTGCCCAGGAAAATCCCACCCCTCCCGCCGCAGCCGCTCCGTCGGCCGCCGCAGACACTCCCCCAGCCAATCCCAATAACGAGAGCCAAGGCCCGCGCCAGCGACGGGGAAATGGCAATCCGGCTGATTTTCAGGCACGCATGATGGATCGGTTGCGCGAACGTTTCGAGGTCACCGACGACGCCGAATGGCAATTGATCGCGGATCGCATTACCAAGGTGACGGAACTACGTCGTTCCTCTCTCGGCGGGGGCATGCGCTTCCGCGGGGGCGCCGGTAATTTCGGCGGCAATGGCACCAACGCCAGTCAGGCTAATCCGGAACAGGACGCCCTTACCGCAGCGGTCACCGACAAGCTGCCCGATGCGGAAATCAAAGCGCGCTTGGAACGGTTGCGCGCCGCTCGCAAACAATCCGAAGCCAAACTCGATCAGGCCCGCGACGATTTGCGTGCGGTGCTGACCGTCCGTCAGGAAGCGATCGCAGTGCTCGCCGGCATCCTGCCATGAATCCCGACCCGCTCACGTTGACCCCGCCAACGGGGGCGAGCGATGCGTTGCCTGAACCGCTCGCCGCGATGATCGCGGCGCGCCAGCTCACGGCGACCGACGCCGCGCTTTTTCTCGCCCAATCGCCTGTCGGCGAAATTCCCTCAGAAATCAGCGTGCTTCGCTGGCTCGCGCAAGAATACGGGGTCGGCTTCGCGCCGCTCGACGAGGTGGAACCCGACAAGGAAGTGCTGGCACTTTTTCCCGCCCGCCTGCTGCTCCGCGACGAACTTCTTCCCCTCCGCCGCAATGGCGACGAGATCGAAGTCGCGACGAGCCGGCTTTTCGCCACGAGCGCCCTCGACGGCTTGCGCACCCTGACCGGCCTGCGTCTGCGTCCAGTGCTCGCGCCGACCGCGATCATCCGGCGCGAACTCAAGAAACGCCTCGGCATCGGTGCTGATACCATTGATACGCTCGACGAAGAAACCGCCCTGCAAGTCGTCGACGAGGGCGGTGACAATGACACCAATCTCAATGAAGCCGCCGAGGACGCCTCGATCATCCGCTTCGTCAACCAAGTCCTCAAGGACGCGATCGACCTCCGCGCGTCGGACGTCCATTTTGAACCGTTCGAGGACGAGTTCCGCATCCGTTACCGCATCGACGGCGTTTTGCAGGAAGTTCCCGTACCAGCGCAGGTAAAACGTTTTCAACCCGCGATTGGCGCCCGCATCAAGATTCTCAGTCATCTGAATATCGCGGAGAAACGGCTCCCGCAGGACGGACGCATCAAGGTCCGCATTGACACCGCCGAGGTCGACATTCGCGTCTCAATCATCCCGATGCTTCACGGGGAAGCCGTCGTGCTGCGCCTTCTGCGCCAGGACAAATCACTGCTCGGCGCCGCCGAACTCGGCATGGCCGACCGCGAACTCGCTTGCTTGAAACGCGTGCTGCAATTGCCTCACGGCATCATTCTTGTCACCGGTCCAACCGGTAGCGGCAAAACGTCCACCCTCTACACCGCGCTGCACGAGATCAACGATAAGGAGCGCAAGATTATCACGATTGAGGATCCGATCGAGTATCAGCTCAAGGGCGTCAACCAGATCCAGGTTTCGGAAAAATCGGGCCTCACTTTCGCGCGTGGGCTGCGCTCCATCCTGCGTCACGATCCCGACGTCATTCTCATTGGTGAAATCCGCGACACCGAGACCGCGCAAATCGCCGTGCAGGCGTCGCTGACCGGTCACCTTGTTTTTTCCACACTGCACACCAACGACGCCGCCGGTGCCGTCACGCGCCTCGCCGACATGGGTGTCGAGCCCTACCTCGTCGCGTCGTCACTTGAGGCCGTGCTGGCCCAACGGCTCGTGCGTCTCCTCTGTTCGCATTGTAAGGCGGTCGACGACTCCGTGACCGCGCGTGCGTACCGCGCCCGACTCTCCCTGCCAACCGACGTCACTCTTTATCATGCCATCGGTTGTCGCGAATGTCGCAACACCGGGTACCACGGCCGTCGCGCGATTTTTGAGTGGATGGATGTCAATTCTGAGATCCGGCAATTAATCCTGCGCAACGCCTCGACCGACTTGATCCGCGCCGCTGCCTGCCGAGCGGGAATGCGCACGCTCGCTGACGACGGCGGCCGACTCGTTCGCGCTGGCGTGACCACGCTCGAGGAAATCCTGAGCGTGACCACCATCCACGAGACCGAAGTCGCCATCGAGAAGCCGGCCTGAACCGCCACCGTCTCCGCCCTTTCGCACCGTGCCCCAATTCTCCTACCGCGCCATGCAGTCGAACGGAGTCCTCACGGATGGACTCCTCGATGCGAGCAGCCGGGCCGAAGCCATTCGGCAGGTGGAAACGCGCGGTCTCCGGCCGATTCGCCTGACCGAGTCCGCTGCAGCCTCAGCCGGAAAAAAAGCGACGGCTACCGGCGCAGCCGCAACGGGCGACGACGTTCCGTTCTGGAAAATTTCCTTCGCGCGCAAAGGAAAAATCAACGCGCGCACGTTGGAAAATTTCACCCGCTTGCTTTCCAGCCTGCTCGCGTCGGGTGTCCCGTTCAGTCGCGCGCTCGTGATCCTTCACCGCGAGGCAACGCTGCCGGCGGCCAAGGAAAAATGGAAGGAGATCCACGATCTCGTGATCGACGGCGTATCGCTGTCGGCCGCCATGGCTCGTTCACCCGAGACTTTCCCCAAGGTCTATGTCGCGATGGTCGAAGCGGGAGAAGCGGGCGGATTTCTCGATGTAGTGCTCGCCCAGATCGCGGATTTCCAGTCGCGGGAAAAGGACATCCAATCGAAAGTCCTTTCGGCGATGCTCTATCCGGTCGTCCTGCTCGTGCTCGCGTTGGCAGTGCTCATCTTCCTGCTCGTTTTTTTCATTCCACGCTTCCAGCTGATTTTTCGCGGCTTCAATGCCGCGCTGCCTTTGCTGACGCAGATGATTGTGCAGACCAGCGAAGTCGTGCGCAACTACGGTCCATTTGTCGCCGCCGTCCTGATCGTCGTGGGACTCGCGTTGCGGAAATGGTTTCAGTCAACCACCGGCCGCCGCGCGTGGGAAGGCTGGGTGTTGCGTCTGCCCGTCGTCGGCGCTCTGCTCGCTGAATTTGCGATGGCGCGTTTCACCCGGATGCTCGGCACCTTGCTCGGCGCCGGCGTGCCGTTGATCAACGCGCTGAATGTGGCGCGGCGTTCGATCGGCAACCAGATCCTCGTCGACGCTGTCACCGAGTCGATCGAGCGCGTGCGCGAGGGCAAGCCGCTCGGCACGAGCCTCGCAAAAAACCGCGCACTGTTTCCGGGCGCGGTGGTTGAAATGATCTCCGTCGCCGAGGAGAGCGGTCGACTCGATCAGGAATTGTTGCGCATTGCGAATGTGACCGAGGGCGATCTTGAGCGTCAGTTGAAAACGGCCGTCGCCCTGATCGAACCCATGATGCTGTTTCTTATCGCCGCGTTCATCGGCACGATCTTCATCGGCATGGTTTACCCGATCTTCTCTTTGCAGGACCACATCAACTGAGTTTTCCCCCATGAAAAACAACCGCTCCCTTACCCGTCTTTCGTCCGCACGCGGCTTCACGCTCGTCGAACTGCTGACCGTGTTGGTCATCCTCGGCATTCTCGCCGCGCTCGTGCTGCCGAAATTCACGGGCCGCACCGAGCAGGCGCGCGTCACCGCCGCGCAGACCCAAATCGCCACGTTTGGGACCGCCCTCGACGCGTTCGAAGTGGACACGGGCGGTTATCCCCGCGGATCGGATGGGCTCAATCAACTCGTGGTACAACCCGCCGACGTCACGGGTTGGAGAGGACCCTATCTGAAGAGCGACATCCCCGCCGACCCGTGGAATCATCCGTACGTTTTTGAATACCCGGGCCGCACCAATCCGAGCGGCTACGACCTGCGTTCCGCCGGGCCTGATGGCCAGCTCGGCACGGCAGACGACATCGTCAATGCGACCATCACCGCCAGATAAACGCGTCCGCCGAAGCCGCGCCGCCTTCACCTTGATCGAATTACTGTTCGTGATGGCTATCCTCGCCATCGGCGCTGCGTTCGTCGCGCCGAATATGAACTCCTTTCTTCGCGGACGTGTGTTATCCGCAGAAGCGCGCCGCATGCTCACGCTGGTCCATTACGGCCAGAGTCGCGCCGTCGCGGAAGGCGTCCCCGTGGTGCTCTGGTTCAATCCCCGCGCCGCAACGTACGGCGTGGAAACCCAACCCGGTTTTGTCGCGCAGGATGACCTTGCGTCGAGTTACACGCTCGACGCCGCCCTGACCTTGGAAACCCCGGCTCCGTCCGAACCGCAAGTGTCCGAGCTCGGCGACGAAACTCTGGGCCTCACGGATGGACTCGCCCACATCAGATTTCTGCCCAGCGGATTCTACGATCAAGGCAGCGCGCCTAAAATAATTCTCCACGAAGGTACCGACAACGCGCTGGAACTCGTGCCCACCGCGGACCATCTCACCTATGAAATCCTGCCACTCACGACGGGCTGACGCCGCCGACTCGGGCCGGCGCGGATTTACTTTAGTCGAGGTGTTGGCCTCGCTCCTCCTGATGGCGATCATCATTCCCGTCGCGATGCAGGGCATGAGCATCGCCAGCCGCGCCGGAATAGTGAGCCAGCGCAAAGCCGCGGCCCTGCGCGTCGCCGAGCGCGTGATGGATGAGATGATCGCGACGAATCAACTCACGCAGAATTCCACGAGCGGCAGTCAGACCGACGGCGACACGACCTATGCCTGGACCATGACGGCGGAGCCGTGGACGGCGGATACAATGACGCAGCTCAGCGTGCGCGTCACCTTTACCGTGCAGGGCCACGATTACGACGTCGCCGCCAGCACGCTCTTCGATCCCGCGACCACGGGACCAAACGCGACCTCATCATGATGCCGCGCTCCTCATTCGGATCTGCCGACCAACGGGCGTTTACGCTCCTCGAACTGCTCGTGGCGACCGCCATCAGCGCCATCGTATTGCTGGTGATCAACGCCACTTTTTTCGGCGCGCTGCGGCTGCACAATACGACCCACGATCATATCGATCGCGATCTCGTCTTGCAGCGCACGCTCGGAATTGTGCGGAGCGACCTGGCCGGGCTGATGTCGCCGGGCGGTGTGATTTCGGGCCAATTCCAGACGATGCCAACCGACAGCGTCATCTCGGATGCGCCGGGCGATCGGCTGAGTCCTGATCTCTACACCACCACGGCGACCATCGATGGTTGGAATCCGTTTTCGGAAGCGCAGATCGTATCCTATTACTTAGCACCCGAAGCCGATGGCAGTAACAACAAGAGCCTCGTTCGGGTCGTCGCACGCAACGTCCTGCCTGTGCAGGAATCTCCCACTGACCAACAAGTGCTGTTGCACGGAATCACGACGGCTTCGCTGCAATATTTTGACGGCACCGAATGGACCGACGCCTGGGACTCCGCCACGAGTTCAACGTTGCCGACCGCCATCAAACTTCAACTGGTGCTCGCGCCGCTGGACGCCAGTCAGCCGCTGCCCGCGCCAGTGGAATTGGTCGTCGCAGTGCCGGTCGCTACGAAAACCAGCGTGACCCAAGCCGCGGGAGGAACCGGCACATGAACATTCCCGCCGCCCCGCTTCTCGCCGAAAAACGCGGCTCAGTGCTGATCATCGTCATGGTGATCTGCATGGGACTCGTCGCGCTCACGCTCTATTTCGCCGGCTCCATGAGCGCGGAACTCCGCGCCTCCGACAACCGCGCCAACGACATCGCTGCGCGCGAGGCGGCCGCGGGAGGAATGCGTTATGCGGCCTACGTTTTAAAAAATTTCGCGGTCGGTGGAGTGATTCCCGATTCGACCGCTGATTATCAGGCCGCCGCGCTCCCCGTCGGCGCCGCCTCATTTTGGTTCATCGGCCGCGATCCCAACCAGATCGCGACGACCGATCCGGTCTTCGCCTTGGTCGACGAATCGTCGAAGCTCAACCTCAACACCGCCAACAGCGCGATGCTGCAAGCGTTGCCGGGAATGACCCCGGACTTGGCGCAGGCGATCATCGATTGGCGAAGTCCGTCCGGCAGCTCGGGCGCAGCGAGCGGCACCTACGCGGCTCTGAATCCGCCGCGACTGAACAAGGGCGCGCCCTTCGAATCAGTGGACGAACTTCGCCTGGTCAACGGCGCCACACTGGATCTTCTGCTCGGTGAGGACGCCAATCGCAACGGTGCCCTCGACCCTAACGAAGACGACGGCGCGCAGGCTCCGCCCTCCGACAATCAGGACGCCGTGCTGCAACCCGGCTTGTGGGAATACGTCACTGTCTATAGTAAACAACCCAACACGCGTCCCGACGGTTCGCAGCGCATCAATATCACATCACCTCCGCTCAGGAATGGATTGAGCGCTTTATTGCAACGCCGACTGAATGCCGCGCGGGCCGCCGCTATCATGGCCCAGATTGGCACCCGGAATTTCGCCAGCGTCGCAGAGTTCATGTTGGCGGGAGGATTTAGCGCGGATGAATTTCAGAAAATCCACGCGGACATTACCGCTTCGCCCGGAGCCAGCGCCAACGGCTTGGTCAACGTCAACACCGCCAGCGCGGCCGTGCTCACTTGCATTCCGGGCATTGGAACCAAGAACGCCGGGGCGATCGTCGCCTATCGCCTCGCCCATCTCACATCTCTCACCTCGCTAGCGTGGGTCGCCCAAGTTCTCACTCGCGCCGATCTCCTCCGCGCCGGGCCGTTCATCACCGACCAGTCTTACCAATTCTCCGCAGACATCGCGGCCGTCGGCCCGTTCGGTCGCGGCTACGACCGCGAAAAAGTCGTCTTCGACACCAGCACCGAAACCCCGCGGATTATCTACCACGAAAATTTAAACGCCTACGGCTGGGCGCTCGGCGCGACGGTCCGTCAATCGCTCAAAACACCGAAAGAAACGTGAAAATAAATCGGCCCGCCAAAATCAAACAACGCCACGCCGTGCTCGGCCTGACGTTCGATGACGACCATTTCCACGCCGTCTGCGTGAGTCGTAACAAGGACCAGTTCGTCGCGGAAAAATCCCTCGCCGCCGGACTGACGCTCCCCCTCACCCACCCGGAACCAGCGGCGGTCGGTCATGAGCTTCGCGCACGGCTGAACGCCGCCGACATTCGCGAACGCGCCTGCGTCGTCGCATTGCCAGCACGCTGGATCATGAGCCACGCCATCCGCGTGCCGGCGGGGCTCACGGGAACGGACTTGGACGGCTTCCTTCAAATCGAGGCGGAGAAAGGTTTTCCATACGATCCCGACGAATTGCAAATCGCTCGGTCGGTCAGCAGCTCCGGCGACGGTGATTGGATAACACTATTCGCCGTACGCCGCGCGCAATTGAACCAACTCAGCGCCGTGCTCGCCGCGGCCGATCTGCAAGCGGTCAGCTTCACGCTCGGCCTCGCCGCATTGCCCGGAACGATTCCGCCGGCCGGCAAAGGCCGGATTACCATCGCGACCGCGGGCTCGGTGACAACGATGGCGTTGGCCGCGGGCGGCGGGCTGGTGGCTTTCCGCACGAGCGAAAGCGCGGAAGCGGGCACGCTCGTGCGCGAACTCCGCATCACCGTCGAACAAATCCCAGCCGAACTGCGCAGTGAACTGCACGACATCCTGGTCGCAGATGACGGTGCGTTCGCCGACGCGGTTAGAACGTGGGCCCAAATCGCCGGCCTCATTTTGATTCAACCGGACGCCAGGGCGCCGTCCGTCGCAGCGCAGGTGGCGGAAAACATCGCGCGCAATCGCCTGCACGGAATCGCCGGACTGGAATTTCTCCCGCCCCGCCCTTCCCGTTGGTCGGCCTATCTCGCCCGCTACAATTCCCGCCGGCTCGCGAATTCCGTCGTGGCCGTTGCGGCCCTCGCCGTGCTGGCGCTGGGCATGTTCGGCTGGCAGCAAATCCGACTGTGGTCGCTACGGTCCCGCTGGTCCGCAATGGCTACACCAGTCACCGCGCTGCAAGCCGATCAATCGCTCATCCACGAGTACCGGCCGTGGTTCGACACCTCGTTTCATTCCCTCCGTCTTTTGCGCGCGGTGACCGAGTGCTTCCCCGACAACGGCAGCGTCACCGCGAAGTCGGTCGAAATTCGCGGGTCCGCCGTAGTCACGATCAGCGGCACAGCTCGCGACAACCCGAGTCTCCTCCGCACTCTCGACCAGCTCCGCAAAGTCACTTCCGTTCGCAGCCTCAAGGTCGAGCAGATCCACGGCAAGACGCCGGAACAGTTCACCATTAGTTTTCGTTGGGACGAAATCTCCGGCTCATGACAATTCCAGCGCAACATCGCCAACGCCTGCTGTTCATTATCGCGGGGGCGGGACTTCTCCTGCTGGTCCTCGACCGCATCGCCTTTACGCCGCTCACCAACTTGTGGCACGAACGAGCACTGGAAGTCACGCGGCTCGAGACGAACGTCGCCGCCGGCAACGGCTTGCTCGAACGCGCCGACCAACTCAAACGTGTCTGGTCAGACATGACCTCGCGCACGCTGCCGAAAGACCCGTCGCAATCCGAAAACGACCTGATCACCGCACTCGACCACTGCGGTCGCACCAGCGGGATCGAACTCGGCTCGATTAAGCCACAATGGAAACGTGGCACCACTGATCACTACTCCCTGCTCGAGTGCCGGGTCGACGGCACCGGTAACTACGCCACTCTCGCACGTTTTCTTTTCGAGGTGGAGAAATTGCCCATGGCCCTGCGCCTCGATTCGGTGGAGTTGACGTCACGCGACGAAAGCGGCGCAAAACTTTCACTCGGGCTGGTGGTGACCGGACTTCGCTTGACGCCGATGGAGGGCAAACAATGAAACCTGTAACCAGTTTAATTTTTCGTCTTCGCGCGGCGGTTGCCACGGCCATCATCGGAACGACGCTGGCTCTCAGCGTGGTTTCGGGCGCGAACATTCCCATCGCAAACCCGGCGCCGGCAACGCCGATAAAGGCGACCGCGACCACGGTAACCTTTGATTCCTTCCGTCTGCTCACCGAGCGGAATATCTTCAATCCCAACCGCGTCGGCCGCACGGTCGCGGGGCCGGCCGCGCAGCCGCGCGGTGACGAGATCCAGCTCGTGGGCGCGCTGGATTCCACTCAGGGCCTCTTCGCATTTTTCGACAGTCCGGATGCCACGTATCGGCAGACTCTGCACGAGGGCGGTGTGATTGCGGGTTTCACCGTGAAACACATCGGCCCGGACCGCGTGGAACTCACCCGCAGCGCCGGCCCGATCACTCTTCGCATCGGCCAACTCCTACACCGGCCCGTCGGCGGTGACTGGTCGGTGGACGCCAGCGAAAATATTTCTCCAACCGAAACAATTTCTCCAGCCAGTCCGGCCGTCGCAGCCATTCCCGCCGACGCTTCCGCCACGCTCAAACGCCTCATGGAGCAACGCCAGAAACAATTGCAACAATGAAAACGAACCCGCTCATCCCAACTCTGCTGCTGACCTGCGCCATCCTCGCGCCGCGCCTTTCCGCCGCCGAGCAAGTGCTCTCCCTCTCCGCCGGCCAGACGCCACCGCCAGCCGAGTCGCCCGCGCCCGCCGAGCCTCAGCTGCGTTTCAATTTCCGCGGCGCGCCGCTGGAGACGGTGCTCAATTACATGAGCCGGGCCGCAGGTTATGTCGTCGTCCTCCAGACACCGTTGCGTGGCACGGTCGACATGTGGAGCGACCAACCCGTCTCGCGCGCTGAAGCATTGCAACTGCTCAACCTCGCGATGGATAAAAACGGCTATGCCGTCAGCGTTCAGGGTCGCAACCTGATCGTGACCTCCAAGGATGACGCGAAGAAGCGCAACATCCCGATCCACACCGGCAATGACCCAGAGGATATTCCGGCCACCGCCGAAATGGTGATGCAAATCATTCCGCTACGGCACATCGACGCGACTCAAGCATCCCAAGACCTCGCATCGCTATTGCCCTCCTCCGCCACACTCACCGCCAACAAGGACAGCAATTCACTCATCGTCACCGACACGCAGATGAACGTGCGACACATCGTCGAGATTGTGGCGGCCCTCGACACCTCGAGCGATACGGTGACCTCGCTCCGCGTCTTCCGTTTAAAGAACGCGGACCCAGGAGAAATGGCGCAATTGCTCACCAGTCTTTTCCAGACCACCACCGCGTCGGGCACGACGGCCAACAATCCATTCGGAGGTGGCTTTGCCGCTCTCCTGCGCAACCGCGGTGGCGGTGGCGGTGGTGGTATTGGTGGCGGTGGTGGTGGCAACCGGGGTGGCGGCGGCTTCGGCGGAAATGCGTCCTCCACCAGCACCGCACGCACGACTCCGGTCGTCGCGATCGCCGATCCGCGAACGTTCTCAGTCGTGGTCACCGCCGCGCGCGAACAGATGCCGGAAATCGCCGCGATGATTGAGAAACTCGATTCCAGTCCCGCGCGAAAACAAAAGGTATTTGTCTACACGATGGAGAACGCCGACGTGCAACAGGTGGAAGCCGTCCTGAAGAATCTCTTCCAAAGCACCAACGCCCGCAGTTCCACCTCCACGGAGGCCGACGCGCTCGCCAGCCGGGCCACGGCGAATAGCCAGGCAAATTCCACGACCAACGCGACGCTTTCCCTTGGCGGCTCATCGGGCACGTCGCGCTAAGGCCGACACCGCAACCGCTCTTCCTTCCATGAAAATCATTTCTCCTTTTTCTCCCTTCCCCCTCGCGCTCGCCCTCTTGCTGACACTCGGTGCAACCAACTCTGCGTTCGCTCAAGCCCGCCCCCAGACCCAACAGACCCGCTCAACCGGTGCCGGCCAAGTCGCCGGTGGTGGCGTTGGCAGCAGCGGCGGCGGATCTTCCGGCAGCAGCACCCGCCAGTATCTCAATTCCACCCAAGTCGGCGACGCGATGATCACCAGCGACCTCGAGACCCGTCGCCTGATCGTGGTTACCGACGACGAAACAAACGCCAACATCCGCACCATCATCACCGATCTCGACAAGCCAAAGCCACAGGTCCTGATCAACGTCGTTTTCCTCCAAGTCGAGCACGACAAAGACCTCAACCTCGGCACCCAGTTTACACTGACCGGCGGCCTCGCGGGCAGCACTAATTCCGTCGCGGCGACCACCACCACTAATTTCGGCGTGCCCGTGCCTAGCGTGTCCGATCCCTCCACGTACGGCGGCTTCTACAGCATTCTTGGCAAAGACGTGAACGCCACGATTCGCGCGCTCGCGACCACGAACAAAACCGAGATTCTTTCACGCCCTTCCATTCTCACCCGCAACAACCAGCAGGCGACCATCATGGTTGGCCAGTCGATTCCCATTATTACCAATTCGCAAGTCAGCTCCATCACCAACGCAATTACCAACACGGTAACGTACCAGGACATCGGCATCATTCTCAAAGTGACTCCGTTCATCACCGAAAATGGAATGGTTGAGATGATCGTATCGCCGCAAATCTCGTCGATCAGCGCCACCACCGTCCCGATCTCGACCGGAGTTAATTCGCCCGTGATCGACAAACGCTCCGCCGATACCGTAGTCGTGACCCCGAGTGATGCAACCGTGGTCATCGGCGGACTCATCTCGAACACCAAGACCGATTCGGAAGACAAAGTTCCACTCCTAGGCGACATCCCTCTCCTCGGAAATCTCTTCAAGCACAAGGTCGCCGGCACGACGAAGACGGAACTCCTGATTTTCCTCACCCCGCACGTGGTCCAAAACCCCGGAGACCTCTCGCGCGTGGCAGACACAGAACGCGCCAAGTTTGATCTCGTCCCAAAAACATTCCCCAAAGAATCGAACGAGAAATAATTTGTCCGTTCTTCAGTCATGCCCATCGCATTGAAGCGTCGAACCCGCCCAGACGGCGTCGCACTCGCGTTCGCGACGACCACCTTCGTTCAGCAAGTCAAGGAGGCACCGGGAAGGACGCTTACGAGCAGACGACGCCGAGTGCGGAAGCATCGGCGAAACCTTAAAGCGAAACGGTAATACGATCGGAACCGCCGTGTACGGACCCGTACGCACGGTGGTGTGGTAGCCGGAGGCTAACTACCTCCGGCTACCCGATTGGGCTCATTCTTCATCGAAAGACGGCACAGTGGTAGGCGATGAAAGTGACCATGGCGGTAACAAGAGTCCATGCGTGCAATATCATGTGCTCAAGATTCTTCAAAGATAGTATTCGCTAAGTTGCCAGAGCTATTTGACCTCGTGCCAGAAGCGCCCGAGCGCGCGGCTGTTGCCGGCTGAGATCAGCATGCTGTCCGGCCATAGCCTTGACGAAGGCCAATCAACCGTAAGCGTACAACTTGGACGTGACGACAGCGGTCGAGGAATCGGGTAGAGTTGG
>JBEPTW010000078.1:0-16974 GCA_041691855.1 Verrucomicrobiota bacterium | reverse complement strand
CGAAAAATTCCCGATTCACTTTGATTTCCACGATTCCGCGAGGCGATACCGTCCGGCTTCGTGCCACGCCATCATCGGCGCGGCCTCGTTCTTAAAGTTTTTCATTCCACGCCTTCCCCAGGAATCGCCCCTCGCCACCCGACAAAACATGCATCGCCCGTTGCCTGTTTCGATTCTGAGCCTCAGCAGATTTCAGGCGGGCAAGCGAACGCAGGATTTCCTTCTGCTGACTCGGGATGAGTTTTTCAAATGTTCGCTTGGCCGCGGGATAAAGCTCCAGCGCGTCGCCGAACCACACGGGCATCGGATGGTCGGCAGGACCACCCTTATAGTCGGGGTCAAATTCGATTTCCACCGCGACGACATCGCCCACTTTGGTTTTTGAGGCCTTGCGCACATCGCCATGCAAGTAGAGATAAAAACTCCCGTCGCCCACCGGCATCAGATTGATACGCCACGGCGTTTCCGGCTTACCATTGACCCGGATACGAACCGGCATCGGCTTCCGCCATTCCTTTCGAAGTTTTGTCGCACGCCGCGGGCTGACCAACACGTACGGGTTAATGCCGTTGATTTTGATGACCGATCGAAAACGCAATTTGCTCATGAGCGTTAGGTTCGCGTTCCTTTCTTTCGGCCTGAAACCAGATAAATAATTGGCCCGTAAGTCATGCTCAGGTTTTGCCGGTCAATTTCCTCGAGCCACTCCTTTTCGCTCGCCAACGCATTCGTCCAACACCGTTCAAATGCCGCCGTGTCCCCGCCTCCGGCCAGAAAAAAGCGCAAGGTGTCTTGCTTATCCCAAAGCCAAAAGTTCCGGCTGCTCATGTTCCTCGATTCGCCGATGAACGCCTTCTCGTGCGCTGACGCGTACGGAGGAAACAACATACTCGTTTTGTCGGATAGATATGATTCGACGCGCTCGACCTGCAATTCGGCCAGCCATCCGGCGACCAACGACCCGGCAGAATCAAAACCTTCCCCTAAATTCATTTTTCCCCGTTCGCAGATCATTTGAAATTCGATCAAATCCAGCATCTCCCGAACCGGTTTTTTTACCGTAACGTTGCTGAAGTTCACCAAAGTATTGTTCGGCTCGGCGAGCACGAGCAAGCCGCCGGGACGCAGCACCCGGATCATCTCCGCCAGCGCCACGCGCGGATCCTTCAGATGAATCAACACCGTTTGGCAGGTAGCCATATCAAATGACTCGTCCGCAAATGGCAGCCGCTCGACATCACCCTGAACAAAGGAAACCGGACGGTTTCCGAGCACCGCACTTCTCTTCGCCGCTTCTTCCACCCATTGCGGCTCACGATCGATTCCAGTCAAGGCGCACTCGCTCGGAAGGAGCGATGCAAGGCAGCGTCCCCAATGTCCGACGCCACAGCCCACATCCAGAACCGACTTCACTCGCGAGAGCTCCCATCTGCGCGCCATCAATTCAAGAAAATCGCGATTCCACCAGAAATCACGCGCGTCTCCAAAATAATCGGCCGAATGCGGTTTATCGCTCATTTAGAAATGGAGCCAGCGAGCCAAAGTCACGGCAACCTCATGCTGACTTGTCCAGGCAATGTGTAATTGGTATCAAAGTTGCCTATAATTTTCTACCGACCAGATTTTTTATTTGATAGCGCCGTCCATTCGATCTCGTCCTTCACCTGATCGATGATCATCTGCGCAGACCAAAGCTCGATCGGCCCAATACCTCCATACTCCGAAACAACTTTCTTTTCACGTCCCTCCACGGATATCGTGCACCTACTATCGTCGGTCCAATTCGCGCTATAGTCCGGCTTCAAGTTAAAAACCCCCAATCGTTGGAGCGAGTAGCAGAGTCGGGCAAAGGTGGTGATTCGAATATGCCCAGTAAATGATCCGAGCTTGGGAAGATGGGCCTTGGCCTCGTATTCAGCCGAACCGTCACGGTGAAAAGTCACCGAATAGGCGGGACAGGTACCATAGCATTCCGTCCGCTCCATTTTGATCGACGTATAAGGCAACGCAGCCTCCTTTTGCGCTTCTTCAGTTGCGCTCAGATAGCGTTGAGACCAAATCAAGTTGTATTCGTCCGGCGTACCGGCTGGGGCGGCCTTCTCAGCGTTTTCGCGCATGATTTTCTCTATGTCCGCCCCATTCAGGAACGCGACACTCATAAGAAATAAAAAACGTATTTCATAATTCTATCAGCAACAGAGCCCATCTTAGAGGGTTCAACGTTCCGTTAGTGCATACCGAGAAAAAGAAAGCAGCAACCGCCAAGCAAGCCGGACGAGACCCAAAAGATGCCATTCGGTCCTTCTTCCCATCTATCGATAGAGCCATTTCCTCACCAATTTCGTGTAGTGGGGCATGACCGCATAAACCATCAGGAACACAATGCTGGCATTCACAAAAAGCGTGGTGAACGGGCGATTGTCCGGTCCGTGCAACGCATGCAAAACCGGCAGCACCACGAGCGGGACGCCCAGCGCCAGCGGATAGATTGCACTCCAGGTCACGAGAAACTGTTTCCAACGCACCGGAACCTTCGCGCCTGCACCCGCGGGCGCGAAGAGGAAATCCAAGCCGCTGTAAATGGTGTACACATCGTGGGCCAGAAATGGTCGCACCTGCTCAATGAGATGCCGACGTTCACTCGATGCCATCCATTGGCGGAGATGCTCGTGGGTATCGAAGCGGATGATGACGCTGTAACCTTCGGTCAGCCCAACGATGGGACGGACGATCGGCCAGTCCAACCAGCCGGGCGCGGCCTTGCAGAGCGGAGCGATCTCATTGAGCCAACGAGGAGTAGTCCGCATGTTCGCCAAGACGCACCCGATGATGAATAACAACCGTGCTGCCGCATTCTTTTTCTTCCGGTGAGTTCATTAAATCTTTTTAGTCGCGGGTAAACAAATCGGATAGTGAGCGCGGGCATCGGTGGCTGGATTCGTTGGCCTGGGTCGCGCCGTCGTCCCCGCGCTTAAATCATATCTTCGGGATCGCACTTTTTCATGCACCATCGAGTAGTGCTCCACCGTAGGAAACGGATCGTAGTAGTGGTGCAGCAATTTTTTCCATTCCGAATACTGCGCCGACTTTCTAAAACCCTCGGTGTGCGCCTCGATCGTTTTCCAGCGGACCAGCAAAATATATCGAAACTTCTTTTCAATGCACCGCTGCAACCCATAAGAAACGTAGCTATCGACACTGCTGATGAAGGCAGACGCCGTCTGGAAGTCGCGCTCAAAGGCGGTTTCTTCCTCCGAGAATCATCGGCTTGTGGTCGGATCAACGATAGCGATGGGCGTCAGGCGCGAGCAAGGGTTTACTGGAATGCGGCAAACGGAGATCCGGTTCAAACCAACCAACCTCATGAATCGAAAAATATCTCTCCCCTCCGCGAGCTCCGCGTTGAAAATGAAACACGTCCATCCAGAGTGGCGCGGCAAGCGCGCCACCTACAATTGACTCATCCCTTCGCTACCTTTGCGGCCTTGGTGTAAAACAAGAAAACGAACGAGGCCACTTCTATCGATCGTTCCACCTTCATCGTTCTGTGTGTTCTGAGTTTTCTGCGGTAAAAATGCTCCGGGCTTTCGATCAGGTTAAGTTCCGCTTCTGATTCGCGCTGTCAGGGTTTCCGCCCCGACAAAAAACGATAACGGGATTGAATCCCGACATAAAAGGGAGGACGGTTCCCCGTTCGGAATATTTCGTCGTCTCTAGGCCGCGTGATCTTTTCGGACGTCAATCGCTGTGACATTCCTAACGACCACAAGCACGCCACTTTTTCTCGCCCAAGGTTCCATCCTGCGCGTGCTCGATCCGAATTCCCCGAATGCGCGTTCGATTTTCGACCTAGGCATCATCTCGACCATCATTCTGGGCGTCATCTTTGTCATCGTCGCCAGCCTCATCGTCTATTCGCTCATGCGCTTCCGCTGGCGCGAGGGAGAAGCGGATCCGAAACAGGTCGCGGGCAACACCAAGGTGGAAATAATTTGGACCGCCATTCCCTGCCTGATTGTCGTCGCGCTCTTCGCGCTGACCGCGCGCACGATGAGCTTGTCCGACCCGCCGCCCGCACCGGAACCCGACTTGATCGTCACTGGACACCGCTGGTGGTGGGAGGCGAGTTACCCGAAATCCGGGGTCACCGTCGCGAACGAATTCCATATTCCCGCCGGCAAAGCGTTTTCGCTGCGCCTCGAATCGTCGGATGTGTTGCATGAATTCTGGGTGCCGGAGCTCGCGCGAAAAATCACCGCCGTGCCCGGACATCCCAACTCGATCTGGTTGGAGGCCGACAAACCGGGGACTTACCTTGGCATCTGTTCGGAGTTTTGCGGAACGCAGCACGCGTGGATGCATTTTCAGATCGTCGTCGATTCACCCGCGGATTTCGCCGCGTGGGAAAAGGCGCAGCAAAAAACCGCCGCGACGCCTGTCACTCCCCTCGCGATTCACGGTCTCGCGCTGTTCCGCGACAAAACGTGCGTCAGCTGCCACGCGGTCGACGGGATTGGAACGGCAACGGAGGGTCCGAACCTCACGCACTTTGCCAGCCGCCAACAGCTCGGCGCCGGCGTCGTCGACAACACCGCCGAAAATATCAGCCGGTGGCTCGCGGATCCCCAAAGTATCAAACCCGGTTGCCTGATGCCTGACTTTCACCTCGGTGATCATGACGTCAGTGCGTTAACCGCCTACTTGGAAACCTTGCGATGAGCCCAAACGTATCCGCCCATCCCCATTCAGTCGCCATCGCCGCCGAGGCCGAGCCGGATCGCGGGCTGCTCTCCTGGGTAACGACTGTCGACCACAAGCGCATCGGCATTCTGTACATGCTAACGTCGCTGATCTTTTTCGTCGTCGGCGGAATCGAGGCGCTGTTCATCCGTCTCCAACTCGCCGTGCCCAACGGCACACTAGTCGGACCGGAGACCTACAACATGCTGTTCACGATGCATGGCACGACGATGATTTTCCTCGTCGCGATGCCGATGCTGTTTGGCTTGGCCAATTATGTTCTGCCGCTCCAAATCGGAGCGCGCGACATGGCGTTTCCCCGGCTCAACGCTTTTTCGTTCTGGCTGGTGCCGTTCGGCGGCGTGCTGCTGCATTTCAGTTATTTCAGTGGCGGCGCACCGTCCATGGGCTGGTTCGCTTACGCCCCGTTGAGCGAACTGCCATATTCCTCGCAAGCGGGAGTGGACTACTGGGCGCTGTCGTTGCTGGTGCTGGGCATCGGCTCCGTCGCCACAGGCATCAATCTGATCGTGACGGTGCTCACGCAACGCGCGCCAAACATGACGCTGCGCCGGTTGCCGTTGTTCTCATGGATGATGTTCGTCAATTCTTTCATTCTCATTCTCGCGCTGCCCGTGCTCAACGCGGGCTTGGCGATGCTGCTGATTGATCGCCAACTTGGCGCTGGCTTTTTCCTGCCGTCGGCCGGCGGTTCGGCCATCATGTGGCAGCACATTTTCTGGGCGTTCGGCCATCCTGAAGTTTACATCGTCGCGCTGCCGGCGTTCGGAATTCTGTCGGAAGTGATCCCGGTTTTTTCGCGCAAGCCGATCTTTGGTTACGAATTTGTCGCCGGCTCAACGGTCGCCATCGCTTTCCTGAGTCTGCTCGTCTGGGCGCATCACATGTTCACGCTCGGTCTTGGGCACACGGTTGAGTTGTTCTTCGTCGCGTCCAGTCTGCTGATTGCAATTCCCACCGGGGTGAAGGTGCTCAACTGGAGCGCGACGCTATATGGTGGCCGCATAAAATTGGATACGCCGATGCTTTTCTGCATCGCCGCGCTCGTGCAGTTTCTGCTCGCCGGCCTAACGGGCGTCAGCCACGCGGTCGCCGCGCTGGATTGGCAAACGAAGAACAGCTATTATCTGGTCGCGCATTTCCATTTCGTGTTCGTCGGCCTGATCGTCTTCGCGATTCTCGGCGCCGTGCATTACTGGTTTCCGAAAATGACCGGGCGCATGATGTCGGAAAAACTCGGGAAATGGTCGTTCTGGCTCATGACGATCGGCTTCAATCTGACGTTCATCATCCAGCATTTTCTCGGGCTCGCTGGGATGCCGCGCCGCGTTTATACTTACCCGGATTTGCCCGGCTGGGGTTGGATGAACATGGTGTCCACCGTCGGCGCATTTTTCATGGCCGCCGCGTCGCTGGTGTTTGTGTGGAATCTCTGGATCAGCCGCCGCAAGGGCCGCGTCGCCGGAGACAATCCCTGGCACGCGTGGACGCTGGAGTGGGCCACCTCCTCGCCGCCGCCAGTGGAAAACTTTAATTTCCTTCCCCCGATTCGCAGCCGTCGTCCGCTGTGGGATTTTGCCAATCCTGATCGTCCCGATCCGGTGGTCGGAACGAAGTGGAAAATGGAAACCTCTTCGCCGGAAAAAAATTATGCAAGTGTCGTCGCATTCATTTTTTCGGAGACGGGTTTTTTCGCCGTGCTGATTCTCGCGTACCTTTATTACACGGCAAAACCGGGTAGCGGGCCGAGCGGACGCGATTTGGATTTACTCAAGACCGGACTGTTCAGCGTCTGCCTCTTCGCGAGCAGCTTCACGATCTGGCGCGCGGAAGTCAGCCAGCATCACGGACGGAACCGCTCGATGATCACGTGGCTCGCGCTCACGATTGTGCTCGGCGGCATTTTCATCGTGGGCCAGGGACTCGAATATCGGGGGCTGTTCGAAAGCGGCGTCCGCGTGAACTCTAATTTATTTTCCACCGCGTTCTTCACGCTCACCGGTTTCCACGGGCTCCACGTTTGCGCCGGTCTGATTGCACTGCTCGTGTTACTCGGCCTGGCGTGCGCCGGGGATTTCAAAAACGGCCGCGCTCCGGGACTCAAGGCAATCGGACTCTACTGGCACTTTGTCGACCTCGTTTGGATTTTAGTATTTTCCGTCGTCTATCTCTTACCTCGCCTTCGATGACCACCGCACAATTCATCCTCTCCGGCTGGACGTGGAATCCGGTGACACTGGGCCTCGTCGCCCTCGCACTGGTTCTTTATCCGGTCGCGTTTCGCGATCGGCGCCGCTTCGGCTGGTTTCTGGCCGCGATGGCGACACTGCTCCTGACACTACTCTCGCCACTGGACACACTCGCCAACGGCTATCTGTTTAGCGCGCACATGACCCAGCACATCGTGTTGTTGTTGGTGGTACCCGGAATGCTGATGCTGAGTTTGCCGCAACAACTCTCGCTCGCGCGCGGTCCGCGCTTTCTGAGCATTCCGTTCGTCGGGTGGCTCGCCGGCGTCGGCGCGATGTGGTTCTGGCACGAACCGGCATTGTGCAACGCGGCGGTGGCGTCTCGCCCGATTCACGCCCTGCAAACCGTGTCGTTGCTCGTCCTCGGCAGTCTATTTTGGCGACAGATTCTCGCGCCGCGCGACAGCGAACGCCTGTCGCCGCCCGCGGCCGTCCTTTATTTATTCAGCGCGTGTGTCACTTGCAGCATCCTCGGCATCATCATCACGTTTTCGCCGGTCACCGTCTGCTCGATCTACACGGTCCCACCCGCTGACGCGCTCGGTTTACTGCCGACGATCCGTGATGGCTGGAATATTTCGCCGGAACGCGACCAACAGATTGGCGGTTTGCTCATGTGGGTGCCCATGTGCCTGATTTATCTCGCCGCAATTTTCGCCCAGATTGCGCGTTGGTTCGCGCGTGCGCGCCAACTCGTCCCCGCAAAAACCTGATGAATCCCATCCCTCCATATTCGCGCGACACTTGGGAGCGCCTGCCCGCCGAGCCATTGCCGCGCGGCACTCGTTACCCCGCATTCCTTGCGATGGGTACAACGCTCCTCTTCTGGGGATTGATCTCCTCGTGGATGACCCTGCTCATGGGTTTCTGCGTTTTCGGTTACGCGCTCGCCGGTTGGATTAAGGAAATTCGCCATGAAAGAAAAACCCACTCCCACTGATTCTCCCTGCTCCTGCCAGCAGTCGGCCACTCCCGAGGAGCTCAGTCGTCGCCGTTTTCTCACGCGTCTATGCATCGGTCTGGGCACGCTGGGCGCGGCGGCGGTGGCACTTCCCGGCATCGGGTTTATTTTTGCACCGTTGTTCCAGAAAACTCCGCAGCAGTGGCGCAGCGTGGGCAAGCTGAACGATTTCAAGATTGGCGAAACAGTGAACGTGACGCTGATCGACCCTTCGCCGTTGCCCTGGGCCGGAGTAACGGCGCGCACGGCGGCGTGGTTGCGCCGCCTGGACGACGGTGACTTTGTGGCATTTGCGGTGAACTGCTCCCATCTCGGCTGCCCCGTGCGATGGATGGCGGACGCGAATCTTTTCATGTGCCCGTGCCATGGCGGCGTCTACTACAACGACGGTCGGGTCGCGGCCGGCCCGCCGCCGCGCCCGCTCACGCGTTATCCCGTGCGCGTGGTAAATGGCGAAGTCCAGTTGCAAACCCGTCCACTCCCCATCGCCTAACCGTCGACCATGCGAATACTCAAAGCTATTTGGAACTGGATCGATGACCGCACTGGAATCGCGGAACTCGTGGTGCCGATGGCCACGCATCTCGTGCCGCGCGAGGCCCGTTGGTGGTACGTGTTCGGCAGTGCCACGATGCTCGCTTTGGGCGTGCAGGTTTTCAGCGGAATCGTACTCGCGTTCGCCTACATTCCCTCCGCGTCGCAGGCGTACCAGACCTTAAAATTCATCACGGAGGAAGCCGCATTCGGCGCGTTCATGCGGGGGATGCACTACTACGGTGCGTCGGCCATGGTGCTGATGGTGGGACTGCACATGGGGCAGGTTTTCATCAGCGCCTCCTACAAATATCCCCGCGAACTGAATTGGATGACCGGCGTGCTCTTGCTGGCATTTACGCTCGTGATGGGTTTCACCGGACAGTTGCTCCGTTGGGATCAAAACGCCGTGTGGTCAGTCGTCGTCGCGGCGGAACAGGCCGGGCGCATTCCGTGGATCGGCGACGGCATCGCGCGATTCCTCCTCGGTGGCGCGACGATCGGCGGCGCGACGTTGAGCCGGTTTTTCGTCTTCCACGTCTTTGTCGTGCCGGCGCTGATTTTCGCGTTCGTCGCGTTGCACCTGTGGCTCGTGTTGCGCCACGGAATCTCCGAAGAACCCGTCGCCGGGCAACCCGTCGACCCGAAAACCTACCGGCCGGAATACGAAGCCCGCATGAAAAAAACGGGCGTCCCGTTCTGGCCCGACGCCGCGTGGCGCGACGTGGTCTTTGGCCTCGCGCTGTTGATCGGTTTGATCGCGCTCGCCTATTTTATCGGTCCGCCCGCCCTGGACAACCCGCCAGACCCAAGCCTGATCAAAGCCAATCCGCGGCCGGATTGGTACCTGCTTTGGTATTTCGCGATTCTCGCGCTGATGCCGCGTTCGATCGAAGATTATTTCATCATTCTCGGACCGGTGCTGACCGGCGCCATTCTCTTTTTCCTGCCAGTGTTTTTTAATCGCGGGGAACGCAGCCCGAGCCGCCGGCCGTGGGCCGTCGCGATCGTGGTGCTGGTGATCCTGATGATCGGCACGCTCTGGTACGCGGGCGCAAAATCGCCCTGGTCGCCGAACTTCGACGCGCAACCATTGCCGCCGGAAGTCGTCCGCGCGACTGGTGGGCCGGTGTTCATCGGCGCCCGCCTTTTCCACTCCAAAGGTTGTCTCAACTGCCACCTGATCGAAAATCATGGCGGATACCGTGGCCCGAACCTCACGGAGGTCGGTGACCGCCTCGCCCGCGACCAGCTGATTTTGCGTATCGCGAACGGCGGCGTAAACATGCCCGCCTTCGCCCAGAATTTGAAACCCGACGAAATGAACGACCTCGTCGCCTTCCTGAAATCCCGCACCGCCAAACATCCGCAAACGTCCGCCGCCGCACCGTGAAATCTGGTGTCTAGGGCCAAACCAGTTAATCCCGCCGGATCTGCCGACCAGCAAGTGAATCCGACAGCGTAACCACACAACACCAAGTTTGACTCCGTTTTTCGTTTTCTCCCGATGCCCGTTGCCTCAAAAAATCCCGTTTGTCTCATTATTGCCGGTCCCAACGGGGCGGGAAAGACCACATTCGCCCGCGAGTTTCTGCCCCGCGAGGGCGGAATCATCGACTTCGTCAACGCCGACCTGATCGCAGCCGGACTTGCCCCGCTCAAACCCGCGATGGCCACCCTCAACGCTGGTCGCGTTTTTCTTTCCGAACTCGACCGCTTGGCAAATGCACGCGTGGATTTTTCCTTTGAAAGCACTCTCAGCGGACGCACCTATGTCGAGCGAATCAGGCAATGGAAATCCTGCGGCTATCGAATCGAGATTGTATATCTGCGGCTCGATACACCCGAAATCGCCCTCAAACGCATCGCGTCCCGCGTCCGTCAAGGCGGACACGATGTACCGGCTGCCGATGTCCGCCGGCGTTTTATTCGGAGTTGGCGAAACTTCGAGGGCGTGTATCGTCCCCTCTGTGATGCTTGGTGGCTTTACGACGCCACCAGCTACCCGCCCACCTTTCTCGCCCGACACCCATGAAATCAGTTGCCACCAGTAAACTAGACACACGGACAAAAGGAATTAACGCCGCCATGCGACGCGCAGCGAAGGCTGCCGCTGCCCGCGCCCGCGCGACTGGCACCAAACTCTACTACGTTCGCGATGGTAAGGTAATCGCTGAAAACCCGTAGCCAGTTTGCCTCGGTCGAAACTTAGCCGGATCCATGCAGAAGATTGGCCGCGTAAAGGCTGGAAACCGAGGTCGGGCTTAGTTGTTTGCGGTGCTGTTTAATGAGAGATCTTCTCACAAGGGAAATCTAAACAGGGTCATGATGTGACCGTTGACAGGAATGTTTTTTGGCTAGCCCGATTCGAGGTCTTGGCAAATGGCACGCCATGCCGCATGAGGAGCGCCGTCGAGGATACAATCGTGGCATCTAGCGGCCCGGCACCGCCTAAATCTCTGTTAAACGACAGAGCAAACAACCAAGCCCGACCCTCTTTTCAGCTTTGCCTGCACTATGCGAACGGAGAACTTCGAAGACGGGGTCGGACCGCCATACGCTACCCTATTGTCGTGTGAAATCCAAAAACGCGCGTCGGCAATTTACCAGTAGCATGTAGCGGCCCGATCCCGTAGATTGATCCCGATGGTGACATTACGCCCGAAATGAAGGAGCACACTTATCTCCCAAGAATGGCCCCTTGGTTACTGCGGTCAGTAGCCTTGCTAGGCTTGGGGCCGGGGCTCTCCTTTGTCGCCGCCGTTCTGCTGCTGGCGCAATTTCCCCAATCCCAAGGGTTCATTGATGGCGTGATCAACGGCCGCGCTTACCAGCCAGAAGCAAGCCTTGCGCCAGCGATTGTCCTGATCGGCCTTACCTTGGGCGCAATCTGTTTTGGGATTCGTTGGCTTTGGGCGCGTCCTCCACACGGTCTGCTCTATTCGGTCCTGTTGGTCGCATCACTGCTGGTTGTCGATGTTGTGGCGATTGCTTTTTACCAACCACTAGAATGGTTCATCGAGCCAACGAAAGGAGCGCTAGTTAATGGGGTGGCGAGCGATCCCGGCATCATCGTCCTCCTGCTAGGCCTTGCAACCACCGGAGTCTGTGCCGCCCTGTGGCGACTGCGCTCGTGGTGGTGGATCTCAGCCGGCTATCTGGTCCTTGCTGCCTCCCTGACATACTTGGCGACAGACGACCCTGTGGTTCTTCATCTCGTGACCCTTGGGCAAGTTTCACCTGCATTCCCAGGATCGGAAGCCAGCTACGACGTGTTTATGCGCTATGGTAGACAGCATCCGTTGGGGCACGACTTCAAGAACCCGGCACGCATTTTTGACCAAGGAAAGTTCGTCGATGCAAACAAACCGGTGGAATGGCCGGCATGGCTGAAGAGTCATCGAGAGGCCGTTGAGGCTGATTGGGCCGAACTCGCTCCCGTGCGAGCATGGATTGATGAGCTCAGCCATTTTGACCGCATCGGGGACCTCATGCCGGCGCACCTTGACACCGAAATCATCACATTTTGGCCGCTCCGTTCCTACTCCCAGCACGCTGCCGCTATTGCCGGCATGCAGGCCATCGCCGGACACGGCGACGATGCGATCTCTACGCTTTTACCTCTCGTCCAGGTAAGCCGCAAGCTGGAGCCCTACTCGCGTTCACTCGTGCGCAGTATGATCGCCCGGGTCATGCAAAACGTCGCCTTGTCGACCGCGCGCTTTGTTCTCGATACTACGCCGGTATCGCCAGAGATGCGTAAACGGCTGCTTATTGCTTTCACAGACGGGACCGGCGGTGAAAGCGGAATTCGGCACCTATTGGCTACCGAGAACGCGCTATTCGCCGAAGCAAACGATGAGATCCAGCTCGGCGATCTACTTACGTTCCAGCGGCCGCGAGGGGTTTTGCGTTGGTCGATGAATCTGGTCGGGCCGTTTCTCTACAACCGCCACCGCACCGCCAATCTCCGCAGCGAGTTCACCGCCAACCTGCAAGAGCTCGCTGGGCGGCGCGACATGGAGGCGTTTAGTCGTGCGCAAAACGCCTTCCTTGAGCGCGCAGTTTCCCCAAGATTCAAGAATTTCATGGGCAACTTTCTTCTCACTTTCACCACTCCAATCTATACCCAAGTCGTAACGAGCTATTGGAAAACAGAAGATGCGCGGATCGCCCTTTTAGACCGTCTGGCAGGTGTCCGATGACGGCGACATTTGTGCCGTGCCCGCCCGTACATTCTTCATGGCCAACCGCAACGTAGTGAATGCGCCTTCGAAAATAGATCCCACTGCCAGGTGCCACTCCTTTGCTCGACCTAAACACACTCGGATACAATCCGCCCTTCTCCTCGACCAAACGAGCGTGAGCGCGTTGGCCGACGCAGCATGATAAAACCGGCTTGGTTTTGTCCCAAACCGCTTCTTTTCGTGTCATTCGTGTGCTTCGTGGGCCGCTCCGATTGCATTTGTTATATGGCCAAGGCAAAATGACCGACGGAAAGTCATATTTACAATCGGCAGCGGGCATTTTGTCGAGATACGCCACTGATCGGTATAGTGGTTCGTTTTTGCGGGTAACTTAAAAGTAGATCGTCCCAAAACGGGCGACCCGACGGGCCGCGTCCCTCGTTTTCCATTGGACCCGTCGAGGCGGCCCGAAATTAGGACACGACCCTTCAGACTAGCAGATTGACAGCGGACAGGGCGTTTCTACGGTTGGCCGCTTTCCCCTATGATTTCCTGGATTCAACGCTACTTTCAGAAGCACTTCCGCCTCGTTTTTGCCCTTATCCTGATCGCCGTCGCCTTGCCCATGGTGATCGTTTACAGCTCTGCCGGCTCCAGTACGGGGCGGATGGGCGACAAGGAACTCAGCCGTGAATTCTTCGGCATCAATCTGGAAAACCGCGAGCAGGCGCGCCAACTCGCGATCGACGCGAGCCTCAGCGCCGAACTCAAGGCCGGGTACAATGCCCTCCAAGGTGACCAAGCCCAGCAATACGCGTTGCAACGCGTCGCCGGGCTCGCCCTCGCCGACCAGATTCACCTCCCCTCGCCCACGGCAGATCAGATTTCCAAATACGTGATGACCCTCCGGGCTTTCCAGAACGAACAGGGCCAATTCGACCAGAAACGCTACACCAGCTTCGGCGATTCGCTCAAGACCGGTGGCCGGATCAACATTGCGGACGTCAATCGCGTGTTGCGCGACGACACCCGCCTTGACCAGTTGAGCAAGATCGTCGGTGGTCCCGGTTACGTGATGCCCGCCGACATCAAACAGCAGTTGATCCGCGCCGATTCCACTTGGACCGCACAGGTCGCCACACTTGACTACACCAACTTCAGCCCGGCGATGAATACGTCCGAGGAAGCGTTGAAGAAATTCTATACGGACAATTCCTTCCGCTACGATGTCCCGGTGCGCCCGCGTTTCAGCTATGTTGAATTCAAGGGGAGCGATTTCAAATCCGCCCCACCCACTGAGGCCGAGGCGCGCGCATTCTACCTCGCGCATCCCGATGCCTTTCCGGTGCCGCCCGAGCCGGCCAAGAAAGATGTCGCGACTCCAGCGGCTCCAGCGATCGCCGATAATTTCCTAAAAGTCCGTGCGCGGGTGGAAGCCATGATGCAAAATATGTCGTCAGCGCACTATTCCTCGAAAGCCGCGAACGATCTCACCGTTGCCATCTACGAGCACAAGTTGACCGCCAACTCCCCGGAACTCGCGGAGTTTCTGGCCAGCCGCCATCTCACGGTGACTCCTGTCGCACCGTTCGCTCCGGGCTATCCGCCGGCCGATAAGAACTGGCTGGGCAACTCCGCCGAGCAGATCGAGCGTTTGAACAAGGAGCATTTCTTTTCCGATCCGGTAATGGCAAACGAAAGCTACGCCGTGTTGCTCTGGAACGAAACGTTGCCGGAGTACAAACCGTCGTTTGCCGAGGTGCATGATCGCGTCGCCGTCGATTTCAAGGAGAGTGAAAAACGCCGGCTGTTCATCGCCCGCGGCCGCGCCCTTCAGGCGCAACTTCAGATCGCCGCAGCCAAGAGCCCCGCGGAATTTGGCACGGTCGCCGCCGCCGAAAAGATCGAGGTTAAGAGTTATTCGAATTTCACGCTCCGCCAGCCACCGGCAGACATGCCTTCGCAGGCATTTGGCGCCCTGCAACGCCTCCATGCAGGCCAAGTCTCGGACATGATTGCCACGGAGGACAAAGGCTTCGTGGTCTTTGCGCAGGAGAAAAAGCTGCCTGATCTCAGCCCCACTGGTCCGCTCTATGTAGAAGCGAAAAAGCAACTGATGCTTTTTACCTCCGGGACCAATGAAAATTCTTACTTGAATGACTTGGTGGAGCAGGAACTGAAGAAAACCAACGAATCCCTTCCGCACTGAGCAGGTCAACTCGGGGCACGGCGCCACTTATCCCGTGAAAATGCCGTCCACCCATCACCTCACTGCCACCGCCCTCCGCGGTGGCATTTTTTTTGCTGAAACCAGTCGCCCTCGAACGCCGTCACAAAAAGCTTAAACTTTGCCTTAGTTTCGCGTGTTCTCAGTCTGAATCAGATCATTTTCAAATCCATCATGTCTTTTCGTCGTCGTCTTTCCACCGCCTTCCTGACCAGCCTCCTCACCTGCTCCTGCCTTTTCGCGGAAGACACTGTGCCGTCCTCCGTCCCCGGCCCGACTGCCAAGACGACAGCTCCGGAACTTACGCTTCAGCAGTGTATCGATCGCGCGTTGAAAAAAAACTTCACCCTTGAAGTCGAGCGCTACAATCCCCTGATCGCGAAGGACGCGATCGACGTCGCCAAAGGGGGCTACGACCCGATCATCACCGCAAGTGGTTCTCACGGCCGCAGCACCACCGGCGCGTCCGGCGGCCAAGCCTCAGCTGGAACGACAGGTTCAGAGTTGCGGGCGGGAATCAGCCAGAAACTTTATACGGGCACAACGTTGACGGCGAGCAGTCAACTCGACCGGAGCAAGAGCAACCCGGCGTTCTCCAGCCTGAACCCCGCGTACAACGCCGACCTCACCCTTGGGGTCCGTCAATCACTGCTCAGCGGTTTTGGGACGGCGGTGAACCAAGCCACGCTCAACCGAGCCAAGATCGGCCTCACCGTCGCCAATCTCGATTTCAAAGCCCAGGCGCTCACTGTCATCCTGAACACCGAGGACGCCTACTACAACCTCGCCTTCGCTCGCGAACAGTTGAACGTCCGCAACCTTTCCCTCGAGCTTGCCCAGCGCCTGTTCGAAGAGGCCAAGACGCGCCGCGACACCGGCGTTTCTACCAACCTCGACGTGCTCCAAGGCGAAGTAGGCGTGGCTAACGCGCGGCGAAATGTCCTGCTGGCCGAGCAGCAGACGAAGGATAGCCAGGACGCGCTCCTCGCCTTGATCGGGCAGTTTGAATTGGATACCGATGTCGGCACGGTTCATTTCAAGGACGAAGAAGAATCCCTCCCGGTTTTCGCCTCGTCCTACCAGATGGCGAAACAAAGCCAGCCCGACTACCTCGCATCGCAGGCCGTGATCGACCAATTGAAATTGGATGTCGTCGTGGCCAAGGACGCCACCAAACCCGACTTGAGCGTCGGCGGCGCCGTCGGCCTGAACGGCAATCGCGGCAATGCCAACGATGCATTTGGCGACGCCTTTGATCGCAGAAACAATTCCTGGCAGGTGGACTTTTCCTTCAGTTATCCGTGGGGACAGGTGTCGGAGAAAGCGCGCTACCGGCAAAGTATTTCCACCCTGAGTCGCGAACAAATGCGTCTGCGCCAAGTCGAGCAAAGCATCGAGGTGAACGTTCGCAGCGCGGTTCGCTCCGTCGAAACCAATCACGAAAGCGTCAAGATTGCCTCGCTCGCGTCCGACCTCAGCCAGAAGCAATACGAGCTCGAGAAAGCGCGGTTCGACGCCGGTTCGTCCACTTCCTATCGCGTGCTCCAAGCGCAGAACGATCTCGACACCGCCCGGGTCAACGAACTCGAAGCCAAGGTCGCGCTTCATACCGCAGTCGCCGCCCTGCACCGTATCGAAGGCAGCTCGCTGCAACGTTACGGCGTAACGCTGCCCTGAGTTTTGGGCAGCGTCACGCGCGGGCGCGGACAAACGGATTCCCCCCAGTAAATAGCCATAAGCATTCGTGAAGCCACGGCGATCCCGCCGTGGTCAGGAGAATTCCCGCAGCGAGGTCGCTGCGGCTCCAGATTGGGACGGAAATCGTCTATCCGCTCTGAATCGAAACCGCGGATTTTGGATGTGGTCAATGGCCAGATCATTGCCATTTCATTGAGCCGTTGAATTCCACCTCGTTCCCCCTCCGCGCTGCCCTCTGGCCAGCGCAGACCACCGCCGGCCATGTCGTGAATTATTTCCGATTCCCGCATGAAACGACTTCATCATGAGACCTGAATTTAAATACGGCCTGATTATCGGAGTTGGCCTCAGTCTTTG
>JBEPTW010000077.1:0-17289 GCA_041691855.1 Verrucomicrobiota bacterium | reverse complement strand
CATTCCGCCGTCGTCCCGCCACGCGGGACGATGGCGCGACAAGACGATCAGAACGATCAGAACGGGACAAAATCGTTGCGACCGAAAATCGGGCGCGGAGAAAATCCACGCTCCCATCGTAAAGCCACAGCCAGTTTGGACCGCTTCCGCTCCATCGCATCACAAGCTACGATAGGAGCACGGCAATTTGGCTACGAATTACGACGCCAGTCCGGCCAGAACCCAAAAATCCTTACGAGGCCAATTCGGCAAATCTTACGACCAGAAAAAAATCGGTAACACTTACCTCACTTTGCCGTTTCTGCGGGTTCGAATCGGGGAGATTTATCATTCACCACAAACCACAAAATTTGACCCCTTCGATTCCGCGCAAAATTTGACCCCTTCGATTCCGCCCTGAATCCGGACCTATTCGATCCGTTTTCGCCAATAGGAAGAGTCGTCAATCGGGACTATATCCTCTGAAGGGACATAAATTCCCTTCAAGGAATAGATACTAGATTCTACTACTCGAATTGTTTTAAATCCCGGGCTTCTTCTAAAAATCGTTTTCAGAACAACCAGTCCTTCTCTGTCGAACATTATGTGAATGACTACAACCTCTTTTTCAAGGTACCGAAAGCGAACCATGTGCCCACTTTTGTCGCTCTGCAAAATGAAATACCCTAATAGCTGCGGCCATTCGGAAATGACAGAAATTTTGTCGTTAAGTCGCTTGTTGAATTCTTTTGTTCCAATTCCTGGCGAGTCTTCGACGCCATATAATTTATTAGAAAGCGAAAATATTCCTTCGTGGGAAGCCTCAATTTTTTGAGCCTTTGATTGAAGTGGAAGTAAGCATGCGACCAAAGTAAATGTGAGCAAAAATTTCATTATTTTCTGAAGAAGCGCCTTACATCAGGGTCCACTCTTTTTTCAAATATATTTCGCGGTGTCATAGGACCATAAGTGTAGCAGCACGAATACCATTCGGTTCCTGCGAGATTAAGAACCTTATAACCCGCAAGTTGATTCCAGTTGTCAACATCATCTACAACTTTACCAAAAGCCAGCTTAGCAAAATCTGACGCAGGGTTCCCATGGGAGGAAAGCATGACATGCACTCCATTTTCTGCGGCGAAGCGTAGTAGGCCGATTAAGTCATCCTCGGTTCGAGCGACCGCAAATTGAAATTGATTTTCGTGATCAATAACGTCCGTCAAATACAGATCCTTTTTGTACTGCTCCATAATCTTGATCCATTGCAAGGTCCCTTCGTCCGTATTTTTCGTACTCGATATCGGGTTAAGTCTAATAAACATTAGACGCTTTTCGTTGGATTCGAACATCTCTTTCAACCCTTCGCCTTCTGCATTGAACAAATGCTGGAACGCGCTTGTCCCCGCGCCGTTGGCGAATTTTCCACCACCGAGAACCGACGCAGTGCCGCCGACTACCGCGGCAAAGGCAGTACGTTCTGCAATCGCTGAGCCAGTGTGAACGTCGTAGCCGGGCAAATGCAGACTCGGAGCGAGGCTGCCAGCAGCCGAACCGGCAAAACCCGCATAGAATCCGTGCCGAAACTGCCCGCCCGACGCTTCCGTGATAGCTCCGCCGGCCGCTCCGTGAGCAATAGCTCGACCAACCTCATTCCATGGGCCCTTTGATCCGATAGGACCAAATTCTTGTCCAATCACACCGGCCGCGTAAGCCGTAGCCGCGCCTGTGGCGGCCCCAATCAACCCTGATTTAAACGCATCGCCCAAGCTGCCCCCATTAAGCAAGCTACCTGAAAATCCCGAGGCAAATCCTCCGGCGGCGCCGGCAGCCGCAAGTTGCCCTAATGAGGCATTCGTTAGAGCAGGGCCGATTGATGAAAAGAAGCTGCCAAATGAAGCAAAGGCACCTCCCGAATAGACAATCGCCACAATCACCACGACGGCCACGACTATTCCGATTATCGCTCCGCCAATATCCTTGAGACTAAAATACCCCGTCGGATCCGTCGCCCCCAATGGATTATTCCCCACATAGGAATACCTGTTATACCCCTGCGCGTTACTCACTCCATCCACATTCGGATCAGCGCTGAGGAATCTGCCCAGCACCGCATCATAGATACGGCCGTTCATGTGAATCAGCCCGAGATCGTCGAGTTGTTCGTGATCGGTGAAGCCGCGGGTAAACTTGCCGCTCGTCGAGGACGTGATGACGCCGTTGGTCGATGGCTCGACGCGTTTGCCCCAAGCGTCGAAGGCGAAGCGCTTGACGATCTGTCCGGCTTCGTTCGTCACCGCAGTGATGGAGCCCAGGCCATCGGTATGGAAGTACCGCATATCAACCGTCGTGTCGTTGCGCTCGGTGCGCACCGCGATCCGGCCCGTCGGGCTGAAGATGTAATGCTTGTTCTCGATCAGGCTGCCGTTGGTCACGCGCTCGAAGAGTGAACCGATAAATACGGTCGTGCCGGTGTGGGCGACTTCCTTAATGCGCTCGTGGCTCGCGCCAAAGGTGAAGTCGCTGAAGATCGTGTTGCCGCTGTTCTGCACGCGTTTGACCTGGTTGAACGAGGTCCAAGTGATCGTGCGTCCGCCACCGCCCTGCATGTTGCCGTCGGCGTCGTAGGTGTAACTTTGCGCGCCCAAGGTGCCGCCGGAAACCCCACTCAAGGCGTGCGGACCAGAGCCAGCGTAGGCGTAGTTGCCGACGTCGCTCTTCGAGGCGATGTTGCCGTTCGCGTTATAGGCGACGCTGACCGTCGGATACCCGTTCAAGGCATGCGTCAACAACCGGTCGAGGCCGTCATACGTGAATGATTCGGTGCGATTGACCGGCGTGTCGCTGCGGTTGGAAACATTGCCGACCGCATCGTAGTTGTACTGGAGATACTGAATGGAAAAGGGTGCGGTAGTCTCAATCCCCTTACCGATCGCGGCGGTGCGCAACCGCCCGGTGGCGTCGGAATACACCCGGTCGTTGATGAGACCGTTACCGTAATATTCGCCGTCCACCCGGCCGGTCACCGAATACGTGTCGGCCATCCAATACACGTCGTTGCGATTGGAATCGGCGCGACGGACTTCCTTCAGGTAACCAAAGCCATTGTAAACATTGATCGTCTGGAAGCCGGTCGGATAAACCGTTTTTTCCGGTCGTCCGGACGCATCGTAGGTTTGGGTGACGAAGAACCGCGGCTCGACGGTGGTATTCGTGACGCCGGGAATCGTGCGCCAGACGGTGCTCGGACGGCCCAGCGAATCGTAATCGTAAGTCTCTACGTATCCGCCCGGCGATGACACTGAAGCGAGCTTGCCCTTCCAGGTTCCGCCGGATTTAGCGGCGGTGTCGTAGGTCCACGTGGTCGTGCCTTCGGTTTCCACCCGAGTGGTCATACGCCCCAAGACATCGTAGGCCATCGTCGTGATCTGGCCCTTGGCGTCCTTTTGCCAGATCAGTTCGCCAAAGATATTGTAGCGGTACTGCCAGGTCCCCATGTCGGGATCGACCATGGAAGTTTTCCGACCGCGCAGGTCGTAGGTCAGCGTGGTGGTCGCGCCGTCGGCGGTCGTGCTCGTGAGGTTGCCGAGGGCATCGTAGCCATAGGTGACAGTGGACGCCGTTGCACCACCGGCGGCATTCTCGTTGCGAGTGTTCTGGGTCGTCCAGCCCTGCGAATTCTTGGTCGTCCGCGCCAACCGGTTCTTCGGATCGGTGGCTGTCGCCTGCAACCCACTGTACCCGGAGATCGTGGTGACCTCGCCGCCCGATACTTCCTCATCGGGCGTGATCGTGGTCAGCGGCCGGTTAAGCAGATCGAAGCTGCCGGTGCGGGCCCAGTAGGCTGTGCCGCTGGCAAAGTACGGGACGGAGGTGGCAAAGGCCCGGCTCTGCGCGTCGTACTGGGTGGTTTTATAAACGATGCGGCCGTCGCCAGTGATCGAGAGGCCAAGAAATGCCCGGCCAAAGGCATCGTAGAAGGCCAGCGATGGAGCCGCTCCCGTCGCGGAAGTTTCCACACTGTATTTTGCGATCGGAGCCGGGCCGTAGTACTGGGCTTGGGCTGGAGCACCAGATACCCAGCGGTAAGTGGTGTAGCTGCTCGTGCCGTCGGCGCGATGCTCGGCGACTTTCCGGCCGAATCCGTCGTAGTCCCAAACCGTGGGCAGGCCGTTGGCCCCGCCCATGTGCATGAGACCGCCGTGACCGGCGTCGTAAACATAGTAATCCTCCTGGTGCGACAGGGCGTTGCGAGTCCAGCTCGGGAAGCGTCCATGAAAGTCGTACTGGGTCGTCGTCGCGCGGGACACCGTCCCTCCGGCGGTGAGCGTGCCGTTGATGTCGGCGGTGACATTGGCCCCGGAGACCGTGACAGAAGTTTTATTGCCAAAACTGTCGTAGCCGTAGGTGGTCGTTACCGCGAGAGCCGGTGTACCGGGCTCGACGGTCTCGGTAAGCAGCAACCCGGTTGCAGAATCGTAAGTGAAAGACGAGCTGCGCGTGATGGTCGGCAAGCCGGGAGCGGTGCTCGTGACAGTCGCACTCCCCAGGCGACCCAGAAACCATTTGGACGTATCGTTGGCATAGACGCTGTCGGTTGTCTTGACGAAGCCGTCGGTGTTCACGACGAGCTTTTTGATATTGCCGTAGTCGTCGATGTCAGTGGCGGGATTCGGGATCGTCGTATCCACCGTACCGGTGACAGATCCGTCGAGATCCCGGGTCGTCGTGAAGCTGTCAGTGGCGAAAACGAAGCGCGTGCCACCGGCGAGCTGTTTTTGCCCGTAACTCATCAGCGCGTCGCTCAAAACGACGCCACCGCTGGTGGTGGTGGTCTGATGGACCGGCATCCCCACAAAGGGATAATCCTGAGAGTAGGCCGTCTCGGAAGCGATCAAGGTGCGTCCGTCGGTCACTCTCATCGAGCTAAAGCCCAAGCTGCCGTAGAGGAAACTGGAACGCAGGCCAGCGTAGGTATAGTTAACCGGGTACTGGCCGCCGACGCCGTCATCGTTGTTGACGGTCTTGACGACGAGCATGGGACCAGTGATGTCCACGGTGGGATAAGCCGAGCCGGTGCCCTTGGCATAAACGGTCGGATTGCTGTTAATATCTCGCTCAGTGAGCACGGCGTAGGTCGGCTGGGCGGCGACGCCAAATCCGTTGGTGACCTTGGTCAGGCGGTCGGCGGTGGGCTTGGCGAGATTGTAGCGGAAATCATAGTTCGCGATCAGGTCAGTGATTCCGTCTGCATTGAGATCGAGAAGCTGGAAACCGGTCGGATTAGTGACATCGGAATTAGTCACCGGCACCGGCAGTGAAAAATCGACGCCCGCCTGATAGGAATTGTTCAGCGAACCCCAGCCGTGGCCGGTGTTGAGATAATAAATGGATGTCTGTCCGGCGCGGTAGCAGGCCAGATCGGGCAAGCCGTCGCCGTTGAGATCGGCGACTAAGGTGCCCGGACTGTCGAGGTCGCTGCCGTCCGTCCGACCCATCAGCGCAATCGGCGGAGTGTATTGAGGCGCGGCGATCCAACCGTCGCCGGTGTTCAGCCATGCCCCGGCAGTCCGCAGCGTGGTGCTGATGCTGGAGCTCATCTTGGGATTACTGAAGAGAATGTCGGGCCGGCCGTCGCCGTTGAGGTCAACGATTTCGGAGCCGATTGGGCTGGCTTGCCAGCCGGTGTTATCCTTGGCGAGGAAGGCGGGCGGCAGGTATTTACCGACGGCGCCGAGAGCGGATTTTATAGTGGAGTAGGAGGATCCGAGACTGGCGGTGACACGCTTCCACGTGACGTTTTGCGATCCCCAACCGGTCGGCGAGTTCAGGGCGATACCCGCCTCAATCGAGCTGGAATAGCCGAATTGAACCAAATCCGGCAGGCCGTCACCGTTGACATCGAAGAACTGCGAGCCGGAGGAAACGTTCTGCATGATCGCAAACGGCGGAGCCCACTGCGGGGCGCTGACCCAGGCGGGCCCGCCAGCTTGATACTGACCGTTGGAATTGTTGATCAGGCAACCCTTGTCCGAAGAACTGGTGTTCCAGACTATGTCCGTCAGGCCATCGCCATTGATATCGACGAGGCGCCGACCTGAATCAATAGTGCTGGTGTCGAGCGCAAACTTGAAACCGGCGGGCGTGGGCGAGATTACATTATAATCCCAACCGGTGCCCGTGTTGTGGGTGGCGTAGGAGATGTTGGCGTCCGCGTAGAGCGCGTCGACTAGCCCGTCGCCATTGACGTCAATCAACCGACCGCCGCAATCCTGTTTGCCTTCCCAAGCGAGGGTGGCCCCGGCGCCGGGCAGGCGCATGGCGGTTGAACTGACAAAGCCAACTGCCGTGTTGAGGTAGGCATCATTATAGACGTCGCCGGAGTTCTGATTCTTTTTGCGAACGAAATCTGGATATCCGTCGCCGTTGAGGTCCATCAGGCCGGCGCCCGTGACAAAATTCTTCTGGGCGATCAAAAGCGGGGGATATAGCCAAGGGTAGTTGGGTGAGCTGGAGAAATTTTGCGCCGCCCAGCCGCCGGTGGGAGATTCGTACTCGAAGGTCAGCGGCGAATAAGAGATACCATCGTTGCCGGTTTCCGTGAGGGAGGTAAGCAGACTCCGGGCGCTGGCCGAAGCCCGTTCAGTGTAGTTGAGCGTGTACGTCCGAATTACGTTCTCATCAGTGTACGCGGTAATCGATTTTAGGCGCTGGAGACTCGCGACAACGGAGCCGAACAGGTAGCCTGTGGCCACGTCGGAGCGGCCTTCATAGGCGAAACGCAGGGAGGCGTAGGCCGGTGTGACCGGACTGCCAGTGTAGTTGATACGGCTTAGCAGCTGCGTACCCGCGGTGGCGTCCTGACTATAGACGAATTCGATAAAATTGCCGCTGCTATCGGTGATACGGTTGACGTTCCAGGCGATCTTTTCCGAACGCCCGCTTGCCGGGGAGCTATTGCGTGCCGAATCTGCAGTGTTGCCGAATTCGATGACGAGCCCCGCCTTGGTCCAAGCCGTGAAATAGCTGGGACCGGTGCCGCTGTTGTGGGAAATAACTTTGGTCAAAGAATCAATTTCCGTACGGTACTCGGTGCCCTCACCGCCGTAAGCCCCACCGTTGATCACGATTAAGCGCTGGCCGTCCAAGTAAAAGCGGTCATTGGCAGACAACGTGGCGCCGAGATTTTGCCCGTCGATTGCCTTCGTCTGACCGCCACGGGTGATCGCGGACATACCGCTGAGTGACCAGCCAAAGCCGGCCACTCCATTGCCGGCCTGACTGGAGTAACCAAGGGAAATCTTCGGTTCCATCCCGGCGGTGCCAGGACAAGCCCAGATCGGGATGCTATAAGTCAAGGCTCCGGATTTATCCACGCTGAGTTCGCCCGCAGTCGTGCCCACGGCGACACTGGGATTGATACCAGCATTGGGCCAGCCGAGAGGAATGGAGCCGCCCACCGTGCTCGTGCCGGCATCGTAAACGTTTGGATTTTTACCCAGGTTGAATTCTGCGATGTTGGTGAGGCCGTCACCATCCGGATCTCCGTTCGGATCACCGGCGGTGGTACTCCCAAAATGATCCAGTTCCCATTGATTAGGCATCCCGTCGTTGTCGACGTCCCCATTGGGATCGAGTATGATGGTAAACGTCGCATCTTTCGTTGCCGCATTGTAGTTTGTATCTCCCGGATAACTTGCGCGGATGATGTATGTCGGAGAACCAGAGAGAACCGTGCCGACCGCCACCGGAGTATTTGGCCCAACAATCGTATATGACACCGCCCCTGCTGGTGCTGCAACCGTACTGCTATGGGTGTTCTGAAATACAGCATTCAAATCGCCGGGTTGGACAACGTAGGTGTTCCCATTCTGAGAATTCTTGGTGCCGCCAATGAAGTGGGTATCGACTGGCGTGTTCTTCGTGACCGTAAGATTGTATTGGCCAAGTGGCAGCCAAGTAATGCCGTCACTACAGGCAGCGTAGAAGACAAACGTACCGGCACGCCATGCTTGAAAGTCTGCGGTCCGGGTTGAGGAACTACCGGTGGCACCGTAACCCGGATTAACCATATTCGACCACCCCGTTGCGTCTGCATCGTAGTTCCAAAAAATCCATGGATTCGTCCAAAATAAACTCGCCCCCTGATCCCACCAAAACGAGTGCACTACAAGGTGGCCGTCGGAGTCTGCCGCCGTACTGGCGAGGACTATCGTTCGGCCGAAATCAATCGTTTTATCCGCCGAAACGCCATCGATCGTGAGCGAGCCCGTTGGCGGATGATCCGCCACGGTAAACGTGCGATCACAATAAGTGGCGTTATAGAAACCGTCCCCAGCGTAGGTGGCGCGCACCGTGTAGGTGCCGGGATAAAAAATAGTCCCGACGCCAACTGCGCCACTGGTTGGGGATGCTCCGCCTCCAGTGTAACCGACAACAGAATAGGTGAGGGCACCGCTCGGTGCCGTGACGCTCAGATTGTAGGGATTTGACGCGGAAGCATTGAAGTTGCCCGCCGTCATCGTCGTCGTCCCGGAAAAATTTTGGTCGGCGAACGTGATCGACGGAGTTGCCTTGACGACATTGATATCAGGTTCGTCACTGCCCCACCACCCGTTAGCCTGCCAATCATAGTCGCTAGAGTCCATGTCCCGGACGTGAGTCCAAACGTTGACCAAACCGATACCGCCAGCGTTCGCAGTATTGTAGGGACCAAAGTCGAACGAAGCAGATCCTCCAGACACACTTTGCTGCGGATAATCCCAAGCTTCCTGTCCACCGACCAGATTCATCCGGGAGTATAGCAACATCAATCGTCCATCAGGATCGGTGCCGGAAACGCGGATGTAGAAAAGATCCCCGTAGGCAATGTCGACACTGGAAGTCGGATTCGTCGCAAGAACCGCTTTTGATCCATTCAAAATAGAGGTCGTATTCGTAGGATGCCGGTTTCCCACATTGACTTCTACGTTCGGGGAAGAGCCACCAAACCAAGTCACGCCATCGTGCACCAGTCCGGTCTGAAGGTTATAATACCCCGGGATTGCGGGTGCCGTTACAGTGCAGGTTATAGTCGCGGTGGCACCTGGCGCCACGGTCCCTGTTGTCGCATAACGCCCCGTACCCCAGGTGGTGTTATCATATGGATTTTGCGCACCCACATTGTAATTTGCCGCTGCACTCCAAGTGGCCATGCCATCATTGGTCCATGTCTGCGTAAAAGTGAAAACCTGACCTGGATTGACGGACGTGGGAATATTTTGAGACACCAGATGTCCGGCGTCGGCGGGGGCCAGTTGGGTAAGATATCTTACCACTACGATGCCTGATCCTCCGTTGCCACCGAAAGCATCCATGTTGCCACCACCCCCACCACCCGAACCTGTGTTTGGCACCGCGTTCTGGCCATATCCTGCGCCGTTGCCGCCATTTCCTGCACCGGCACCACCACCTGCACCGCCACCAAACCCACCACCGCCACCGCCACCAAATGTACCTGCCCACGTTGTTGCTGGCGCCCCACCGCTCAGCCCCCATCCGGCAGTACCTGCCCCGCCACCGCCACCGCCGTTATATGTGCTTGTAGAGCCACCACGGCTGCCCGCATGCCCCATGACCGCTTCTATTTCGTATCCGCCCTGAACGCCCCCTGAAGGATAGCCGTCGCCTCCTCCGGACCCGCCGTTGTTACCATACTGAGGCATGCCGGTACCAGCACCACCACCATAGGTGGTAATACCCAGCGCAATGGAACCACCACCGTCGCCTCCTGTGTAAGGGTACCAGGAACAACCTGCACCACCGTCACCCACATAAAAATAATAAGTTCCGACCGCAACGTTCGGAAGATAGCTGGAAACGACGCCGCCCGCCCCGCCGCCGCCAGCGTGTTGGTGACCGCCACCGCCGCCGCCAGCAACCACAACGATGTCCATTGCCGTAGCCGTATTCACGGTAAAGTAGCCATTCGCCGTGAAAGTGTGAATGGTGTAGGGACCGGAATAGGTGATCGTTCCACCTGCGGCTTGCGCGAAAATCTCGCCGAACAAAACCGATGAAATCGCAAGAATACCCAGCAGCCTCATTAAAAATCCAGCGTGTCGGCAGCGCTGTAACGCGAATCCAATTCGCAAGCACAAACTCTTGCAGATAGCAGGCAGTCTGAAAAATCTCATGGAAATCACAGGGATGAAATCGGCGTTAGTGGCCACGTGAGTTGTGTCGGGGTTCCGTCTCAATTTTTCTTTTTTGCCGCACGTTTCGCTTCCTTCGCGACGGTCTTTTCAACAAGCATACGTTGCTTTTGCGCCGCCTGGATGATCGCCAACTGATTCTTCAATTCGGGGTGGGCTTTCGCAGCCGCCTTAAAACTCAGATCCGCACGCCGCTCACGCAGCATTTCCATTTGATCGTCAACGATCGCAATGTCGGAGTCATCAGCTGACGACTCCAGAAGCGCTACCTGAAGCGACTGGTAAACGTCCAGGGTTACGCCATCGACCAGGCGTTTGGGATCGTCCGGAACCGCTTTGTTAGGGACGATTGTCTGTGCAAACGTTGTGGAGAAAAGACCGAAAAAACTAACGGCGATTATGACAAATATCTTCTTCATTTGGATGATTTGAGGAGTGGAACAATCGGTGAAAATGCTGCGGCCCGGAGCACCTTCGTTTCTGGTTTCGATGGCAAATGCCGGCCCGCGCATCCAACGAGCAGAGAATTTTGAAACAAATCAATGCGCCAAAATCCCATAAAACTGGGGGAAAACTTAGCGAATTTCAGTTCTTTTGCAGAAATTCGCTCGATGGAATCGGGCAAAAATCCGCAGTTGTGGTAGTCCATTAGCCCTAGAAAACACTCGAGGCATTTTTCCAAAAAATTGTAAAGCCTCCAAAATACCAGAAATCCGGAAGTTGCGATGCTCGCCCAAAGCAAACGCCAGTGATTTTCCGAGTGGACACACCATGGACATGTTAAATAATTCACTCCGGAACCACCCAGGGAAGGAACATCCCACCCGCGTTGCAATTGTGGACAGCAGCATCACTAAAGGTGAATTGCTGATGCACTGCTGTCAGACGGCATGGGACTTGGAAGTTGTCGCTCTGGAAAATTCCGGAATCGCCGGGCTCGCCGCCGCTACTCGAACGAAACCTGACCTTGTTCTGGTATCGGCGCATTTGCCTGACATCGCGCCGGAGCAATTCATTCGCAAGCTGCGTTCCACCGTACCCGCCGCCAAGGCAATACTTCTAACGCAGCAATGTAGTGAGTACCTGATCCACCAATTGAGTGCGGCCAACTACCATGGGGTCATCTGGGAAATGGAAGAAGGGATCGCCGCCCTTGGTCATGTCATCGACCGAGTAAGAAATGGACTGAGGGTTGTATCCGACGGAATCGCACAATGCCACCATCAGATGCGTAATGCTCACGACTCCTTCGCAAAACTACTTTCAAACCGCCATTTGGAGGTCCTGATTTGCATTACCAAGTTTCTTTCAGATGAAGAAATCGCAGCCCATTTGGGCATGACCGCAAGCACCGCTTTAAGCCATCGCCAACAAATCATGCGCAAGCTACAGATCCGTAGGACGCCGAAACTGATCCAATATGGTCTGGAAAAAGGCTTCGGTTCGGTGCCTCTGCCACAGAAGCGGACTAAACCAATCCATGCATGAATGATTGTAGGCTCGGCAAAATTCAATCGTCCCCAGGGTACGGATTCAGGACATAGGTAACACTCAGGCCCAGAAAAAGGGATCAACCTTTGTGGTTTGCGGTTGACGATTGAGGGGTTGAAAAACGATCGGGATGCGGAATGGGAAATTTATGTTGGGAGAGGAAAGACGAGGCCAGACTTTGGGGAGTGCCTAGCCCTGAGCGGTGTGGACCTTGATGGGTTTGATCTCGATCATGCTGACGAAAGGTTGGTTGGCGAAGCTGAGCCCGGCTTAGCGTTCGGCAACGGTGCGGAGGCGGACGAGTCTGCCCTCGACGATTTTTCGCGAACCAGTTCATGACGGCGGCCGGAAACAATCACATCAGCGGTGCCAAAGCCGAGAGTGTCGCGCACGGTGCTAGTGTTTGTTAGCGGGGGTGAATCAAGAGAAATTTAAATCCAGTAACCGCTGGACCACTGAGGCGGTTCGTCCGGGCGGTGCTGGACGCGAGCGACGGCCGTCATCCGGTTCGCCGGTGGCATGCGGAGGCTCGAATGCTCGGCTCGCGCGGCGGGAACCCTTTATTCGACGATGTATCTTGTTGCTAAACAATGGGGAATAGCGCTCCCTTCGCTCTTCCTTCGCTCTCCCTTGCCGGATCCTTGCTGAAACCTTGCTGGGCGGTCCGCATCCGGGGGAGGCTGTGTCTGGCAAATAATCTTTGTAAAACAGCCCAACTCTGGCGCGGGAACGACGTCCGCTTGTTTAAAGTCCCCTATTTCTTCGGGAGGGCGTTGAATTTCCGGCTCACTTCAGGCAAAGCGCCCAGCTCGAGGTTCTCTCCGAGCCAGCCAAAGATTGGTGCCAGTCGTCCCGATTTCAAGGTGAGGGCGAGAGCCAATATCTACGCAAAAACGCTGCGGGGATTTTTTATCTTCGATTCAGCAACTGCGGTGCGATGTCGCCCGACAAAACACACGACAGCGAGGTCGCTGTCGCTCCAGACAGGAGACGAACAAATGCAGTGAAATTGATGCCGAGAGAAAAAACTGCGGCACATCATGGTAACGCGCGCTATCAAGGGGGTTGAGCTTTTCTACCAGCGGGAAGCTCACTGCCACCGAGGGCGTTGGTGAGGCTTTTGTTTTGCTCCTCCTCCGCGCTCTCTGCGCGCTCCGCGTTTAAATTCCGGATTCTTTGCTTCGTTTGCGACCTCTATATAAATTCCCTTCCTCGATGCGCCATCGCCACTTCATGCTATCACTGTCCCACGACCGTCGGCGTGGGTGCGCGCAGGATCGAGTACGCGGGAATCATGAGCACACCATAGCGTTGCAAAAAATCGATCCGGGCTTGCATCGCCGGTTTTTGCGACTCGGGCACGAGCGCCACGATCTTTTGCAGCGCGGTTTCATTCAATTGCAGCCATTCCGCCGAGCCCTCTTCGACCTTCAGCGATTTAGCTTTCAAATCGGTGAGCAACGTCTCGACCTCGGTCCCGCGCTCGGTCGGCAAACCCAATACCTCGCTGATCAACGGTCCTTGGAATTGCGCAAATGAAACGGGATCCGATTCGAATACTTCCGCGTCTTGAATGAATGGCCCCAGCGAAAGCACGTTGATCTGATTGTCCGTCATCCGGCGTTGCGCCTCACTCGATTCCCGCGCGGCGGCGGTCTCGAACATCTTGCGAAAGGTCATGCCCACAAAGCGGCCGGAATCCTGCACTGAGCCGTAGGAAAATGAGATTTCGGATTTCCGCGCCTCAAGTTCCTTGGTCACTTCCGTCAGTTTTGTTTCCAGCGCTTGATTTTGTTTAGCTAACTCCGCTGGGGTGGACGCGACACCGCTTGGATTAAGGACGGACGAGTTTTTGGCCGAATCACTCGCCGCTTTTTGCTCCACTGTCGCCCCTGTCTCGGCCGTCGGCAGAGGGTAAGCGACCTTCCCTCCCAACAACCCGAAGATAAACGCCCCTTCGGCCAGGCAGAGCCCGGAAAGGCAGGCAATGGTTGTCCGGGGTTTCATCGCCGCGACTCTGGGGGCATAGGCCGTTCCGGATCAACCCTTCAGGCTGCGAGCGACCCGATAAATTTTCTTACCCCGCCAAATGAACTGTATCGAGGTGGAGCGCGACCTCCGGGCGCGCTGGGTACCGGCTCACGTTGCAAAACCCGCCCGGAGGTCGGGTTCCACCACCGCAGATACATGCGCGGTGAAGCCTGAGGCCCGTGCCACTTCCCCATCACGTCAAGCTCCGCGTTAAATGTATTTTTCCGATTCGCGGTGAAGTTGAGCTCACCCTCATTCCTCGGGATCAGGCTGTCTGAACCTGACCTCAGCCCGTGCAACGTGGGTGAGAGGGAAACGAACTGCTTGAAACAGCAATTGTCTCGCGAAGGTCGGGAAGGATACGAAGGCCATTTTGCTAGGATTCCTTCGCCCCCTTTCCTTCCTTCGCGAGACATCTTCAGTCTGGTTTACTTAGCCCGGAGAAAACATTCCTGATACAACTACCGGAAATTTTAGCCGTCACTCGACTGACTTACGGTAAAATCCAGCGAATGGGGGTGCAGGAAACAGCCGGCCGAAATATTCATTTTAACGCGGAGTTCGCGTCCGTTCGACTTCGCTCAGGACGGCCTGAGCCTGTCGAATGGTCGGAGGACGCGGAGTGAAATCACGTCAAACTCCGCGCTCTTGTGCCCTCCGCGCTATACCTCCGCGCTAAATTTGGTTTCGGAACGACAGGAGGGACGCCCGTCGCCACCTTTTCGGAAGAACCGGGAAGGGGTTTTTCGGGGATCCTTCACTCCAACCCCAGAACCTTGCGGCCGGCGTCGGAGATCATTTGGGGCACCCATTGCGGATCCCAAACGATGTGGACCTTCGCCGACTCGACCGTGGGCAATGCGGCGATTTTTTGGCGCGCGTCCTCGGCGATTACGGGGCCCATGCCGCAGCCCGGCGCGGTCAGAGTCATTTTAACTTCCACGATGGCTGCGCCAGTTGGCGTTTTTTCCACGGCCAGATCGTAAACCAAACCGAGATCGACAATGTTGACGGGAATTTCGGGATCGAAGCAGGTCTTCAATGTATCCCAAACCAATTGCTCGCTGAACTCGCCTTGGTGAGCGGACGCTTCCGACTCGGCCTTCAATGAAAAACCCGCAATCGCATCAATGTTCTCGCGCGCGATGCGAAACAAACCCTGATCGGTTCTCACAGTAACGTTTCCACCAAGCGTCTGCGTGATAAACACGGACGATCCTTGCTTGAGTGAAACCGAATCCCCGGCCGGAATCGCGGTTGCCGCACAGTCTTTGGATAAAGTGTATTCGTGGGTCATGGGGGGATTATTTCAGACGGAGTTCGAACGGCAGGCGGGCATAGAGCCCATGGGGATCGTTATAGTTGCCCAGCGAGTGCAACTCGCTCGAGGCTTCGCGAAGAAAAACTCCCAGCGGACCGGCAAACGATTGTTCGTGCCGGCGGCCTTCAATCGCGTCGGTGAAAACCTCGGTAAACGTTTTTTTGCGCGGATATTCCGCGACCCGAAAATTATCTCCCAGCCCGGCTTTAGTCGCGGCGTATTTGGTCGCGGCCGAAAGTCCGCCAATTTCGTCCACGAGTCCGAGTTTCAACGCTTCCTGGCCGGACCACACGCGACCTTGGGCAATCTCCTGCACGGCGGCTCGCGACAACTTCCGCGATTCGGCAACTTTTCCGATGAACTGATCATAGACCCAATCGACGAAGGTCTGGAAAAGCGCGAGTTCCTCGGGAGTTTTCGGACGCGCGATCGTTTCAGCATCGGCAAATTTTCCCGTCTTCACCGTATCGAAAGTCAGACCAAGTTTGTCGGTCGCGAGTCCCTGAACATTGAAGAACATACCGAACACGCCGATCGAACCGGTAATTGTCGTTGGTTCCGCAAAGACGCGTTCGGTGTTGGTGGAAATCCAATAGCCACCCGATGCCGCCACCGCGCCCATGGAGACGATCACCGGTTTGTGCTTCTGAATGAGTCGAACTTCGCGCGCGATGGCTTCGGACGCCGAAACGCTCCCGCCCGGGCTGTTCACGCGGAGGACGACCGCCTTGATGCTGTCGTCCTCGCGAATCTGGCGGAGCATGCGCGAGGTCCTGTCGCCGTAAACCTTGCCCTCCGAATTTCCCGAGCCATCCACAATTTCACCTTCGGCGTAAACGATCGCGATCTTTCCGGCACCCGCCTTTTCGATTTCAATTTTGCCGTCGTCGCGGCGTTTGGCCACGAGATCGTCATCTGAAACAAGCTTGGCATAGTCACCGAGCGCAATCTGACGAAAGGTTTCTTTTTTTTGCTTCTGACCGGTCGCGGTCTTCAAATCCGCGAGTACTTCGTCCACGTACTCGACCCGGTCGATCAGCTTGGCGGCCTTGGCGGCGTCGGGCCGGATAAAGCCTTCTTTATCCACGATTTTTTGCAGCGAACCCGCCGGCAGTTTCCGCGATGCCTCGATCGCCCCGATCAACGATTGCCAGACGTCGTCGAGGAGCTTCTGGGTTTGTGCGCGACTCTCCGGACTCATGTCTTTCCGGGTAAAAGGTTCGACCGCGCTTTTGTATTTCCCAACGCGCGTCACTTGGACGCCGATGCCAAATTTCTCAAACGCGCCGGCATAAAACATCGGTTGTGACGCGAGTCCCGGCATCATGATGGCACCGTAAGGATCGAGCACGATTTCGTTGGCCGCCGACGCGAGGTAGAAGTCCCGCGTAGTCGCGTAATCGAGGTACGCCTTCACCGGTTTGCCCGAGGCCCGGAAAGTTTCAATCGCGTCGCGCACTTCCTTCAATGCGGCAAATCCTGCGCCATAACCGTCCGGTTGCAGTTGTCCGGTCAGATAAAGTCCGATAATGTCGCTGTCCTTCGCGGCGGCCTCAAGCGAGCGGGTCAACTCGCGCAATTGGAAAACGCGGACGCGCTCGCCGCCGAGGGCTTCGGTGAATTGCTCCAAGCCGTCATTCTGCAGCGGCGAATCCTGAATGTTGGCGGAAAGGTTGAGCACCAGATAAGATCCCTCCTGCACCGCTACCGGCTTTTTTTGTCCCATCGCCACCATGGCGCCGAGGAGCAGGAAAAAGAGCACCGTTCCGCCCACGGCGAAAACCAGCATGGCGGTCAATGTAGCAAAGAAGGAGGTGAAGAAATTCTTCATGGCGGCGAAACTAGGCGGGCTCTTCCCATCCGCCAGCGAAAAACGATTGCTGGACTGCGGGTTGGACAAATGGCGCGGAAGTGGTGTTGAATGGACGTGCCGCCCAGCTTAATAACGCCCGTGGCGGGTCGATTTAACCTTATCCCGTCCTTTTCATTTAAGGACAAAGCCCGGTATACTGACACCATGAGTGACAAAATTGAGCTGCTCACAACGAATCGCAAGGCGCTGACCATCAATCTTGATGGTAGCCGTTATGGCACGATCGCCGAAATCGGGGCCGGACAGGAGGTCTCACGGATATTTTTCCAAGTCGGCGGGGCTTCCGGCGCCATCGCGAAAACCATGTCGGCTTACGATATGACTTTCAGCGACGCGATCTATGGCAAGGCCCCGCGCTATGTATCGCGCGAGCGCCTCGAAACGATGCTCGACCACGAGTATCA
>JBEPTW010000076.1:0-17389 GCA_041691855.1 Verrucomicrobiota bacterium | reverse complement strand
CGGCCTTACCTTAAAAACCAATTTCAATCCACCCTGCCGGCAAGGTGCCGGCGGAGCAGGATAAGAAAATAGAAAAACCAAAATCCCAGATCAAATGAACAAATCCACACGTCTCCTCGTAACAGCTGCAGCCATGGCCGGTCTTTATTCCGGTGCTCTCGCCACAAAAACCTTCGCCGCCGTCCACGCCGGCAAAGCCGATGTGAAGGCCGACGACAAGACCACCCACGATTGCAAAGGCAAGAACACGTGCAAGGGCCAGGGCGGTTGCGGCAGCAGCGACAACGGTTGCAAGGGCAAGAACACCTGCAAAGGCAACGGCGGCTGCTCGACTGCTGCGGGTAAGTAAGCTTTATCATCCGGCCGGTCTCGATCTGAGATCGGCCGGGTTGTTTTTCGGAGGCCGGCATAAAGACCGGCCTTCTTTTTTACCGGCTGTGCCTTTTGTCTGGGAAGGTCCACGTTTTGGATCGTTCGTCTTCTTCGATTTTTTCATGCCCGCCAATTCTTTTAACGGCCAGACCGATTACGGCATCGGCATCGGCCTGCGCGTTCCGCATTACGCGCATATCCTCGAGAAAAAACCGGTCGTGGACTGGTTTGAAATCATCTCGGAAAATTTCATGGTCGACGGCGGTCGCCCGTTGGAAGTGCTCGACGAAATCATGGAGCAGTACCGCGTCGTGCAGCATGGCGTCTCGATGTATTTTGGCTCGGCCGATAAACCGGATCGCGCCCACCTGAAAAAATTAAAGGCGCTCGTGAAACGCACGAAGACGCCGTGGCTTTCCGATCATCTCTGTTGGGGCAGTGTCGATGGCACCTATACGCACGATCTGCTTCCGATGCCTTACACGTTCGCTTCGGCGAAACGCACGGCGGAAAAAATCCGTCAGATCCGTGATTTTCTGGAGATTCCCATTTGCGTGGAAAACGTCAGCAGCTACGCCGAGTTTCACGTTTCCGAAATGACCGAATGGGAGTTCCTCACCGAAGTAGTGGAACGCGCCGACTGTGGAATTCTGCTCGACGTGAATAATATCTACGTCTCCGCGAAAAACCACGATTTCAACCCGTACGATTACATCAATGGCGTGCCCCATCATCGGGTCGGCCAGATGCATGTCGCAGGGCACACCAAGTTCGAAAAATACATTCTCGATACGCACGATCATCCCGTGCTCGACCCAGTGTGGAAACTCTACGCACACGCCACGAAATTATGCGGCGTCACCGCGACCTTGCTCGAATGGGACGACAAAATTCCATCGTTCGACGAAGTGCATAACGAGGCGTTGAAAGCCAATGAGTTCATCGACGGCGCAAAAGCCGCGAAGACAGTCAAAGCGAAGGCGAAATCGCCTGAAGCAACGCGAGCATGAAGAAGCCCGCGAAACCACGGCGAGCTATCCCGCAGCCTAAAATCGTCGCCCCGGTTGGCCTGAAGCCGCCACCAGCGCACCCGCCGCGCCGGCTCGCCACGACCGACGACCTGGTGAAATTGCAGCGGTTGATGACGAACATCCTGGTGCGACCACTGACCAAAACGGACGGCTTGCAACCGACGTGGATCGACGGTCGCCCGATGACGGAAGTGGCCGAAGAATTCATCAAGCCCAACGACCGGCTCAGCGCGTTTGAGCGATTGCAGCTATATAACCGCATGTATTGGTTCCGACTGATCGACATCATGCACGACGACAACCCCGGGTTGCGGGCGGTGGTGGGCGACAAAAAATTTACGCGATTGATCGAGGCCTACCTCGCGAAATATCCCTCGCGCTCGTTCACCTTGCGCAATCTCTGTTCGCGCCTGGCGCAATTCATCCGCGAAGAGCCGCGCTGGACCGCGCCGCACACGTCGCTCGCGCAAGCGGTCGCGCGTTTCGAGTGGGCGCAGACGCTCGCCTTCGACGAGGCAAAACTTCCTGTTTTAACGGCGGATGATATCGGTAAAACGTCACCCGAACGATTGCGGCTGCGCCTACAACCTTACCTTAGTTTGCTTACGTTTGATTATCCCGTGGACACCTACGTGGTCGCGGTGAAGCAACGCAACGCGCTGCGCACCGAGGCCAGCAACGCGGTGGATTCGGCGCGCGATGCGGTCCGCCAAAAACACGTGACGCGTCCGCGCCGCGAGCGCGTTTACGTTGGCGTGCACCGCCTCGACAACCGGCTTTATTACAAACGTCTCGAACGTCCCGCGTTTCTCATTCTGCAAGCGCTCGCCGAAGGACAGCCCCTTGCCGAAGCGATCACCGCGGGCGGTCGCCGCGTGAAAGCAGCGCAGGTCGGCAGTTGGTTTTCGATTTGGATGGAGCTGGGCTGGCTGTGTTTGAAAAAATAATTCTTCCCGCTCAGTCTTTTTGTCGAAATAACTCCCCACCTCAACTCCTCCCATCCCCATGAATATTCGCTCTGCGCTCGATAAGTTTGATTGTGCCGCGTCCTGCCTCCAATCGCCTTTGCTCTTAGTTATTCGTCTCTTTTGGGGCTGGTCTTTCGTTCAAACTGGGCTGGGTAAACTCAACCATCTCGATAAAACGACCGGTTTCTTCGAGTCGCTGCATATCCCGATGCCACGCGCAAATGCGATCGCGGCGGGATCGACCGAAACGATTTGTGGTGCGCTGATTGGACTGGGTCTTTTCGCCCGCCCGGCCTCGATCCCGCTGATCGTGATCCTGATCTTTGCCTACATCACCGCCGATAATGAAGCGTGGCACTCGATCTTCAGCGACACGGACAAATTTTTAAATGCGACCCCATTTCTGTTTTTGTATGCCGCGGTGATCGTGCTCGCATTTGGTCCCGGCAAAATTTCGCTCGACGCATTGTTCTTCCGGAAGTCCGCATCCGGACGGTAAGAGCGAACGTAACAAGGATATGACCTTGTTACGCCACTGCTGGATCTTGATTTTGCTGACGGGCGCGGCTTTCGCTGCCGAGCCCATCCGGTCGTCCTCGACGATCGGATGGCATCCGTGGTCGGACGATATTTTTGCGCAGGCGAAACGGGAAAATAAATTCGTCCTGCTCGATTTGGAGGCAGTGTGGTGCCACTGGTGTCACGTGATGGCGGAAACGACTTATCGCGATCCCGACGTGACCTCGTTGATGGACCAACGCTATCTTGCGGTGCGCGTTGATCAGGATTCACGTCCGGATCTGGCGAATCGCTACGAGGATTATGGCTGGCCAGCGACCGTGATTTACGGCCCGGACGGAACGGAGATCGTCAAGAAACAAGGCTACATCGAGCCGCGCGGTATGGTGCGTTTGTTGAAGGCGGTGATCGACGATCCTTCGCCGGTTGCCGCCCAGAACGTCAATCACGACGACGCGGTGGCGAGTGAAACCGTTTTGTCGGCAGAACACCGCGAGACGTTGCGGAAAAAATGGCTGGCAGGTTATGACGACAAGGAAGGCGGCTGGGGCACGGTCCATAAATACGTCGATGCCGACACGATCGAATATGCGCTGCGCCTCGCGTCCCGTGGCGACCCCCGCGCCGCGCAAATGGCGCGCGACACGCTGCGGCTTGAGCGCAAGTTACTCGATCCGGTGTGGGGCGGCCTTTACCAATATTCCGCGGGTGGCACGTGGAACGAGCCGCATTTCGAGAAAATTATTTCGGTGCAAGCGGACGGATTGCGGACCTACGCGCTCGCTGTTGCGCAATGGGGCGATCCGGCAGATCTGGAAACTATTCATGCGATTCACGAGTACGTGCGCAACTTCCTGACGAGTCCGGACGGTGTGGTTTATGTGAGTCAGGATGCGGACCTTATTCCCGGCGAACACAGTGCGGATTATTTTTCACTCGACGATGCCGCGCGACGCGCGCGGGGCGTTCCGCGGGTTGACCGTCATATTTACGCACGGGAAAATGGCTGGATGATCAGTGCGCTGGTGCAAATGGCGGAGGTCACCGGTGACATGACTTACCGTACCGAGGCCGAACGGGCTGCACGCTGGATCATTCAGCACCGGAGTTTACCGGATGGTGGATTTCGGCACGACGAAATGGACGCCGCTGGCCCTTACTTGGGCGATACCCTCGCGATGGGCCGGGCGTTTCTTGGGCTGCATCAGTTGACCCAAAACCAAGAATGGCTCGATCACGCGGAAGCTGCGGCGAAATTTATCGAGGCGCATTTTCATCGGAAGGATTCCGTCGGATCCGCCGCCAGCGATACGACGAAGGCGGTGTTTCCTGCGCCGCGACCGCAGTTTGACGAGAACGTAGCGGTGATTCGCTTTATGACTGCGCTCGCTGCCGTCACGGGAAACGCTGATTTTCGGACTCACGCGGGGCAAGGGTTGCGCTGGCTGCTGGCGCCGGGGGTGACCGATGACCGCGGGTTTTCCGTTGCCGGATTGCTGCTGGCGGAGGCCGACGCGCGAACCGATCCGGTGCACGTCATGGTTCTCGGTCGCAAAGATGACCTGGTCGCAAAAGGAATGTTTGCGGCGGCACTGCGCTTATCCGATCAGCACAAGCTGATCGAATGGTGGGACCGGCGCAGTGGTCCCGCGCCGCGCGGAGAAAATATTTTTCCTGAAATGGATACGGCCGCCGCGTTTCTTTGCGCGAACGGAGCGTGCTCGTCCCCGCTTGGTAGTGTGGCCGCGTTGGAAAAACGACTCGCCAAAATCAACCGACGATAGCCATACGCAGGTATTTCTCGTTGGAGCCACGGCGACCTCGCCGTGGTTTGTTCGAAAAACCGCAGCGAGGTCACTGCGGCTCCAATTACGCAATTCCATCCCGGCCAATCTCAGGCTTTCACCACTTTCGTGCCCGCGAGCAAATCGTGAAGGCAGCGGCGGTCGCCGCGGAAAATAAAGCAAATATCCACCAGCGAATAGACGGCTCCGACCAATGGAATGGACCCAATCAGGCCGTTGACAAAGGAGCGCAATAAAAACGCCTTCACAAAACCGGGAGCGGTTTCGTCTTCGAAATTCACGATCTTGATCGCGAGTAGTTTTTTGCCGACGGTTTGCCCGCGGGTGGTTAGCAAATATATTTGGATCCCCATCAAAATCAGGAAGCCAAAGCCGAGCACGCCAAAGCCGGCGAGGAGCAGCGGCGTGTTGGGATGGTTCGGGTCGGCGAAGAAACCGGCGGACATCACGACCACGAGGCCAGGCGCCACCAAGATGCCGCCGACGATGCTATCCAGTAGGGCCGCTCCCAGCCGCAGCCAACGACTAGCCGGTTCCAGTTCGAGCGTCGCGGCGATCGAGTCAGTGATGTTGATCGCTGGCATCACTGGGCTGAGGGGATAATCGGGGATCGGCGGTGGCGTGGGACTGCCGGTCGTGCCGAACTGGCTGATCTCGGGAAAATCGCCGAGGGTTTTCCACTCGGTTTCGCCGTAGCGGTGCGCTTTGGTCTGCATATTGGCACGGCCAGCGGCGATCCATTCATGGATCTTTCCAATGGTAACCGGTCCGTATTCCTTTCCGTCTCCGCCTTGAATCGTGAACATGCAGAAAAATTGATTGGCGCCCCATCGGAGGTCAACGTCGGTCACTCGTCGCCGTGCTTTTCGCTGACCCGTTGGCGCAGGCTTTTGGTTAACTTTTTCATTTGGGAGCGATGTTGTTGTTGCGCGGGTCGATCGACGCGACGCACTTCGTGGACAGTGGCGTTTTGCAGACGCAGGTAACTTTCCCAGCGCGCCGACACCAACGTGCCAGCCTCCAGCGCTGCCCGCACGGCGCAACCGGGCTCGACAGTGTGCTGGCAGTCGCGAAATTTGCATTGCGTCGCGATGGTCGCGACATCCTCAAACGCTCCGGCGAATCCGGCGGCGGCGTCCCATGGTTGGATTTCCCTCATGCCGGGCGTGTCGATGATGATCACTCCATCGGGCGTGATGAGCAATTCGCGTTGGGTCGTGGTGTGTCGACCCTTGTGGTCGGAATCGCGGACCTCTTGCGTGAACTGAACTTTTTCGCCGACGAGCCGGTTGATTAAGGTGGATTTGCCGACGCCCGAGGAGCCGAGCAACGCGATCGTGCGGCCGGATTGGAGATAGGGCGCGAGGGCCTTGAGTCCGCGGCGCGTTTGCGCGCTGACCACGAAAACCGGAACGCGTGGCGCCACTTCGGCAATCGCCTGCCGCAACGGCGCGACGTCTGCTTCGGTGAGATCGGCCTTGTTTAAAAGCACGACCGGCTCCGCACCGCTCGACCACGCGGCGGCCAAATAGCGTTCGAGCCGGTGCAAGTGGTGGTTGCCGTCGAGCGAGCTCACGAGAAATACCGTATCGATATTTGCCGCCACGACCTGTTCGAGTACGTCCATGCCGGCCGCGCGACGGGAGAATTTCGTGCGACGTGGAAGAACCGCCTGGATCGCGACGCGCTGGGCATCGCCCGGCTGCGGGGTGACCGCGACCCAATCACCGATCGCGGGATAATCGGCGGGGGCTTTGGCGGCATGAATAAATTTTCCGCTACACTCGCCGAGTCGCGCGCCGTCTTCACCGGTGACCTCGCAGTAACCCTTTAACTCCAGCGTGACTCGCGCCGGCGAGCAGCCTTCCGCCGCGTAGGGCAGGAAGGTTTGGGCGAAGGCATCGTTCCAACCGAGTTCGGGAAGCGTCACAGCGTTGAGGTTGATCGTGTCCTGATGCGGCGCAACGACACTTTTGATTCCAGGAGATCAAACGAAAAGAATTAGCAATTACTCTGCGCGGGTGGCCGGATGACCACCCCATGTTGGGTTCTATAGTCTTGCGTCATCCGCGCCCGCTCCTGTTAGTTCGTGAGCGTTAGTCTTCTGTCGCACGCGAGTCCTTTTCCCCAACCAAAGAACTAATCCAAAGCGCACTCCGTTGGCGATCGTTCCGGAATAAATTGCGTTAATCCTCACCCTGATTCGGCCATGCCTACCAAACTATCGTCCCTGCTTCTCGCTATTCTCTTTAGTGCCAGCTCCCTTCTGGCCGACACCGCCCCTGCGCACACCACGGTCCAGACAAAAACCTACGACGAGGGCGACAAAACGGTGACCGAGCATACGGTCACGACGGTGGTTAAAGAAGAAGCGGCGAAGCCCAAACCCGCGCCCGACAAACCCAAGGAATATACGGTGGCGATTTTTGTCGCGAACCGCGCGGGCAAAGCAGGGGACACCGAACTGGGCGCGTTGGAAGATTACATCACATCGCACGTCACAGAGCTGAACGTCCACGTGATCAGCGGTGAAACCGCGCTGAATGCGGTGGCCAGCATGGCGCCCGGAGCGAAGGAAAACGAACTCGATGCCCAACTCGCGAAAAGCACCTCGGCCGTGCGCCTCGCCGAAACGCTCGGTGCCACGCATCTGTTACAAGTTTCCTTGAGCGGTTTTGACTCCACTAAAAAATCGATCGACGCGTACGGCGTGAAGACGACCAACGTCGAAAACACGGTGCGGGTTACCTACAAAATTCTCGACGGCACGACTGGTGGCAGCCTCGCGGCGGACACGGTACGAGTCAGCAAGACCTTCCAAAGCGGCGAAGGTTCGAACGAGGAGCATTCGAGTTTGTTGAACGGTTTGCTTGATGACGCAGCCGAAAAGGTCGCGATGAGTTTGAAGCGCCAGATCGATCGCGGACGCATTACCAGTTCCTCCGCGCAAGGCGAAGTGGCGGTGACACTCACCACCGAACTCACGGACGTTTTCGTTCCGGATGTTCGCATCGGACCTGAAAACACGGTTTCCATTTCCGATAGTAAGTTCAAGGTTTCCGCTCTTGCCGCGACCGTGGAAATCGACGGCATCGCGGTCGGCACCGCTCCTGGGACGCTCGTGGTCAAGAAGGGATTACACAAACTGCGCGTCGTGCGCGAAGGCTACAAGCCATGGGAGCGCACAGTGAATTTCGCGAATGGCCAGAGACTCAATGTCGGTTTGGAAATGACCGACGCCGGCTACACCCGTTGGAAGGACGCCACTGGATTCATGAACGGCCTGAAGAATGGCGCGAAACTGACCGACGCGCGCGTTAAGGAACTCGAAGGCCGCGCCAAGATGCTGGAGAACAGCGGCTACAAGGTGAACAGCACCGAGGGCGTCAAAACCCTGGTGGGAGGAAACGGTTTTAATTCCCTGTTTAGTTTCTAAGCGGATCGACGAATCACCTGTTTTATTTTTAAACCATTCACGTCATGAAATTCGGATATCTCTCCCTTATCGCCACGGCCCTCACCGTGTGTTTCGCTCCTGTCCTTCGCGCCCAAGACGCCGCTCCGGGCAAGAAGAAGATCGCAATCACGAAGATCACCGCGACGGACGCGGTCGCCAAACGCATGAGCAAACAAGGCGTCGGCCTGTCGCTCGACAGCGTGCTGCAAGCGCTCGATTCCCAAGTCTACGATCGCATTCTTAACACGAAGCGGTTCGAAGTACTCGAGCGTTCGGACGCCGACGCGCTCGCGAAGGAAAGCGTCGCCGCCGGCGAGGCGTTCGCCTTCAACAAGGCGGATTATATTCTCACGATTCGGGTCGATTCATTCAACGACCGCATGGAGGAGCGCAAACTGGCTTCCCTCGGCAAAACCATTCGCGCACGCACCATCGAGCTCTCTGCGGTTGCCAAAATCACCGAGGTCTCCACCCAACGCGCCATCGCGAGTACCAACTTCCAGGTCTCAAAACGCGATTCCGAAAACCGCTCGGAAAATACCACGGAACGCGTCGGCGAAGGCTCGGACGAGTTGTTGATCCAAACGGTGGCCGAGATGGCGCAAAAAATCGCCAGCCGCGCCGCCGATGTGATTTCGCCGGCGCGCATCATCGGCAAACGCGACAAAATCGTGACGATCAATCGCAACGATCAATCCGGCATCAAGATTGGGCAGACGTGGGAAGTATTTATTTTGGGCGACGAGATGGTCGATCCCGACACCGGTGACAAGAGCCGCGAAGAAGTATTGGTCGGGAAGGTCAAGGTCACGCGCGTCACCCCGCAGAATTCCCAAGCGGAGATCATCGAGGATACTGGGGTCGACAAGGGCGCCGTGCTCCGTCTGAAAGATGATGTTGAAGCACCCGCGGAATAATTTTCCGCGATCACGGTTTCCCTTTCGCACTCACTCTCCCACACCTCGTAAGAATGAATCACTATCGGTTTCGTGCCACTCCTCACTGCTATCGCCTGCTTGCCGGCACAGCATCGATCCTGCTCCTGACTACCAGCAGTCCGGCGGCGTTGTTTAAGAAATCAGCCTCGGATTTCCCCGTCATCTACCAGTCGGGAAATATTTCCGCGGCATTGAACACCGTGGACAAAGAAGCGACGTCGAACGCGAACTCGAAGGATGCTATTTTATGGCGTCTGGAACAAGGTGCCACGCTTCGGACCGCAGCCCTCGCCGATCCGGGCGCAGTGCCGGCAATCGCCGCGCCGGCTACGCCGCCGCAGGCCGGAGAAGCCCCGGCCGCTGAGGCTCCGGTTACGCCGGCGGATATTTCCAACGCCTATCTCAAGCAGAGCCTCCTTTCCTACGACGAAGCTGAAGAGAAAGTGAACGACTACGAGGCGGAGGCCAAGGTCAAGGTAGGTTCCGAAGTCGGGGCGACGCTCACGAATCTCAGTGCGTTGCCCTATCGCGGCCGCGCCTATGACAAGGTCATGATGAACGCCTACAAGGCGCTCAATTACATGCAACTCGGCGAAATCGACAAAGCCCGCGTCGAGCTGAATCGCGCGCTTCAGCGTCAGAAAGATGCGGTGGCCGAGAATGAAAAACGGATTTCCGATGCCCAATCCACGTCGGAAAAGGCCAAGAACGGCGAATTGAAGGACGAGAATGGCAAGTCCGCTTCCTACGATTCCGACAAGGCCCGGCAGGATTCAAAGACCGGTCCGGCGCTGAATTCTGTGTTGGCCGAGTCGACGGCGAATCTGGCGGGTTACGGCGATTATGTTAACCCTTTCGCGGTTTTCCTCGACGCACTTTTTTTCACGGTTCGCGGTGAGGGCGGTTCGGATTTGGAGCGCGGGCGCAAATCCATGGAGCGCGCCTTGCTGATGGTTCCTGAGAATCCTTATCTGAAGTCGGACCTCACCCTCGCAACTGCGGCGGCCGAGGGGAAAACACCGGAAAACGTCACGTATATTTTCTTCGAAACCGGCACCGGGCCGGATCGTGACGAGGCGAAAATTCAAATTCCGACATTTCTGCTCACCAGCAAACTAGCGTATGTCGGAGCCGCGTTTCCCAAGCTGAAATTCAATTCCAGCTTCGTCGGATCGCTGGGCGTAAAGGCGGGCGATCAAACTGTGGCGACTGCCACGCTTTCCAGCATGGATAGCGTGATCGCCAACGATTTCAAAAACGAGTGGCCGGTGGTCGTATCCAAGACGCTAATTTCCACTGCGACGAAGGCCATCATCCAGGCCAATGCGCAAAAGACCGCCGAGCACATGGGATTCATGGCGGGATTAGCGGCCAAAGCAGCGGTGACCGCGTTCAATGTTGCCACGACCCATGCCGACACCCGCGTGTGGAGCAGCCTGCCAAAAGAATTTCAGTACGCCCGCGTGACCACGCCGGCTGACCGGCAGCTTATCGTGGCGGCGGGGAACGATTCCCGTACGATCAAGCTGGTGCCGGGCACCGTCAACGTGGTCTACGTGAAAAGTATTTCGCCGTCATCCTCCCTCCTCGTTTCGCAGTTCGCTTTAAAATGAAAACCATCCCCCAATCCATTCGTTTAGCCGGTGGCGTGCTTGCCGTTAGTCTCGTGCTTTTCGCCTCCGGTTGCGCGAGCAACGTCAACTCCTACGAGCGCGCCGAATCGCAAGCGACGCCGAACGTGATCGCCGATAAACGCATCATCACCGACAACACGCTTGCTGGTACGATTCGTGTCGTGTCGATCAACCAAGGCACGGTGTCCGGCAACCTGATTAAAATCCAGGCGACCGTGGAGAATCTGCGGAACTCACAGCGCACGGTGAACTACAAATTTGAATGGATCGACCAGGACGGTATGGCGCTCGATTCGGCCAACGAGACCTGGAAGACCCTTCCGTTGCAGGGCCGGGAAACGACCAGCATTTCGACGGTCGCCATTTCTCCTCGCGCGGTGGATTTCCGACTCAAATTCCGCGAATAAAATAATTCAACCTACTCCCTTATGAAACACACTATCACTTCCAGGCTCCTCGGCCTGCTTGCCGTCGGCGCCATGCTGACTTTCTCCGGTTGCGAAACCGCCACCGAAACCCGCACGGTCGACGCCAAAGGTCCGGACGCGATCAACACGTCCGCCATCAATTCTCAGGATTGGGCCAGTGCTGCCGATGGATTGATCAATTCGCTGCTCTCAAGTAATGCGTTGAACAATGCTCCGCATACTCCGGCCATTCTCGCCGTGGATCGCGTGATCAACAACACGCAGATGATGGTCGACACCGATTTATTGATCAAAAAAATCCGGGTTGCCCTGACGAACACCGGCAAGATCGCCATCACGAATACGATGGGTTTGGGTGAACGTGCCGTGGTGGCCAGCGAAGCCGCCGAACTCGATGAAATGCAGAGCGGCAAGAAAGCCAAGATTCTCGTGCCGGACTACACGCTCTACGCAAAGCTCATTCAGCAGACGGACAAGAACGGCAAGATGGCCCAAAACACCTACTCTTTCCAGATGTCATTGGTCGCGGTTAAAACCGGCCTCACCGTCTGGGAAGAAGAAAAGCAAATCGCCAAGCAGACGAAAGGTGCCGGCGCGGTCGGCTGGTAATTTCCGCACGACTCGGTGGATTAAGGACAATCCGCCCGATCCCCGATCGACAGTTTTCAACACAGCAAAAAGGCCTCCCGAATCCGGGAGGCCTTTTTTGTTTAAAATATGCGCGGTATAATCGTCACAGCTGCCGCGTTGCGCAACGGAATCGGACCTATTCTTTGGCGGGTTCGATTGGTTTGCCGTTTTCGTCGACCTCGATTTCCACGGGCACTTTGATCGTACGACCGTCGGAGGTGGTTTCCGTTTTCCACGTGCGCACGACGCGGTGTTCGTTGGTGAAAGTATTTTTGGTCGCGGCGGCGGCACCTTCCACGCCACCGACGACGGCTCCGACGACATTGCTGCCGACGGCGCCCACCGCCGTGCCCACGGCGTTTCCGACTGCCGGTCCGGGCTGGTTCGGATTGGTGATGCGGGCTTCACGGGACGCCGAGTTGCAGCCGGTCATGAATGCGATCGGTGCGACGAGAATAAAAACAGAGGAAACGAGTCGGTTTTTCACGGTAAAATAAGTTGGGCAAAAACTATCCCGGAGGATCTTTTCCGCAACCTTAGAATCGTCCTCAAAGTACCGTGATTTTCCTCAGGGAAACGTCGGGATTCTGGCGAAAAAACAACGCGGTGTGTCCCACCGATCCCACGCATTCGCTGTGGGTCGCTGCTGCCAGCTGCTCGTGAAGCGCGGCCCGGGCGTGGCGATCTTGTCCGCCCGTGAATCGCACCTTCACGAGTTCCCTCAGCGTGAGTTCGCGATCGAGTTGGGCGATGACTTTTTCCGCGGCCCCTTCGCGACCAACCAAAAGGTTGTCGGGTGAGGTCTGGCCGAGGCCGCGGAGTTTTGTTTTCTGTGCGCCGGTAAGAACGGAGGAATTCATGTGGTGGAAAAGGAGTCGAGTGGCAGCTCGCGCCATTGTCCAGCGGGGAGGGCGTCCAACTGCAAATGGCCAAACGTGGTGCGATGCAGCGTGAGCACTTCGTTTCCCTGGCTCGCGAACATCCGGCGTACTTGATGATAGCGGCCCTCGGTCAGCGTCACTTCGGCTTCACACGGGCCGACAATCCGGAGTTCAGCGGGTGCGCAGGGCGCTTTTTCATCCTTTAACAGCAGCGTACCGCTCGCGAAAACTTGAATTAGGTCGGGCGAAAGGTCACGGCTGAGTGTGGCGCGATAAATTTTCGGGACCTTGTGTTTCGGCGAAGTCAGCCGGTGAACCAATTCGGTTTGATCCGTTAACAGCAGTAGGCCGCTGGTGTCTTTGTCGAGGCGACCGATGCTGGTGACCTGCGGATTGCGCTGCCGCCAACGTTCCGGGAGCAATCCATAAACGGAAGGTCCCTCGCGTTCGTCGTGGGAACATACGAGACCGGTGGGTTTATTAAGTAATAGCAGCAGACCGTCCGGATGATCGAGTGGTTCGCCGTCCACCAAGACATCCGCATCCGCGACCTTGGCACCAAAATCGTCGATCATTGCGCCGCGCACGCTCACGTGACCGTGCTGAATCCACGCGCGGGCTTCGCGGCGGGAGCAGTAGCCGAGGTTGGCGAGGAGTTGATCGAGGCGACGCATCCAGACGGTGAAAACAGTTAACGGGCGAAAGACACGAAAAATCACGAGAGCCGGATGTTTCATGAAGAAATTGCGTCTTTTCCGCGCTCTGGACGTAGTAACGAAGTCGTGTTGAAATACCTCCTTTTGCCGGCGGCTTTGCTTTTGGCGGCCATCGCTTCTTTAACTGTTTTCCGTGCGCCCGATACGATGTGGGCGTGGAAGTTGGCGATTCTCGCGGGCGAATTTGGCTACTGGCTCGTGCTGCTTGTGGCGGTGGTGGCGTTAGTGGCGGGGTCGGTTTTGATGGGCCTTTCACGCACCATCACCCTCGCGCTTTGCATCATGGCGGTCGCCGGCTTTCTGCGGCCCGTTTTTTCTGCGCGCCGGCTGGCGGCAGACTTGCCGGAAAATTTGCGTCAGGCGTTTGGCGCGAAAATCTCCTCCGCCCGCGTTTTCAGTGTGAAGCAATTATACGCGGGCCGGACGATCACGCCCACGCAGATGACCACCGAGGTTTATTCTCATGCGGACGGAGAGGAGCTTTCGCTGGACTTTTATCGCTCGGCATTCGCCAAAGACAATACGGGCCCGGCTCGTCCGTGTATCGTGGTGATTCATGGCGGCGGTTGGGACAATGGCGACCGCACTCAACTGGCCTCGTGGAATTCCCGTTTCGTAGCGGAAGGATATGTGGTCGCAGCGATCGATTACCGGCTTGCGCCAAAATTCATCTGGCCCGCGCAACATGACGATGTGCTCGCGGCCATCAGCTGGTTAAAAACGAACGCAGTAAGACTGGGCCTCGATCCCACGCGTTTCGTGCTGTTGGGCCGATCGGCCGGCGGACAACTCGCTACGGCCGTCAGCTACGGCGCGCACGACCTGGCCATTCGCGGAGTCATCGCTCTTTATGCGCCGCATGACATGCCGTTTGCGTGGTCGGTATCGCGGGAGGACGATGCGCTGAATTCGATCAAGCTCTTCCGGCAATATTTCGGCGGCGCACCGGACACACCGGAACGTCGCGCGCTTTATGAATCGGCGAGCGGGCAGTTGTTGGCGCGGTCGGATTCGCCGCCGACGCTGCTCATTCACGGGGTGCCGGACACCCTTGCATGGTCGCGGCACAGCGAGCGATTGAATCATCGGCTTCAAGAACTTGGCGTGCCGCATTATTATCTGGAATTGCCTTGGGCGACCCATGGCTTTGATTTCAACCCCAATGGTCCGGGCGGCCAGTTGACGGGGTACGCGATTGAAACCTTCCTGTCGGCGGTATTAGCGTCCGATCGACCATCAGCGAGACTTTAGGCTGGCGTCGGAGGGCGGGTTTCGGGATGCCTTGAGGCTCAAATGGCTAACTGGGAATACAAGGTAATCAGCAGCGGCAAGGGTGGCTTCGCATCGCCGGCGCTAATGGAAAAATTTATCAACGATCTCGGACAAGACCAATGGGAGATCATCAATTTTCATACGGCACCGGATAATCCACTCGCCTTCACCGGCCTCGCCCGGCGAACCACGTTGCGCGACTGGACCCTCGAGGACGCCGTCGCGGCCACTGCGCGCGCGGAGACGGACAAGCTGCGGGTGGAATTTGAAGCGAAGTTTAAGGCGGCGACGACCGGCGCCAGCGCGGAAACCTACGAGAAAGAGCCGACGTTCGCAGAGGAGAAAGCCGCGCCTGACGACGGTTACCGCCGCCCGGTGGATACATCGCGCGACGACGATCCGGATGCGCCCGAGGACGAGTGGCAGAAACTTTCCTCCGAGGACGAACTGCCGACTTTCTTTGATGCCTTGAAGCCACACATGCGCCGCAATCAGCGCGGTCCGGGCATGTCAGTGGGCTTGGATTTTCTCGCCAAAAAATGGAAGCTTGAAGAGGCCGACCTCAAGGGCGCATTGGTTGAATGCGGCATGCAGATTCCCGGTGACGAAAACGCGAAGCCGGTCTGTGTTGAATATGACGGGGATATTTTCTGGGTGAACATCAACCGTCGCGGCGAGATCTGGATCAATACGCGCGAGAAACCCGACCCGGTTTTCAAAATCGTCCAAGGCAAACGAATGACGGACGAGGAAGTTGCCGCTTCGGATATTGGCGGGGCCGCCGTACCGCGCCAACAGCCGCAACCAGTGCCGTCCGAAAGAAAACCGCAGCAGGCGAACGAAGCCAGGTCGGAGCCGCAGCGGAACGACGGCCAACGCGAGCAGGGAGTCCGGCCCGCTCCCGCGCCGCAGGGATCGTCCACGCGCCCCGTCGAGCAGGTTTTCGCGCCGAAGACTTTACTCGCCAAGATTCGCGGCATGATGCGGCGGAATCGCCGCGGCCACGGCTGGTCAGGCAGTTTTTCGTATTTGACGAAGTCGTTGAAACTCGACCAAGCGCAGCTTCTCGAAGCGGTGGGCGAATTTGGATTGCGCCTCGCTGGCGGAAAAGAACCGGTCTTTGCCGATGAGGGCGGGTTCACCTATTGGTTGAACCAGAATTCCAACGGTGAAATCTGGATCAACGCCGAGGAAAAACGCGAGGAACGCGCTCAGGTGCCGGCGGGATCTGCGGCAGAATCTGTTCCCGGTGAAGAATCTGTCGTTGGAACATCGTCGACCGAGCAGGTGACGGCTGAAACTGCGACTGCTGAGCTGGCCACCGCTGAACCGTCAGTTCAGTCTTTTCCCGCCAAGAAGCTTCCCTCCGAGAATGTTTTAACCGCGGTCCGCATCCTGATGCAGCCGAAGAAACGCGGCGAAGGCATGACGGCAACCCTCTCTGAATTGGCGGAAAAGTTGGAGAACTCGGATGAACAGTTGCTCGCGATTCTCGGTACCGCCGGACTTCATTTGCCGGAAACGCCGAAAGGCAAGCCGACCTTTGCGGAACATGGCGGCGAAATTTTCTGGCTCAACGCCAATGCGAAAGGACAGGTTTGGATTAACGCCAAGCAGACTGCGGCCAAGAAACCGAAGTCGAAAAAAGCGTCCGAGTAGGATTGCTCCGTCAGTTTTGTTGTAAGCGGGGTGCCTTCACCCCGCGAGGCAATGACCACGAGAGCGAAACCCGCAGGGTGAGGCCACCCCGCCTACAAGGCCGAGCCTCAGGAGAATCCGGAATCTAAACCGAGTGATACTGAGTGATCCACTTCGAATGGTTTCTCCGCGGCGGCGTTGGAATGAATGCAGCAATCCATGTCCGGCGGGGTTGAACCAATCACCAAACCCGGCCTCCACTTAATTTTGTTGTGACGCGGGGCGATTGGGCGCGTCTTCACTCCACGAGTGCATCCTCCCAAAAATATCCTGCGCGTTTTATTTGGGATGTATTGCTTCCTCCTGATAGCGGCGACGTGGTGGCCGTTTCATTTTGCGTCGCCCCCTCCCAACCAACCTTACGTCGCGGTGTTTGAGCCTTCGCTCCTGCACCATCGCGGACAGTTCGAAGAAGATACACTGAAGGTTGCGATGTTTATTCCGGTGGGGATTTTCCTTTTGCTGTTGCCGGGTACCCAACGATCGAAGCGCGGGATTATCCTCCGGGCTGTTTTATGGGGAACTGCGTTCAGCCTCCTGCTGCAAGTGGGGCGCTCTTTTAAGCCGGGACGTTTGGCGGACCCGATGGATGTGGCGGCCAATACCGCCGGTGTTTTTCTGGGCGTCGGGTTGATTTTTTTCCGGTGCCTTTCACGAAAAACGATCGCGGGACTGACGGCGGTGTGTGTTGTTTCCTTTGTGCTCGCGGCGACTTGGCCGATACATTTCTCGCTGCAGGCCGCTTCCCGGGCCGCGCTGGCGTCCCGCATCGAGTGGTCGCCGTTTTCGGGCGATTTGAATATGAGCACGCTGCGGGAGCGCGCGTTGAACGGCTTGATGATGATGCCGCTCGGGTTGTTGGCCGCCACGTGCGCGATGCGCAGTCGCGCGGCGCGACAAGCGTTGATTTATGCGACACTGCTCGGTCTTTGCAGCAGTATTAGTGTGGAGCTCTTGCAGTGTTTTTTGCCAAACCGCACACCGAGTTTGTCGGATATTTCCCTTAATACGCTGGGCACCTTCGCCGGTGCGGTGGTGGC
>JBEPTW010000075.1:0-17664 GCA_041691855.1 Verrucomicrobiota bacterium | reverse complement strand
CGTGCGGGGCATGATCGCCCACTCCGCCGAGCATCGCCAGCATCGCAGCGATGGAAGAACCGACCATGATGCACGGGATCACCCGGAGCGGATCCGAGGCGGCAAACGGAATCGCGCCTTCGGTAATCCCGATGAAGCCCATCGCGAAGGCCGCTTTGCCGGCCTCGCGCTCTTCCTCACTCCAGACGGATCGCTTGAGGATTGTCGCCAGGCCGAGCCCGAGGGGTGGCGTGCAAATCGCGGCGGCCACCGCGCCCATGATCGCGTAGTTACCCTGCGTGATCATCGCGGAACCAAAAAAGAATGCGGCCTTGTTCACGGGGCCACCCATATCGAAAGCGATCATCGCTCCGAGCAACGCGGCGAGCCCGACGGCATTGCCATGGCCCATCGATTGCAGCCACTCGCCGAGAAACTTCATAAAATCGGCGATGGGGATGCCGATGACCTTGAGCATCAGTACCCCGATGACCGCCGAGGAAATAATCGGGATGACCAAGATCGGCATGATCGGCCGGATGTAGCTGGGGACCCGCACCTTCTTGATCAGATTGACGAGATAACCCGCGATCAGGCCCGCCACGATCGCGCCGAGAAAACCCGCATTAACCTGACCGGCGAGATAACCGCCGATGAATCCCGGCACGAGTCCCGGTTTGTTCGCCATCGCGTAGGCGATGTAACCGGCCAGCACCGAGAGCATGAGCGAAAAGGCGGCCACGCCAATATCGAGCACCAGCTTGAGCGTGGGGCTGTGCGAAAAGTCCGGGCCGGTGGAAGTCATCGGCGCGAAGGCGATGGCGGTCGCGATCAGGATTCCGCCGCACGCAATAAACGGCACGGCATACGAAACGCCGCTGAGCAGATAGGATCGAAGCTTGAGCAGGCTTTCGTTCATGGGGGTGGGGTAACGGGTGGCATTTCTGGCACGGAATCGCCATTCAGACCAACAGAAATCCCGTGCCATTCGTTGGATTCCTGTAACCATTGGTCAGTACTCCGCTCATTCAATGCCCGCTGCCGCCACCGACCTCGTCTCTGCCTTGCGCACTTTCCTGCGCCGCGGCCGCGTACGCCGCGTTTACTTCGCCGAAGGCTCAGTGACTCCACCGACTCAACTCGCCTACCTGGTCCACTTCCCGCGGTTGACCATCACGCTCAAGGGCCGCGACGCCATGTGGATTGAACGCGAGGGGAAGGCGGGGCTGATCAAAGCCGGCTACGGCGAAGCCGTGGTGGTGCCCGCCAACTGTTGGAACCGGCCGACGTGGACCAGTCGCGCGGTGACCCTCAATCTCCTGTTCGGTCGCAAGCAAGTGGGCCTGAGTCTGGTCTCCTACGACGGGCGTCAAAGTGCTCCCACCGCCATTTGCAAAGCCACCTTGCCCGCCGCTTGGGACGACGCCCCGCGTCATTTGATTCAGGCCCTGCTCGGCTTGCGCGCTGACCCCGCCGGGGCCGCCCGCCCGTTGGTCGAGGCCTTGCTCCGCGCTTGCTTGGGCGCCTTGACCACGCCGACGACCGCGCCCAAACGCCGCGCCGATTCACTCTACGACAGCGTCTGCATGTACGTGCAGGAGCATTTCCAGTTTCCGCTCACCCGGGAATCCGTGGCGGCCCATTTCCGCGTTTCCCCCAACCACGTCTCCCGCCTGTTCAAGCACCAAGGCATGATCGCCTTCAACGAATACGTCACCTACATGCGCATCAATCGCGCAAAATACCTCCTCAAAAACTACCGCCAGTCCATCGGCGAAGTCTCCGCCGCCTGCGGCTTCACCGAAACCAGTTACTTCTGCCGCGTCTTCCGCCGCGTCACCAAACTGACACCCTCCGTCTATCGCGACTCCCAACCTACCCCTCCAGCAGGCGCGGCGGAATCCCCCCGCCCGAAAAGAATCACAGGCGCAGTTCCGCCCAAACAAAGCTAAGCAGAAAACATGCAGTCCGATTTAACCACAGAAGGCGCAGAAGGAACGTTTTTGAGATCATAAAAGTATCGATTGATCGGTCACCAAACAGGTGGTGCGCGTTGGTTGGCCCAGATCTAATTTCACTGCTCTGATTTCTGTGTATTCGCGCTGGGTTTAATAGTCCGAAGCTTGTCGCCGACCGACTTCGGCTTGAATGTAGCAGCGGTGGTAACACCGCTGACCAGCCCCTCGACCCGCTTTAAGCTGTATCTGATAAATAAACCTTCGCCCATCAGCTCTGCTCGGGCGCGAGGCCGGCGCAAGCACCGGCCCTACAGCAAGCGACGCAAGTTATTTCCCAGACACGCCCTAAGTCTTGAGCGTAGTCGAAATGGCTCTTGGGGGCCTTGAGCCTATCGAAAGGCTGCTACGAAAACGGAAATGCGTGGCTTCTGGGACATGGATGGCTTGATCAAATGCCTCGGGTTTGCCCGTGGTTTTTTATTTTCACGGTGAAGCTCCCGGAATGATCGGTTTCACGCCCTCATCGGCGGGATTTTTATCGAGGTGATTTCGAGTCGGCGCCCGGGTGAAATGTCGATTTTGATTAACGTGTAAAGCAACCGCGCCGTTGACCGGCGGACTGGCGGGTGGTCTACTCGTGCTGACCTTTGCGCACCCGTTTCGGTTCAGTCCCCTCAACCCGACTAGCGACTACTATACTATGAACTATCCTGCCTTGTTTCCACTCGTCCGTCACCTTCGCCGGCACAGTTGCCTGCTGTTGGTCACCGCCGCCCTTCTCCCTCAAATCCGGGCCCAGAATGCGCCCGGCCCGGCCGCTCCCGCCAAGGAAGAGGAAGCGGTCACGCTGCCGGCATTCACCGTGTCGGGCCAAAAGGGCGATCCCTACGCTCCGGGCGACGCCATGTCCACCGGTCGTACCCGCGCTGCGCTGACTGACACCGCAGCTTCCGTCTCGGTCATCACGTCTGAATTCATGAAGGACATCGGCGCTCAGAGTATTCTCGATGCGACCCGTTATAGCGCCGGCATGTCCGCCGGGCGCGGCGGCGGCGTCGACGGCATCTCTGATCGCCATGTGATCCGCGGCTTCGAAAGCATTGACGGCCGCGTGGTCGACAGTTTCCAGACGGGCTTCCAAGCCAACTTCGACCCCGCGTTCATCGAGCGGATCGAAGTGGTAAAGGGTCCCAACTCGATCCTTACCCCGACGGGCGCGCCCGGTGGCACGATCAACGTCATCAGCAAATCGCCGAGCTTCATCCAAGAAAACAGTTTAACCGCCTATGCTGGTCGGTTTGACGCGCAAAAAATTTCCCTCGATTCCACTGGCCCGCTGCCATGGGGCGGCAACAAGCTGGCGTACCTCGTGATCGCCAATGATCAGGACACCGACTCCTTTCTTCCGGGCAAGGTGAAGAACAAAGACGTCGAGGCGGCCTTGACGTGGAAAATCACTCCCAGCTCGCAGCTGACCGTCAAATACTTTGGGATCGATTGGACCCAGCAGGGTGCGGTGAGCGCGGCCAACTCGTGGGGTGTCGCTCTCGATCCAAACCTGCCAGCGGGTGCGACCATGTACAACCGGTCGCCGGCTGCACTGGGCTTTGACTACCGTGACGAGGGAGGGGTGACGGACTGGAGCACGCGCAAGGTTCGCGTCAACATGTTCACGGCGGAATACACCATGGCGCTTGGCGATCGCGTGAGTATGCGACTCGCCGGCAACTGGCTGAACTCCAAGTTTGGCCAGGATCAGGGCCTGCCCTCGATCCCCAATATCGCGAGCAATCGCTACAATCCCTCCACTGGCGACGTGACCCCGAATTACACGTGGGCCAAGGACGGGACCGGCACCTACGTTCCGACTTACTCGTTGCTCTGGGACCCGACGGCGATCAAGCGCACCGCCACTTTCATTCAGTCCGTCAGCCAGACCCTGCAAATCCAGCAGGATTTCGCCGGCAACTTCAACTTGGGCTCTGCCACGATGCAGCCCGTCATCGGCTGGTCGGACAAGAGTGACGTCAACTTCCCCAACTCGACCAAGAGCGTGGCGCTGCCGACGGAAAACCTCTTCGCCCCGGATGACAACATAGCGAAGCCGGCCCTCTCCACCTACACCAAGAGTAACTACAGTTCAGGCCACAACAGCCAGCTTCAGGCCTACATTTACGACCGGCTCGGGATGTTCAACGACCGGTTGTTCGTTACCGGCGGCGCAGCGCGCATCTGGTTGGATAATGTTTCCACAAATTTGACGACGCACGTGGTCAGTCCGCTCAAAGGTTACCACGACACGTACATGGGCGGTGTTCTGTTCAAGCCATTGACCTACCTCTCAGTTTATTACAGCTACTCAAGCAACGCTGCTGGCACCAGTTTCAATAACCTCCCGCTGTGGCGCTCGGGCAAGCAGCACGAGTTCGGTTTCAAGACCGATTTTTTCAACAAGCGGCTTTCGTTTACGGCCGCGCACTACCAGATCGTCCAGACTAATCTCACGACGCCAAATCCGGCGTACAACGTCGACCCGATCAACAATCCGCTCAGCCTGCTCTCCAACCAGTCCAACCACGGTCTTGAGTTCGAGCTGAAGGGCGGGTTGACGAAAAACCTCTCGATCGTGGCGAGTTACTCGACGCAAAAACTGCGGGATACTTTCGGTCGGCGTCCGCGCAACATCCCGGACAAGGACGCTGCTCTCCTCCTGAACTATCATTTCACGGACGGTGAATTCAAGGGCTTGAACACATTCATCGGTGCGACCTACCAAGGAAACACGGCGGGCGAGACACCCGCCTCGTCGGCCACCGCGCTTGGCGTCATCGAAAAAGTGGGTTTCTACCTGCCGGAATTCACGGTAGTGAACGCCGGGGTTGGTTACAGCTGGAATCGTCAGTCCATCAATCTCACGATCGACAATGTGCTCAATCATCATGGGTACTGGCAGTCGGCGGGCCGCGGCGCGATCCCGCCCATCCCGCTGATCAACCCACGCATATCGTACACCTATAGATTCTAATTTCGGCTCGCCGCCTGACGGCGTGCTAGATTTTATCCCGTGCTCCCCAAGTCACCTTGGGGAGCATTTTTTTCGCCGAATTTCCGCCCGGAGAACCCTCACTATTCTTCCATCCCTTCTATCCCATGTCCTTTCGTATTTTCTCCGCGTTGATTGCTCTCGTGCTCACCCAGAGCGCCCTCGCTGCCACCCCCAGTGTTCTTGACCACGGCGTCGTGCCCGACGGCAAAACCCTCAACACCGTTGCGCTCAATCGACTCGTCAATGAACTATCGGCGGCGGGCGGCGGCACGCTTTCGTTTCCATCCGGTCGCTATTTGACGGGCACTATTTATCTCAAGAGTGGCGTGACGTTGAATCTGGAGAACGGCGCGGTGATCGTCGGAAGCACGAACATTGCGGACTACCCGGAAAACCAGCCACCGTATCCCTCGACGACTTTGGAGTGGGGACGTTACAGTTTGATCTACGCGGCGGGAGCGCATGATGTCGCCATCACGGGCCAAGGGAAAATTACCGGCCAGGGCAGCGATGAGAATTTCACGAAAAAAAATCTGCTGGCCCGAGGATGGACCGAGCAGGAGGCTTATTTGAAGCGACCGTTCGGACTGTGTTTTGTCGGCTGCCGCCGGGTGCAGGTGCGAAATGTCACGTTGGAGAACCTCGCCTTCTGGACGCAGGATTATTTGGACTGCGACGATGTGACCATCGATGGCGTGCGGGTGGATAACCAAAAAGTGGATTACAACAACGACGGCATCGATGTGGATGGCTCCCACGATGTGCGCATTTCGAATTGCCAGTTCATCACGGGCGATGACGGCATCTGTTTAAAATCATCCTATGCCGTTTGCGAAAATATCACGGTCACCAACTGCGTGATCCACGCCTTGTGCAACGGCATCAAGTTCGGCACCGCTTCGCGGGGCGGCTTCAAAAACATTGCCATCGCCAATTGCGCCATTTCCGAAACCGGTCTGGCCGGAATCGCCTTGGAGGTGATGGACGGCGGAGCGTTGGACGGAGTAAACGTGTCGAACCTGGTGATGAACGACGTGGGTACGCCGATCTTCCTTCGCTTGGGCAACCGCGGAAAAAAATGGCTCGACGGCCAAAAGCCCGCGGCGACCGGCACCCTGCGCAATGTGATCATTTCCAATATCACTGCGACACTGGCGGCCAAGGGCGGATTGTTGGCCGCCTCGATCACCGGCCTGCCGGATCACCCCATCGAAAATGTCACAATCTCCAACGTGAAAATTGTGCTCATCCCGGGCTTTGGTCGGGTCAAGGTCGACTCGTTCCAACTCAAGTTCCAGAGCGACGCCCGGGACAACCTGGAGAAAAAATTCGGCGGAGATATCAAACGGCTCACGTTGCAGGACGTGGTGGAAAAGCCGGCGGATTACCCGGAGTATTCGATGTATGGCGCGCTGCCCGCTTCCGGATTTTTTTGCCGGCATGTGAATGGCCTTTCTTTTCACAACGTCGATTTGCGCTTTGGGCAAGCGGACAATCGCTCGGCTATTGTGGTTGATGACGCAACCAATTTTGAAATCGACGGGCTCAAGGCCCAAGCTGCGCCGGACGGTAACCCGGTGATTTTGTTGAGCGACGTGCACTCGGCGGTGGTGCGGAATTCCGTCGCGCAGGACGGCACCTCGACGTTGGTCAAGGTCGAAGGCAAGTCATCGGATATTTCTCTGTTCAGCAATGACGCTTCGAGAGCAAAGACAATGGTCGCGTTGGCCGACGGCCTCATGCCCTCGGTCGTTTTCAAAAGCGGCAACCAGGAATCAGGCGGTGGCGCAACTGCGCGATGAGAATGAGACACCGTTGGCAGACTGTTTGTATTGCTCCAGCAGTTTTGTTGTAGGCGGGGTGTCCTCACCCCGCATCGAAGGATTTACACGAAGGAAGCAAAGCCCACAAAGCGCGGAATCAATCTAACTGGAATTAAACGCGGAGTCCGCAGAGCAGCGGAGACCACGGATTCACGGATGAGCACGGATGGTGAGGTGGAATGCGCTGGCATGTTTGCCTCGCGTCTGGAGATGCAGCGACCCCGCTGCATTTTCCCCGCCGTCATCCCCGTAGGTTGCGCGCTCGCCGCGCAACTTTGTCTGATCAACCGAAATTGAGCGCGTCCGTTCGACTTAACTCAGGACGGCCTGTGAGCCTGCCGAATGGCCGGAGAGCGCAGATGCGGTTGCTGAGCTATTTCAATTCATTTTTAACCACAGATGACACAGATACGATCCGGATAAAAGGCAACGGAGACGGAGCTTGGGCTATTACATCCTGTATTTATCTGTGTCATCTGTGGTTAAAAATTCAGGGAATTGGATCGAAAGGATTTTACACCAAGGAAGCAAAGGACGTGGAGAATTCGAAGCGGCTGAGTGGAGTGCGGCATAAAACCGGACCCGCCTTCGCGGAAGTTTCGACGCGGCGCAGACGATTCGTCGAAGGGGAAACGCAAGATCGCGGGGTGCGCGCTTGTCGCGCAACTGCTGAGGGCACCGGCTCTCAAGGGACGAGTCTCAGACAACCTGATCCCAGCTCGCGGAGAGACTCGGAACGAGGAAACGAGCTGAGCCTGCCACGGCACAAACCAAATGAACTGTATCGAGGTGGAGCGCGACCTCCGGGCGCGCTGGGGACCGGCTCACGTTGCAAAACCCGCCCGGAGGTCGGGTTCCACCACCGCAGATACATGCGCGGTGAAGTTGAGCTCACCCTCATTCCTCGGGATCAGGATGACTGAGTCTGAGAAGAATCCTGAAACTTAACGAAGGAATTCTACTGAAGAATAATTTTTTCGGCCGGATCGGTGAGTTCACGCCATTCGGTGACAGTGAAGGGGGAGTCGATTCCGGGAAAAGTGGCGGTGCGGAGGGACGTGTCGTAGTGCACGCGCAATCGATCTAAAGTCGACACTTGGCCGGCAGAAATAGCTCCAAATATCGCAGAGCCTCCCACCGTAAGATCGATGCTCAGTGAGCATTGCGGCATATAGATCGCTCCGTAAAATTTTATCGGGGAATCGAAGTAGTGTCCGGTAGTTATAGTTGGAGAGGAACTAACGCTTGCGAGAAGGAGTCTTCTGGGATCGTGAGTGGTGTTGTCGATTCCTCCAGTACTATTGTATACGTGTAGTTGGCCGGAAAAAAGAATTTCTGCGGAGCCGTTTGCTGTGACAATAATTTCTCCAGCCGCGATTACTATATTTCCCCGAACGTCTAAGATGACGGGGCCATCAATTGTAAGAACGTCGGAGGTGGTAGAAAGATTGAGATCACCGTTAACGTGATACAGGAGCGGATACAGCGAACCTGCGATTCCAATCGTTGGTGTGCCTGAGCCGGGTGTTCCGGGCCCTCCATCGCTCCAATAGGCCGCGGGAGGCTGTTGATTTACGTGCGTGGTACTACAGATGTATAAATATCCGTTGGGAGCTCGGGCGACATCATATGGTCGGTACGTTTTTCTGGAGTCCCATTTTGTCGGATCGAATTGAGGAACATTCGGGCTTCGATTAATCCGTTCGGGATCAATGCCGGTTCCAGCTGCAACACCCTTCAGGATTCCTGCGAGGCTCAGGTTGGGCGGGAATGGAGCGGTGAGGGTTGATGGCGCATTGATATAACCTTGTACGGTTCCTCCGCTCATCGTGACGGCTGTGCCCGATGTACTTCCGCCCGCTATTGTTGCAGAGTAACCAGTCTGCGGATTTGTGTTGGGGCCGGGACTTGGATAAGTGCCCAATAAAAAATTGTAGCTGTCGACAAAGCCATTAGGCACTCCGGGTGTAAGGCTGACAGTCGAACTAGCGCCTATCGCATTAGCAAAGAGTGTTGCGGGAGATAAAAGCGCACGGAGCTGAGTGCGGATCGTGCCCGCAGGATTGTCCGGTGGGGTTGCGATTCCCTCCGCGTAAATCGCGGGAGATCCTACCCAGTAAGTGGCGTTTGGGGGTTGCTGGTTCGAGTTGGCGACTATGCAGCGATACGACATTCCGCCGAACAAGACTATATTAGAAGGCCCGTAGTTTGTGCTGCTGTTCCAATTTCCGGGAGTTGCTGCGGGCGGCGCCACCCAATAGGTGGGTATGTTGGCCAGGATCGGCGGAGTGTTTATACTTGGTGACCAAGATTGGTAAATTTTGCCGTTATAAAGTACGAGATTACCGGATTGGTAATTTGCTGACGCATTCCATTGCGCAGGCGCACCTCTCCATTTTCCCGAAGGGCTGTCGGTCGGAGGAGCGTAGCTACTGTCGTCGGTTATGCACTGATACCACACCCCTTGGTACCACACCATATCATGGGTCGCAGCACTGTAGGCCGTGAAATTATTCCAGACCGTGGCGTCCCACCGATCAACGCGTAACATAATCGAGCCCACGACACCGTTGCCATATTTGGTGTTGAGGAAAGTAACCGTTTGCTTCGCCCAATGATTTGTCGTGTCTATTGTCCACGCCGTGGGGTCCCAGTTGTTCCAATTGAACGACCAGAGGCTTTGTTCAATTCCGGACTCGGCCAATTGCAGGCTGATGCTGCGCTGATACTCGCGATTGCTCAGCTTCACGGCTTGGTGACTCACGGCGAGATAGCTGGCCAGCGCGATGCCCAAAACAGCGAGAAAGCACAATGCCACCAAGACGACCGATCCGCGTTGCTGCTGGCGTGAAGACAACAAGGTCATGGCTGCAGCTGCTTATTCCTGAAGATCATGAGCGGTGACGCACTCGTATAAATAGCGGTGAGCGTCCCATTGATTTTGCTACCACCTTGCGCGGTGAAATTAATCGAAACTTGTTTGATGCCTTCGAGAGAACTGTATCCAGCGACGGCAGGATCAAAAATAACATACGGCCGTCCCGAAGCGTCGTAGTAATTGAACGAACAGGTCAGGAGATTGGTTTGCAGGACCAGCATCGTGGTTGCCTCCAGCCGAACCAAGGAGTGCGCCGGCAACGTAAAGCCGGGGATGGCTGGGATGGGGTCTCCGCCTGTATCGTTGAAATAATAGGTGACGTTTTTCGAACCTGAACTGGTTGGCAAAATCAACGTCATCGTGGTCGCGGTGGGTGCGAACAGTGGCGGGTTCAAAGTGGTGACCAACCCACTCGCCATTCGCGCGTCTTGCGCGAAATAGGCGAGCGTCCGGCGGCTCTGGTTTTCGAGGGTGGGTTGATTGGTCCCAGTGAGACCGAGTGAGCGGGTGAAATTCCGCCCAAGAAAAACATAGCTGGAGAGAATCGCCGCCATGATCATTAGCGAGAGCGTCGTCGCGACGATCAGTTCGACGAGCGTGAAGCCCGCGTTTTTATTCAGGGTGCGCGTGATCACGAGCGCTGGTCGGAAAGGTTGAGACCATATTTTCCGAAATAACTCGAGTTGGTCCGACTGTGAGTGAAGGTCACGGGATTTCCGCTCGAATCCCGGCGGCTGCTTTTGACGACCCAAGTGACGGTGAAAGTAGCTTCGCGCAATCCGGTGTTGGTTGCAGAATTGGTATTCGTACTGGGATCGACGAACGATACCGATCGGGTGAGAGTGAGAGTTGCGCCAGACGCGTCGATGGCGGGTTGAAATTGGCTATCGATGACAACGACAGTGGGGCCGGTCGGTAGTCCGACGATGTCGTTTGTACTGGAAGGATCGTCCCACGGTAAGAGTCGCAGGCTTTCAATTTCATGGTCGAGAATCTGCGTCGCGAGGGTTTGCCGACGTGCTTCGTCCATCATCCCCGAGCACATCGTAACGGCCTCAACCAATCCCATGAACCCCACGGTTAGAATAGTCGCAGCCATGAGGACTTCGATGATGGTGAAGCCGGCTAGACGTTGACGAGGCGTGGCGGAATTTCTCAAGGAGTAACGATTGGAAGATTTTGGGCCGGAGACTATTGCCGGGGAAGGCGCGGACAAGAGTTAAGCTAGGTGAACGGTTCGTTCACGTTCATACCTCGGAAAATTCCCGGATTAACATTAATTTCAGAAAAAATCGCCGCGAAATGTGAGCGAATTGCGTTTGGCGCGGGCATTGATGCCGGTAAACCGAACCAAACGAACAAATCGGTTGGCCGCGAAAATTCATGAAAACGCCTAAAAATGGAGTTTATACCAATCACCCCAAGCTTCCGCGGTTTACACCAAGAGCGCAAAGACCGCGAAGTACTGCATTGGATTTCATTCTGGTCTCAGCGTCTTTTGCTTCCTTGGGATAAAAGGATTGGGCTGTTGTTATCACGGAAAACCGCGGAGCGAATTTCTGGTTCGAGCTCCGTACGCAGCATTTCCTTTGCGTCTCTTTTTGACTTCTTGGAATTCCAGACCGCACCTTGCCGGGATCACCACAGAACACACGGAATACACAGAAATAATACGGAGCTTCGGGTAGGTCTCGGAAATAACTTCAGACATCCTGATCCCAAGGAATTAGAGTGAGCTCAACTCGGCCGCGAACCGGGATGAAACGAATTTAACGCGGAGGCCGCAGAGAGCGCGGAGCTTGACGTGATTTCACTCCGCGTCCTCCGACCATTCGACAGGCTCAGGCCGTCTTGAGCGAAGTCGAACGGACGCGAACCCCGTGTTAAAATGTTTATTTGGGCAGGCCATGCGCGGGGCGGCTAAAATTCTAGGTGATGGCGTCAGGAATGTTTTTCCGCTGGGCAAACATCAAAGCGGACTGAAGATGTCTTGCGAAGGAGCGAAGGGTGCGAAGGAATCCGGGCAAGACGGCCTTCGTAACCTTCCCATCCTTCGCGAGACAATTTCTGTTTCAAGTTCAGCTCGTTTCCCCTCTCGCCAACCTTGCACGGGCTGGGCTCAGGACGTCTGAACCTACCGAGCAAATCTCTGGTTCGAGTTTGTTGCCAGGTCTTCTTTTTCGCGACTTTTTGTGACTCTTCGTGGCCAAACCTACCTCCCAAAATTTCCGGTTTCTGGGATTTCAGGCCGGACGGCCCGGCGGTCCGTCCCTCCCTTTGAGCCGTGCGCGCTGTTGGGGTGCGGTGGTTTGGTTCAAATCGGTTGATTCAAAGTATCGCGGATTTTTGCGACGATCGTTTCCGGAGGCTGTCTGATGTCGAGCGTGAGCGCATGGTGGGGGATTTCGAGCGTCGCGAGTTGGCTCTGCAGCATGTCGGCTTTCATGTAGTGGCCGGAGCGTTCTCCCATCCGGACCTGCAGCGTGGCCGGATCGCCGGCGAGATAAACGAGTGAAATCGACGGCACATGATCCATCAGGACGTGCCGGTAACTTTCCTTCAACGCGGAGCAGGTGAATACGGCGCTTTGACGGGTGGCAGTGCACTCATCGATGCGCTGACGAATGGCGGCGAGCCACGGAGCGCGATCGTCATCGTTGAGCGGAATTCCGCGGCCCATCTTTTCCTTGTTGGCGGCGGAATGAAAATCGTCGGCCTCGAAGTAAGCCCAGCCGAGTTGAGCGGCCAACCGCCGGCCAATCGTGGTTTTCCCCGAACCGGACACGCCCATCAGGAGGACTATGCGGGAGTGGGGAAGTATCGCCATGGCTGCGGTGATTTTCTCAAGCCGGGGAATTTAAACGCGGAGGTCGCGAAGGACGCGGAGTGTCTCGACTGAGAAAATGAAAAGGGATCGAATGACTGGTATGGTTTTAACCGCCGCTTCGCTCGTGGTGTAATGATTGGTCTCCGCGAGCTCTGCGACCTCCGCGTTAAAAAAGGGATCTAACGTCAGGTGGCGAGGATGCGGTCGATGGTGGTGATTTCGTCGGAACTGAAATCGAGGTTTTTCAGTGCGCCGAGATTGTCCTCGATCTGGCTGACCTTGCTCGCGCCGATGAGCGCGGTGGTGATTGCTGGCAGGCGCAGCACCCAGGCGAGGGCCATTTGCGCGAGTGACTGGCCGCGCTTTTTCGCGACGGCGTCAAGCGCACGGATTTGCCCCACTTTCGCCTCGGTGATATGTTCCGGTTTCAGAAAGCGCGGATCATGGCCGGCGCGGGAATCCGCCGGAATGCCGGCGAGGTAGCGATTTGTCAGCAAGCCTTGCGCGAGCGGACAAAAGGGAATGCAGCCGATGCCTTCCTGGGTGAGAACATCGAGCAGGCCTTTTTCCACGGTGCGTTCGAACAGGTGGTATCTTGGCTGATGGATCAGGCACGGCGTGCCGAGATCGTGGAGAATTTTTGCGGCGCGGGATGTCTGCTCGGGATTGTAATTCGAGAGACCCACATAAAGCGCCTTGCCGGAGCGAACGGCGTGGGCGAGCGCGCCCATGGTTTCCTCGAGCGGCGTGTTGGGATCGGGACGGTGCGAATAAAAAATATCGACGTAATCCAACTGCAGTCGCTTCAGGCTTTGGTCGAGGGACGCGAGGAGGTATTTGCGTGAGCCCCATTCGCCGTACGGACCCGGCCACATGTCGTAACCCGCCTTGCTGGAGATGATCAATTCGTCGCGGTAACTGGCGAGGTCGGCTTTGAGGATTTTTCCGAAATTGGATTCCGCAGAGCCAGGGGGCGGCCCGTAGTTGTTGGCGAGATCGAAGTGCGTGATGCCGAGGTCGAATGCGCGGAGGACGAGCGCCCGGCGATTTTCGGCGGCGTCGACGTCGCCGAAATTATGCCAGAGCCCGAGGGAAATTCGGGGCAGTTGCAGGCCACTCCGGCCGCAGCGACGGTAGAGCGAGGGATTGGCGTAACGATTGGCAGCGGGTTGATGGGACATGGGGGGAGGATTAAAGAGAGTGAACATAAAACGCCAGGAAACCGGCGCTGACAAGAGGCGAGTCGAGGTAACTTTTACGCCAAGGACGCGAAGGAAGCTCAGGAAGCAAAGTGCGGCGGATTCATTTTGGGTTATTCGCTTTTCGGAACAGAAATTTGATAGCCACAAAAATTCACGAAAAGATGGCGGCTGCCTGCCCAATGTTCCGTGCGCCTATAGGCGCCTTTGGGTTTTAATGGCCTTCGATTTTTCGTGGCTTTTTGTGGCTATAAAATCCGTTTAGGCGCGGTGGCAGGCCTCCTGGCCTGTGGGGTTTCGTCAACTCTCCGTTAGCCCAATCCCGACAGGCGGGACGCCCGTCGCCACAGTTGCGGGCGCGCTTTTACGTTTTCGCGGCTACAGTTGCGGTGTTGGGGCGCACCGTCTGCGCGCAGACGAGGATCAGTGCGGCCACGCAGAGCATCGCGCAGGCGACATACACGGCTCGGTAGCCAAATTTTCCAGCGATGAAACCGAAAATGATGTAGCCGGCGGTCGCGCCGATGCGCTGGGCGTTGACGTATACATTGGTCGCGGCCCCGGGTTGCTGGGGAATCTTATCTTGGAAAAACGAGATCGCGACGCCCATGGCGACAGCGACAAAAGCAGCGCTCAGGATTTGCAGCGGATAGATCTGCCAAGGCGCGCGGACCAGCGTGAGCAAAATATAATAATTTTGGGTTATTCGCTTTTCGGAACAGAAATTTGATAGCCACAAAAATTCACGAAAAGATGGCGGCTGCCTGCCCAATGTTCCGTGCGCCTATAGGCGCCTTTGGGTTTTAATGGCCTTCGATTTTTCGTGGCTTTTTGTGGCTATAAAATCCGTTTAGGCGCGGTGGCAGGCCTCCTGGCCTGTGGGGTTTCGTCAACTCTCCGTTAGCCCAATCCCGACAGGCGGGACGCCCGTCGCCACAGTTGCGGGCGCGCTTTTACGTTTTCGCGGCTACAGTTGCGGTGTTGGGGCGCACCGTCTGCGCGCAGACGAGGATCAGTGCGGCCACGCAGAGCATCGCGCAGGCGACATACACGGCTCGGTAGCCAAATTTTCCAGCGATGAAACCGAAAATGATGTAGCCGGCGGTCGCGCCGATGCGCTGGGCGTTGACGTATACATTGGTCGCGGCCCCGGGTTGCTGGGGAATCTTATCTTGGAAAAACGAGATCGCGACGCCCATGGCGACAGCGACAAAAGCAGCGCTCAGGATTTGCAGCGGATAGATCTGCCAAGGCGCGCGGACCAGCGTGAGCAAAATATAATAAATCAGCGCGAAAATGACCGCGGCGCGAATGAGCCGTGCGGGATCCATCCTCGTCGCCAGCAGCCCGAAATAGAACATAAAGGGTAATTCAAAGATCGGGCCGAGGCTGTAGACCACGCCCACCTGGGTTTGCGTGCCGTGGAGCACTTCAAGGATGAGCAGCGGAAGGTTCATCATCGACATGGTGGTGGCCATGAACACGAGCGTGAAGGCGATGAACCACGGCATCACGGTGGGTTGACGGAGGAGTGCCCGCAATCGCACCGGCGGCCGCTTCGCAGCATTTGCTGCCGGAGGTATCTCGGGAATGAAAATCGCCACCAGAATCAAGAAAACAATGCACAGGAGCGCGGCCGTCAGGAAAAGAACGCGATACGAATACGCGTGCAACACCCATGCCGCCAACGCCGGCCCGATTGTCCACGCCAGCGCGAAGAACATGCGAAAAATATTCATGTAGAGCGGCGCTTCTTTGGGCGGGACGCCGTTCCGGTTCAACGATTCGCGGGCATAGGCGAACAGCTGCGAAAACGTAATCGATGAAATGCCGAGCGCGATCGAGCCGATCGCGATCAAACCGGCGATGTTGCGCACATACGCATAACCCGCGTAACCGATCGCGCCGGTGAGGGCACCGAGCAAAAGCAGGTGGCGTCGTGAATGGTGAGTATCCGAGCGGTGGGAAAGCACGGTCCCGATCACGATGCTGCTGACGGCCGTTGTGGTCATGAAGCCACCGAAGGCCAAGGGACTCATTTTAACCTCCAGCGTGCCGAACATCGAGAGGAACGGCGCGACAAAGGAGGAGATCAACCCGAGCACGATGTTGGCCGCGAGCACGACGGTGAATTCGCGATTGCGGAAAAGAGTGCGGGCAGGAATCAGGATGCGCTGCATGTCAGGCAGCGATTTGTCGGTGAACGGTCGGGGACAGGCGAGCGGAAATGGGAGCGCAAAGGTGAAGGACCGAAACGCGCGGCCACCCCGGTTTGTGTGCGCGCACTGGAGCTGCAGCGACCCCGCTGCGGTCGGTGAGCGAATGAACTACGGCGGGGTCGCCGTAGCTCCAGGGATTTTGTTGGCCCTAGATTCTCAGTGAGCGAGTACAACGTTGGCTCGGGTCCAGACTTCGGTGGGTACGCCGAGGGCCTGCTTCAAGGCGACGTCTCGATCCCATGGATTGTCGATCTTTGACAGGGTGTACATTTGCCGCATCGACAGTTGTCCCGGAAAATACCATGGGGAAACGAGGAGGTGGATTTGAATCAGCGGGTAGTCGGTGCCATAGAGCAGCCGGTGCTGGAATTCGGGCCGGTGCAGGACTTCGGCAAGGTAACCGTGCTTGTTGAGTTGGGTCAGCGACGAGATGTCCGCGTAGAGATTCGGGTATTCCGGCATCAGCCGCGCGAGGCGGTCAAAGGAACGTTCGCCTTGAAAATTTCCCGTGGTGGCCGCGTGGGCGGCGATCACGGTGACTCCTTGTTGCAGCGGCAGGCGTAGTCGTTCGGGATCGCAGAGAGTGTCGTCCGCTTGCGTGAAGGAGCGTTCGTTTCCGGTGTGACACAACAGCGGTAACCCCAGCTCGACCATTTTTTTGTAGAAAGGAATGAGCCGTTCGTCCGCCGGATCGATGTGTTGCACGGACGGAAGCCATTTCACGAGCACCGCGCCGTGCGCTCGCGCCCATTCGAGCCGCGCGAGGGCATCGAGTCGGTACGGGTTGACACTCGCGCCCCACAGCAGATTCGGGTGTTTCGGAACTTCGGCGGCCAGAAATTCGTTGGGCACGTAGATTTCGGTGCGCGCGCGATCGAGATTTCCGTTCTCATCGACCACGCCGTCGAGCGCGAGAATCACTGCTTTGCCCACGTGCGTGCTGCGGGCGAGGCGTTCGGAGAGGCGCGTGAGCACGAGGGCGTCGCCGTCACGTTGGAGTTCCGCCTCGGTCACGCCGAAACTTTTCAAGTAGAAATGGAATTTGAAACTCGAACGTAATTTTTCCGATACAAAGCAACCGCTGTTGCCCGCACCGATGCCGGCGGTGTGACAGTGCATGTCAATGAACGGCAGGTCGGGCAACGGTTGAGGTGCGCTGTCTTGGGCGGTCCGCCCGATCAAGCGGGGCGCGAGCAGGAGCGCGGCAACAATCAGGACGCAGGCGACGATGCGGGAGAGATTTTTTTCCAACCAAGCGGTGCAGTTCATGGCGCGCAGTGTAGCGTGAACGCGCCAACCGGCGTTAATCGAAAAACCCAATGCGCGCCATTGGCTGAATAAATAGCGAAATGAATTTGGGCTTTCTAGAGACTGTCTTCCAACCCCATGATCCCACGTTTACCGTCATTCTGAGCGTAGCGAAGAATCCATGTGCTCGCTCGCGGCATTACGATCGCTGCCGTGGATGTAATACCAGCCTGCTGGCTAGACTTCACTTCGTTCAGAATGACAAACGAGTTTGAAAACACTCCCTAGATTCACCGGGAAGGATATCGTCATCCGTGGTTCGATTGAACTGCTTCTTTTAGGCCACGCTGGGAATAAAAAAGCCCGGGCGATGAGGCCCGGGCTGGAGATTGAAGCGAGGAAGGTCGACTGGATTAACGCACCACCCGCGCGCCGCCGCCGGAGATTTGTTTTTCCACTTCCTTGCGGGTCGCCATTGACGTGTCGC
>JBEPTW010000074.1:0-17817 GCA_041691855.1 Verrucomicrobiota bacterium | reverse complement strand
TCCGGAGCCTCGTGTTGGAAAGAGTCGGGAGTTTCCGTCTGCCGGAAAAGATCGGCGTTTTTCAAAACGGAAAAAATCTTCGCCAAATCGTAGCTGCACGTTTTAGCGGGGCGGGGCGGCGTGGTCCATGCACGAAAATTCTCCGGCGTGACCAATTCGCCAGCGCCCAAGTCAGAGGTGGAAACGCGCTGCAAAGGTGGCAATTCGCCATCCGCGTTCACGACTTGTCGGTGCCATGTGTCGCGGCGCGCGTCGGCGATCATGGCGAACTCGCGCGGGGTATTTTGTTTCCGTTCGAAATACCCGGCGATGGCCAGACTTTGATAGGCGAAGGTTGGCCGCAGTTTCAAAATTTGCCAGGTGCGCAGCGCCATCGCGACCGTGCGAACGCCGAGCATCGACCCGGGACCTTCGCAGTAAATGAAGCCACCGATATCGTCCAAGCGGAGCTGCGCTTCGTCCAACAATTCCCGAGTGCAAGTGAAGATTCCCCGGCCTGCTTCTTGCGGGGTGGTCCGCCAGATTTCGGTCGTCTCCCCGCGGAGTAAACCGACCTGTAACTGCATTGAGGCAGCGTCAAAAACAAGCAAATCACCGTGCTGGATCAAAAGCTGTGAAAGGGAAGGCATTACGCAATGGCCAGATTGGGTTGGTGCGGGTGAAAGTCCATGCCGGTTTCGGTTTTTTGGGACGATGGAATCTGGCATTGACCGTATGAGTAGCCGTCACGTAGCTTGACCGATTCAACCGACTCATCACCTCTGAAATTATCGCCGTGAACGTTCAAATTACCGACATTACTGAGACTCGCAAAACGCTGACTGTTACCCTCGATCAGGGTGAAGTGAATACGGAATACCAAGCCGTGCTGGGCGATTTTACCCGGCAAGCGAACCTTCCGGGATTTCGTCCGGGCAAAGCACCTGCGGCCATGGTCGCAAAGCGTTACGGCAAGGAGCTGAAAGAAGAGTTTAAGACGAAGGTGATTGGCAAGGCGTACCGCGATGGGCTTGAGCAATCGAAGCTCGAGGTACTGACGCTGGTTGAGGTGGAGGAAGGCACGATTGAATCCGGCCTGTCGGCTGCGATTAAACTTACCGTGGATGTCCGTCCCGATTTTCAGTTGCCCGATTATTCCGCATTGGAAACCGAAATCCAATCCGCCGATCCGACCGACGCGGAAATCGACAGCACGATTGAGGCGCTCCAGGGTGAACGCGCTGATTTCAAGGTCGCCGAGCGTGCGGCCGCCAAGACCGATTATGTGCGCTTTGGCTACACCGGTACCCTCGACGGCAAACCACTCGCTGAAATCGTGGGCGACAAAGCCATCTACGCCAGCGCTCCCCAGACGTGGGAGGAAGTCGAAGGGGCCAATGACGGTTTGCTTCCCGGTGTTTCGAAGCAGCTCGATGGCCTGAAAGCTGGCGACAAGAAAACGGTCGATGTTATTTTCCCCGCTGAGTTCGCCGCCGTTCCCGCGCTCGCCGGAAAGACCGTGCAATACGCGATTGAGGTGCAGGAAGTCCGCGAGCGCGTGCTCCCGCCCTTGGACGAAGCTTTTTTCAAGGCCAACCAAGCCGACGATCTCGAAGGTTTGAAAAACCAGATCCGCAGCCGGCTGAAGATGCGCAAGGAACAGGAAAATCGCGCGGCCCAGCGCCGGCAGGTGACCGACGCCTTGGTCGCGAAAGTTAGTTTCCCGGTGCCGGACAGCCTGATTGCTTCCGAACGTGACGGAGTTCTCCGCCAGTTTATCGAGGAAAACATGCGCCGAGGTGTGCCGCAGGAACAATTCGAGCAGAATAAAAAGCAACTCTATGACAGCGCATCGCAAGCGGCCGTCGCTCGCGTCAAGGTTCAGCTGATCCTCGCGAAAATTGCCGAAGCCGAAAAAATCAAGGTCGACGAAAAGGACTTCAATAACTGGCTCATGCGTGAGGCCATGCGGAGCGGTCAGCGTCCCGACAAGTTGGCGAAGGATCTCGGCAAGGACCGTGAACAGGTTCGCGCCGTCCAGCAGCAGATCATGTTCGACAAGGCCCTTGATTTTCTTGTTTCCAAGGCTACCGTAAAGACGGCAACCGCCAAAGCATGAGCTACTACGTACCAATCGTTCTCGAAAATACCGGCCGTGGTGAACGGTCGATGGATATCTTCAGCCGTCTGTTAAAAGACCGCATTATCTTCATTGGTAGCCCCATCGATGATGGTGTGGCCAATGTGGTAATCGCACAGATGCTTTTCCTCCAGATGGAGGATCCCAAAAAGGACATCCAACTTTACATCAATTCCCCCGGCGGCGTCGTCACGGCTGGCATGGCCATCTACGACACGATGAATTTCCTGCAGTGTGACTTCGTTACGTACTGCATCGGCATGGCGGCCAGCATGAGCACCGTCCTTCTCGCTGGCGGCACGAAGGGCAAGCGTTTCGCGCTCCCCAACAGCCGCGTGATGATTCATCAACCGTCCGGTGGCGCTGGCGGCCAGGCGGCGGATATTGCCATTCAGGCTCGCGAAATCATTCGTTGGCGGAAGACATTGAACGACGCGATTGCTCACCACACCGGCAAGACGGCGGATCAGGTTGAGAAGGATTCAGATCGCGATTATTACATGAGCGCTGAAGAGGCGAAGGCTTACGGGATTGTCGATCACGTGGTCACTTCTACCCGCGATGCCAAACAGATCACGCAAAGCGCCGCTTAACTGACCGAACGAGGGGATTTACCGGGCCCGAATTATTTCCAAACCATCCCGCAACGGTCGATTAATATTATACCATGGCTAAATCCTCGCGCATGACCCTCTGCTCATTCTGCGGAAAATCGCAGGCTGAGGTCCGTAAGATCATCGCGGGGCCGGGGGTGTATATTTGCGATTCATGCGTCAACGTCTGCAAGACGATCATCGACCGTGAAGTGAAGACGCCGGTCACTCCAGAAGGAGCCAAACCGGCATTCCGGCTGATCAAGCCCGCTGATATCAAGAAAGTGCTCGATGACCATGTGATCGGGCAGGATCACGCCAAGAAAGTCCTGTCGGTCGCGGTTTATAATCACTACAAGCGCCTCAATTACGACTCTACGTCCTTGCGCGACGCGGTGACGATGCCGACGGAGTTTAACGACGTTGAAGTCGAGAAGAGCAACATCCTGCTCGTCGGTCCGACCGGCTCGGGCAAAACGCTTCTCGCCCGCTCCCTCGCCCGGATTCTCGATGTGCCGTTCGCCATTTCCGATGCCACGACGCTGACTGAGGCCGGTTACGTCGGTGAAGACGTTGAAAATGTGGTTCTCCGCCTCCTTCAGTCGGCCAACTACGACGTGAAGAAGGCCGAATGCGGCATCATCTACATCGACGAAATCGACAAGATCCGCCGGACGACCGAAAATGTTTCCATCACGCGCGATGTTTCCGGCGAAGGCGTCCAGCAGGCACTCCTCAAAATCCTCGAAGGCACGACCTGTAACGTTCCACCGCAGGGCGGCCGGAAGCATCCGAATCAGGAATACATCCAGGTTAACACCTCGAACATCCTCTTTATCTGCGGCGGCGCATTCGTGGGACTTGATGAAGTGATCAAGAAGCGCAAGGGTCAGCGGTCGCTGGGCTTTCACGTCAACGACAAGGATCACGAGATGGGTTCCGACGAAATGATGCGCTCGGTGGCGCCGGAAGACTTGATTCGCTTCGGTATGATTCCCGAGTTTATCGGTCGGTTGCCGGTGGTTTCCGTACTCGACCAGCTTCAGGTCGCCGATCTCGAGAAAATTCTCCTTCGCACGAAGAACGCGATCGTCAAACAGTACTCGAAACTTTTCGCGATGGATGGTGTTCAGTTGCGCTTCACTCGCGATGCCGTGGTGGCGATTGCTAAAAAAGCGATCGAACTTAAGACGGGTGCTCGTGCCTTGCGGGCGATTCTCGAGAAATTGATGTTGGAAGTCATGTACGACCTTCCGCAGCGCACCGACATTGTGGAGGTCATCATTGATCAAGCCGTGGTCGATGGCCGGCGGAAACCGCAGATGCGGAAGACCGTGAGTAACATCTCTTCCGATAAAAACGCCGCTTGAGCCGGCGGATTCGAATTAAATTTCAAAGGCGCATCCAAAACGATGCGCCTTTTTTTCGCGGTGGATTTAATCCCCCCAAGCTCGTCGCCGACTGGGGTGTAGCGGCGGTCGCAACACCGGTGACCAGCCCCTCGACCAGCCTTTAAGCCTTGAGCGTGTCGAAACGGCTCGGGAGCTCGAATCTTTCGAAACGGCTCTGAGCCTTGAGCCTGTCGAAACGGGCTTCTCGCGACGGCCTGCTGGAAAAACGGCAATGCGTGGCTTCTGGGGCGTGGACGGCTTGATTAAATGCCTCGGGGTTTGTTCCTTGGTTTTTTATTGCATCAGGGAAAGGACGAGAATGCACGTCGCGAACCGGTCGGCAGGAACTACTTTGCGGCTGATCGTACCATACTCATACTATCATGAAAACCTCACCTAAATCATTTGCTTCGATCGCCATTTTTTCCGCTGTGCTCGGCCTCGGTATGCTTCCATTCACCAGCGGATGTGCTTCCACTCCCACTCGGGAAAGCACGGGGGAATATGTCGACGACAGCACCATCACCACGAAGGTAAAAGCGGCGCTCGTCCATGACCCGGTCGTAAGCGCGCTCGACGTAAAGGTCGAGACGTTCAAAGGCGTCGTTCAATTGAGCGGCTTTGTGAACACCGAGCTCGAGAAGACGCAGGCCGGTAATCTCGCCGCCACGGTGAAAGGGGTTGCGAGCGTGAAAAATAATGTAGTCGTTAAATAATACGGTTTCGACTGACCCGTTTCTCGAACAGCCAAGCGTTCTGCTTGGCTGTTTTCTTATGGGTGAATTTCCAGCATCCGATGGATATTTCGAATGTTTTTTAAGGTCTTCGCCTCAATGATGGGTGCTTTAAAAATGAGCTATGAAGAGTCGGTTAAAAATCGATCTGCGCCTTAGGTTCTCAGCGGATGGCTCGAAGTAAGGCTTATTTGTTTTAACCATGTCGGACAATCTTACCATCAGGCCGTGGCCAGACCGGAGTTCAGTTCAGGGGAACGACTACTGGCAAGTTGCGCGTGAGATCAAAAAACAAGAAGCGGTCTATCCCAAGCAAAGCCGCGCGATGATTAAAACCGCCGTCGAACTGGCTTTCGCCAAAGGTGGTCAGCGGAGCGATCCGGTTTTGATCGATCGTTACGTTGCGATGTATCTCACTTCAGTTGATCGTCCGTAGCCTTCGAGTCGTTCAATCATAACGCTGATTCGGTACCCGCGAGGGAAACTGCGACAAATGCGCCGGATCCTCATCTCAGTGGAAATCGTGCGAAGTTTGAACCGGCAAATTCGCCTCGCGCAGCGGGACAATCTTTTCGGCTTTGACGTGGATCACACCCGCGACGTTTTGCAATTTGCCGGAAATCTTAAGCGCGGACTCCTGGGTGATGGTCAGGCGGTGCTTCTCGAAAAATGACGCATACACCACTGCGTTCGCAATACCGGTTTCGTCTTCGAGACTCACAAACACCACGCCTTTTGCCGTGCCGGGGCGCTGGCGGCAAATCACCGTGCCGGCGATCGTCACGTACTTGCCATCACGCTGGTTTTTCAAATCGGCCGCAGTGCAAACATCAGGCAGACGAGCCCGCAGGGCGATCATCGGGTGCCGGCCGGTGGTGAGTCCCATCGTGCCGAAATCGGTTTGAAAGCGTTCCGCGAGATTCATGGGCGCGAGCGGGGAGTCATCGTTTTCCGATTCGGCAAATTGTTGGAACAAACTCTCCTCATCCGCCCACGCGGCTTCGACCTGCCAGAGCGCTGAGCGGCGGTGCAGTCCGAACGCATTCAGTGCGCCGATCGCGGCCAGCGCCCGTCGTTCCGCGTCGTTGAAGCAGGTTCGTCGAAAAAAATCATCAATGGATTCAAAGATTTTTTCCTTTCGCATATTCAGCATCGCCTGCACCGAAGTCTCGCGCAGGCCGCGCACGTAACGCAGTCCGATGCGAATGGTCTTTTCTCCTTCGACCGTGCAAGCCCAGTCGGATTTTTGCACGCAGGCGGGATGGGATTTTAGTTCATGGCGTCGTCCATCCTGCAATAAAGTCGCCGCTGAATAAAACCCCATCGGCTGGTGGTTGAGCAAGCTGGCGTAAAATTCCGCTGGATGATGAACCTTTAAATAAGTGCTGGCATAGGCGAGCAGTGCGAAACTGATGGCATGTGATTCAGGGAAACCATAAGCCGCGAAGGTTTTGGCGGAGTAGCTGACTTTATCGATGACGGTTTGGTTGCGACCTGCTTTCCGCATGGCTTCGTTCAGTTTCAGGAGCGCGCATTCGAGCCGGGTGGGGTCCTTCTCAAAACCCATCGCGCGACGAAGTTCCTCCGCCTGCGAACCGGTGTAGTTGGCCAGTTGCATGGAGAGTTCGATCATCTGCTCCTGAAATAAAATGACGCCCTCGGTGCGCTCCAGGATCGGCCGCACGATTTCCTCGACGCTGGGATCGATGTACTCCGGTTTTTCCAAGCCATCGCGCCGCCGGATGAGCGGATGCACCAGATCGCCCGTGATCGGTCCGGGGCGGATAATCGCCACCTGCATGGCGAGGTCATAGAGATTGCGTGGCTTGAAGCGCGGCAAAGTCGCCATTTGCGCCCGGCTTTCAATTTGGAAAACTCCCACGGTGTCGGCAGCCCGGATTTTTTCGTAAGTTTCCTGATCGTCGGGCGGGATATCATCGAAGGTCCTGGGGCCATTGCGTTCGGCGCACAAAGCAAAGGAGTCCTGCATGACCGCCATCATCCCCAGTCCGAGGAAATCAATTTTCACGATGCCCAGGTTTTCGCAGTCCTCCTTGTCCCATTGGCAGATGGTGCGATCAGCCATCGTGGCATTTTCGAGCGGAACAACCCGGTCAAGTTGCCCGCGGCAGATCACCATTCCACCGGAATGCTGGCCGAGATGACGCGGCAGACTGCGCATCCCATGATACAATCGGTGGAGCGCAGCGGCTCGCGGATGACCGCCAGCAATGCCGGACATGCTCAATTGCTTTTGCAAATCGAGGGTCTGGGGAAAATCGCCATTGGCATAAAGACTGGAAAAGCGATCCAGCGCATCCTCGCCAAAACCCAATACTTTGCCGACCTCCCGCACGACGCTGCGACCGCGGTAAGTGATGACATTTGCCGTCATCGCGGCGCCGCGCCGGCCGTAGCGGGAATAGATTTCCTGGATGACCGATTCGCGGAGTTCGCCACTGGGGAAATCGAGATCGATGTCAGGCCACGAAGGATTTCCATCTGCGCCCACCCGGCCTTCGCTCAGAAAGCGCTCGAAGAGCAGGCGATGCTTCACGGGATTCACCGCCGTGATGTATAGCGCATAACAAACCGCGCTGTTCGCGGCGCTGCCGCGCCCTTGCACCAGAATATTTCGTTCCCGCGCCCATCGACAGATGTCCCATACGATTAAAAAATAACCGGAGAAACCAAGTTTGCCGATGAGCGCGAGTTCCCGGTCGATTTGCGCGCGCAGCTTGTCGTTAAAATCGGGAAAGCGACGGCGGGCGGATTCGTAGGTCACTGCCCGCAAGTGTTCCGCTTCGTCGCGGGTCTGATCGAAAACGGGAAATTCGTAACCCAGCTTTTGCAAAGTAAACTCCAGCCGCCCGGCGAGCCGCACGGAATTGTCCACGGCTTCAGGCAGATCGGCAAAAAGCGCGATCATCTCCGACGCGGATTTCAAGTGCCGGTCATCGTTGTGCGAAAGCGCGCGCCCGGCGCCGTCGAGCGTGGTATGCAGCCGCAAACACGTGAAAACATCGGCGATCTCGCGGCCGGCTTTGGTGGCGTAATTCACGCCGCCCGTGGCGAGCACTGGCAACCGGTGGGCGGCGGCGAGATCGGTGAGAAATTTCACTTCGCGGTCTTCGCCCCGCAGTCGATGGCGCTGCAGTTCAACGTAGAGGCGATCCTGCCCGAAAATCGCGGCAAGCTTTTGCAGCGCGATATTGGCGGCGTCTTTGCCGGCCGTCTGCCAGGCACGGCGAACTGGGCCTGCTTCATCACCGGTGAGTGCGATCAGGCCGTCGGAATATGCCGCGAGTTCGGACCACGTGGCAAAACAAGGGCGTTTGCGCGCCGTCGGGTCGAGAGCGGGATCTATTTCGGACACAGAAAGTAGCGGCGGACGTTCCGTGAGCTTGGTCTCGGTAATGAGCTGGCAAAGATTTTGATAACCGGCGCGGCTTTCGGCCAGCAACGGCACGACGCTCCCGTCCTCCATGGTGATTTCAGCGCCGACCAGTGCGCGCAATCCGTTATCGCGGGCGGCGCCATAAAGCTTCGGCGCACCGTAAACTCCGTCGCGGTCGAGTAGCGCCAGCCCGGGTAATTCCAAGTCGCAGGCAACGCGTGCCAGTTCCGCAGGGTGCGACGCGCCACGGAGGAAACTGAAGGCGCTGCGGGCATGGAGTTCGATGTAGCCACTCATGGTCAGTCGTATTCTCCTTCCAGAAACCAAGCGTCCTTTATTCGGAGCAGGCGATAAAGACCGCCTTGGGCCAGCTCGATGTCGTACTCCGTGCGTTGCCAGTGCAGATCGTTTTGCCACCATTCCCCGCTGCTGCGGCAACCTTTCGAGCGTGCGGTAATTTCACCGCTGACATACGCGCTCCAAAGATAACTGGGTTCGTCGCCCGTGAATTCCAATCGGGCGGCGAGCAGTGGACGGAAGCGGCGCAGCGGTGGACTGAGGGGCGCGTGAACCGGAGCGCTGGCGGATGGCGGGATGACGGTGAGCGGCGCAATGAGTTTAACCGCGTCGGAACGATGGCTATTTTCAAGTTGAGGCGTGCCGACATTTTCGGAGCCGACGAGCGCTGACAAACGTGCCAGCGTTTCAGCGAAGCCGTGCGGATCGCGCAATCCGGTTTCAAAAATTCCCTGCTGCCGCACGAGTGGGCGGACCGGCGCGAGTTCCAGCTTTAGTGCGACGATCGAAGAATCGGTTTGGACGGATTCGAGCCGGGTATGCAGGGTGCGGAGAAGGATTTCAGTCTGACCGGTCGGCTCCGGCAGGCGGAAATCGAGGGCGATCATTTTTTCATCCTCCAACTTCAATTGCAGGTGGATTTCGGCGGCGACGAAGTGGGCGGCGATCAGCTCGAACGTCAGCCGGTCGAGCAGACGGTTCAGAATAAAAAGGAGTGGCTCGAGGGTTTCCATCGCGTACTCGAACTCCATGGCTGCGGCGAATTTCAGCGGAGGAATTACCGGCGTGAGCGGCCGCGGAACTCCGCCGCTCGCGCGATTCCAGAGTGCCAGACCATCTGCCCCGAGCCGGCGGATAATGGCGTCGCGAGGCAACGCGGTCAGATCGCCGAAAGTGTGGAGGCCCCACTGGTGCAGAATTTCGAGCAGTGCAGGGGAGGCATCGCTGGCGGCCATGGGCAGAGGAGCCAGAAATTTCTTTTCGTCGTGCACCCATTGCACGCCCGGCGTGGAACGCGCCGCGTAGAATGCGAGCAGCGGCGTCCGGGCGAGGCCGATGGTGGCGGTCAGGCCGAATCGATTTAATTGAGCGATGGCCTCGTTTGCCGTGGTCATTAATTGTGCGAGCTTCACGCCGCGCAAATCCACTGTGCAAATACCGGGCGCGGTATCCTCGATCAGAGGCGAAAGCGTGAAGGCCACGGCGTGCAGTGTGGCGCGCGCCTCAGCTTCAGCGGCTGGGCGCGGAGTGCAAATGATCAACGCGGGACAGCGAGCCACCGCTTGGGGAGCGTTCATTTCCAGTTGCACGCCAGCGCGGGCAGCGGTGGCATTGACCGCACGAACGAGGGACTTGCTGCGGGTATCGTCAAAGAGAGCGGTGGGCCGGTGGCTGAGTGCGGGGTCAGCACGAAGCACGGCTTGCAGAGCGAAATCCGCGATATGAATTACGGCGAACATGGCGATGGGTCAGCCAGCGGTGGCGATGGAGCGCCGTTGACGGTCGACGCTGGCTTCGATTTGTGAGGTCAGGACAGGACGCTCCTCGCTCATCCTGGCCAGCGTATGACTATGATTCAGAGTGAAACGGATTTCGGCACTCGGCACGCAGGCGTGGGGTGTGAGTACGAGTAGCGCGAGGTCGGCTGGTTCGGCGGCGCGTTGCAAACGGTACCATTGTGATCCCGGGATCTTGCGGAGATCGGTCGGGGAGGCGTAACGCAAGTCCAGGCAAACCAAGCTGAGGTTGGCATCGCGGGCGAGGAGATCGGCTGCTTGCAAAGCTTGGGCGGTGGTGCGGCAGCGCACCCAGATTAAATGAACGAGGTCGTCCTTGGGCAGCGATTCAGGATCAAAGCAATCCATCGCGTCAATCAGTGCGGCGCGCTGCCGCTGAGAGCGGGTGAGCGCAAGGAGCTGGCCCAGGATCAGATGGCCGCCACTGCTCGGTTGCGAGCAAACGAGTTCCGTGACCGCGCCTAACGGCAGACCGCCACGGGCGCGATCGATGCCGGGGATTTCCGTAGGCAGCACGCGGCCCGCGTGCCGGGGCACGGAGGGAAAACGCTCGTCGAGCAGATGACGAAGCGACGCGAGCGTTTCGGACGCGGGCGGCATGGGAAATAGCTGGAAATTTTAATGAGGCTGGCTGCGAAGCAGGCCGACCATGACGCCCTGAATAATGAGTTCGGTAGCGGGGATCAGATCGGGATAGTGCGGATTTTCCGCGCGCAGGAAGGGACGTCCGCGTTGCACGAGGAAACGTTTGAGGGTGGATTCCCCGTCGATGAGGGCGGCGACGATATCGCGTGGACGCGGCTCGCGGAGCGCCAGAAAAACAATATCACCATCGAGAATGCTGGCCCCCGTCATGGAATCGCCGCGAACGCGCAAGGCGAAGAGCGGTGCGGTAGTGCGAGGGTTGCGGTTCTCCAGAAAAGTAGGGGCGATCGTGATATAGCTGTCCGGTTGTTGTTCAGCTGCGGTTGGCGATCCAGCGGGGATGACGCCGTAGAGTGGAATATCCACGACCTGCGGTTGGGGTTTGCGACCAGGTTCGATGAAGGCGCGCGCTTTGCCGTCGACGCGCGCCAGCACGCCTTTTTTTTGCAGCGCCTGCAAATGGCGAGTGACCGCGAAAGGGCTGGCGAAGCCAAAGTGAGCCTGGATTTCGCGCAAGGAGGGATGATGCCCGTGTTGGCGCTGATGGCCTCGCACGAAATCAAAAACCGCCCGTTGCTTGGAAGTGAGCATAGTGTTCAATTGAACACTACACGGGATGCCGCAAGCTGAAATCGGACGGATCAGCGCGCGATTACAGCGGCAGCGTGCTCTTGCAAGCCGGGTAAGCCGAACAGCCCCAGAATTGCGAGCCAACGCGTGAGCCCTGACGGGCCGGTGGCAGTGCCATGGGCTTCCCGCAAAGGCGGCAGTTGGGCGCCCGCGGTGCGTGATCGGACCGATCCGCCTGATTCTACTGACTCTGCCCTTGCCGGTGTTTGATGCGGGCAACCGCCAGTTGTTCGCTGTAGCCGCCTTCGTGAATGAAATCGCGTTCGAGGGCGCGGATCTGTTGGTCGAGCAGGTAGTTGGTCTGATGAATCAGGCAGATGAGGGTGTTGGCGATGATCGCAGGGTCGGTGTGGTCGAGCCACAGAGCGTAGGCGCTGCGATCCGACTGATCGGTCTGATCCAGCCGATTCTCAGCGCGGCCGATCATGCGCACCGCACACGCCTCGCGATCCTCTTTGGTCCACTGTCGCAAGCCTCGCTGGCGCAGGAAATCTTCGTAATCGAGCAGCAATTCGTCGAGGCTGGCGCGGGCTACATTCACCGCCGAAGTCTACCGTTTATCGAGAGGCTTGTTCATCAATGGTCCTGTGTCTGATTCGCTCCACAGAACCCACCTCGTTAGGTCGTCTTTTCAGTTGGTGTCGCAGTAGTCTCGGCGATCAAAGCTTTCTTCTTTCCATTCTCTAAGTTGGGCTCCTTCAGATCTCATCGAGGTTAAACCGGTTTCCACAATTGGAGCAGTGGATTCCATCTTATCCCTTTCCAAAATATTGCCCGCAAAGAGGACATTTCCAATACGAAATAAAAAACACGTTCAGCCCCGCAAACAGCCAATACGAAGGCCGGCAATGCCCATGCCCGTTGGGTTTTAACGGAGGCGGTGCGGCACGCCCTCTTGCAGCGTCGCTCCAAGAGCCCGACACTCGCCGCTTGCTTTGCGAGTTTTGCCAACCCAATTCGGTTTAGAAGCCTGGCATGCCGCCCATGCCGCCGCCTTTGCCTTTCATGGCTTCCATCTGGCGCATCAACTTCTTCTGGTTGCCGCCTTTCATCATCTTCATGAGCTTCTGCATTTGCTCGAATTGTTTCAGCAGCTGATTCACTTCGAGGACCTTCACCCCGGCGCCTTTTGCGATGCGGATGCGGCGGTTGCCATTGAGAATGGCGGGCTTTCTGCGCTCCTGAAGTGTCATCGAGTAGATGATCGCTTCGGTGCGGGCCATTTGTTTTTCCGAATCGTCGGGCAATTGCACGCCGCTCATGCCGGGCATCATGCCCATGATGGACTGCATCGAGCCCATCTTTTTTACCTGCTGCATCTGTGAAAGGAAATCCTCCAGATTGAAATCCGCCTTGCGCATTTTTTCTGCCATGCGCTCGGCTTCCTTCTGGTCGATGTTTTCCTGCGCGCGTTCGACGAGCGAAACGACGTCGCCCATGCCGAGAATGCGGGAGGCGAGACGGTCGGGATGGAAAATTTCGAAGTCCGCAGTCTTTTCGCCGACGCCGATGAATTTGATCGGCACGCCGGTGACGGCTTTGATCGAAAGCGCCGCGCCGCCGCGGGCGTCGCCGTCGAGTTTGGTGAGAATCAATCCCGTGACGCCGAGCGCCTCATGAAATGTCTTGGCGACATTCACGGCCTCCTGACCGAGCGCGCCGTCGGCGACGAGCAGCACTTCGTCGGGCTGGATCTTCGCGTGGAGCCTTTTCACTTCCTCGATCAACTTCTGGTCGATCTGCAACCGACCGGCGGTGTCGAAGAGAATGACGTCGGCGTTGTCCTGCAGTGCGGCTTCCAATCCTTTCACGCCAATCGCGGGCACATCTTTTGAAATGCGATCAGAATAGAATCCAAGTTCTTCCTGCTTCGCCAGAATCTCGAGTTGGTCGATGGCTGCGGGACGGTAGACGTCGCACGCGACGACGAACGGACGCGCGCCTTTTTTCTTGAGCAACTTGCCGAGTTTGGCCGTCGACGTCGTTTTGCCGGAGCCGTGCAAGCCGACCATCAGAATCTTGAGCGGACGCGTGGGGGAAAGTTCCGTGGTACCTTCGCCGAGTAATTTCACCAGTTCGTCATGGATGATTTTGACGATCTGTTGCCCGGGTGAGACGGACTTCAATACTTCCTGACCGACGCACTGGATCTGCACCTTGTCGATAAACTCGCGCGCGACCTTGAAGTGGACATCGGCGGCGAGCAGGGCGGCGCGCACTTCCTTGAGGGCGTCCGCCATGTTGGCTTCGGAGAGTTGGCCTACGCCACGAAGGTTGCGGAGGGCACCGGTCAGTTTTTCGGTCAGGCTTTCGAACATGGAGACCGAACTGAAACCACTAATGGGCACTAATAAACACTAATTTCGAGCCGACGCGGATTTTGCGTGGTGGAGCGGGCGCACGTATGCGCGGGGACTTCGGGTAAAGCTGCTCTATCTTCAAGGGAGGTGTTATTGTCCAACAATCGCTTGCCAGCGGACGCGTCCGCCCCGAAGGTCTGCCGGAAATGACTCCTGTTCCGCGCACCGTGGCCATTGTTGGCCGACCCAATGTGGGTAAGAGCCGCCTGTTTAACCGACTGGCGCGCAAGCGTATTTCCATTGTCCATGACATGCCGGGTGTCACGCGCGATGTGGTCAACGCCGAGGTAAAGGACGGCAGCTACACCTTGCTCGACACAGGCGGATTGGGCCTGACGGGAAGTGATACGCCGGCGCGCATCACGAAGATTTCCGAGGAACAGGTGGGTTTCGCCATCGAAGCCGCGACCGTCATCCTTTTTGTGATCGATGCGCGCGAGGGCGTGGCTCCGCTTGATGAACGCATCGCGCAATTGCTGCGCCGCGCCAAAAAACAAGTGCTTCTCGTCGCGAACAAGGCCGACAGCGGCAAGGAGAAGATCAAGGAAATCTCCGAGTTTTTCCGTCTGGGTTTTGGGGAACCGTTCTACGTTTCAGCGGAGCACGGCAACGGCGAAGCGGAATTGCGCGACGCGGTCCTCGCAAAACTCGGACCCGTGCCCGAGGAAACCGAACTCGAAAAAGAACGCCTCAGCGTTTGTTTTGTGGGACGTCCAAATGTTGGCAAATCCTCGCTGAGCAATCGTCTGTTGAAGAGCGACCGGTTGATTGTGAGCGATGTGCCGGGAACGACCCGTGACGCCGTGGAGTTGGATTTCGTCTACGTGAACAAGGACGGCAAAAAGTGGCCGTTCCGCCTCATTGATACCGCCGGCATTCGCGCCGCGACGAAACTTTCCTCATCGGTCGAATATTTTTCCCGGCTGCGTTCGCTGGAGGCGATTCACAGCGCCGACGTCGTCTTCATGGTGCTCGATGCGATCGATGGCGTGACGCAGCAGGACCAGGCCATTGCTGGCGAAGTCATCAAGGCGGCCAAGCCAATCGTGATCGTGGTGAACAAATGGGATTTGGTGCACGATGCTTTTAACAAACATCACCCGCTCGTGGAGAAATTCAAAACCGAGCGCGCCTATCGGGAGCATTACGAGAAGACGATGTTTGAGAAATTGTTTTTTACGCCCGGTGCGCCCGTCATGTTTGTCTCGGCGCTCAGCGGCCACGAGATCGGGCGCATGCTCAAGTCGGCACGCGCGCTCGACAAGCGACTCGATACCAAGATTCCCACGGCCAAGCTCAACGCGTGCATCATCAAACTCGCGGATCGCACGCCGCCGCCTTCGACCTACAATATTCGCTTCAAGGTCTATTACGCGACGCAGACCAGCACCCGTCCGTTCCGGATGAAACTTTTCTGTAATCAGGAGCGCAGCCTCACCGAATCTTACCGCCGGTATCTTGAGGCCGGCTTGGTGAAGGAATTCGAGCTCGACGGATGTCCGATCCATTTCGATCTGATCGGCAAAAAGAACCGCACGGCCGCCGACCGCATCGCAGCGAAAGGCACGCGCCGGAATCTGCGTCTGGCGGAAGCGGCGGGTTCGGATGAGGAGATCATCGATCCGTCGACGTTGGATGACTGAGTTCCTTTTGCGTCATGCTCCGGATCGTTTTCATGGGCTCGGACGCGATCGCGCTGCCTGCGCTAAACTGGATCGCGAACGGCGGAGCGGGGCAGGCGGAGATCGTCGCGGTTTTTACGCAGCCTGACCGGGCGATTGGCCGCGGGCAAAAAATCCAAGCCAACGAAATCAAGCAATGGGCAATCGCGCGCGGTTTGCCGGTGCAGCAACCCATTAAAGTAGGCGTTAACGAGCGCGAGCAACTGGCCGCGTTCCAACCCGACCTGACGCTCGTGATGGCCTATGGGCATATTCTCAAGCAGGACGTCATCGATACGCCGCGGCTGGGCACGTTGAATCTTCACACGTCGATCCTGCCGGCGTATCGCGGCGCGTCGCCGATCCAGACGGCGATCACCTGTGGCGAGACGGAGACTGGCGTGACCTTGATGCGAATGGTGCTCAAGCTCGACGCGGGTCCGGTGGCGGACGTTGAGCGCGTCGCGATCGAGCCGTTGGATACGGCCGCGACAATCGAGGCGAAACTTTCGCAAGCTTGCGTGCCCTTGCTCGCGCGCTGCCTGCCTGTGATCGCGGCAGGTGAGCAAGAATTCACGGCGCAAGACGAAGCGGCGGCGACATTTTGCCGGCGCTTGGAAAAGAGTGACGGCATCCTCGATTTTCAATTGCCCGCATCATTGCTCGCCGCGCGGATCAACGGACTCATGCCGTGGCCGGCGTGTACCGTCGGAATTGGCGGTCAGATCGTGAAGTTGGGCCTCGCCGACGCTGTTTCGGAAAATTCCGGTGCGACAGCTGGTGAAGTAATTGGAGCCGATTCAGCGGGATTGTTGGTCGGCACGGGGCAGGGCGTGCTGCGGCTGCGTTTGTTGCAACGTCCCGGCGGTCGCTTGTTGCCCGCCGCGGAATTTTTGCGGGGCTTTCCAGTTGAGCCGGGCACGGAATTATCCAGCCAATCCATGCCGCCGCTGGTCGCGCGCGCGCCATTTCCGCGGATGAATCCCAAGCTGCCGCCTGCAACTTCCGACTCCTAAGGCTTGTTTTTGCGCGGTAACTTCCCACGATGCTTTGTATGCGTAGCAGTTTTCTTAGATATGGCGGCCTTTGCGTCGTGATGACGACCGCGGTCTGGGCTCAATCCAACGATCCGCGTCAAGAGCTGTTCAGCTTGCGCGAGGACGTGCGTGTGCTGACTCAGCGGGTGGGCGAACTGTCCCTGAGCGTCGAGCAACTCACGCGCGACAACGGTACACTTCAGGCGAAATCAAACCAGAGTTTCGTGACGATCGAGCAGCTCAACAAAGCCGTGGCCGATATCAACCGCACCATGCAGTCCGCGCTCGCCGACCAGAAGCGTGAGACGTTGAATCAAGTCGGCGGCCAGATCGAACGTCTGGCCAAGCAGACCCAGGCGGCCGTCGATGCGGTGGCAAAAGGCCAGGCCACGCGTCCGGCGCTGCAGACCAGCTTTAAAGAGGATTTCCCGAAGGAGGGGATCAATTATACGGTGCAGTCGGGCGATACGTTGTCGGAGATCGTGCGAAAAAATAACGCGCGTCTTCAGGATGTCGTTAACGCCAACAAAATTTCGGACCCGACGAAAATTCGCGTGGGTCAGACGTTGTTCATTCCCCAGGGAAAATAATATGGCCAAACCTTCGCAATCGCGTCTCGGCCGAGGGCTCGGCGCGTTAATTACCAGCGGGACTACTCCGCCCAAACCGACTCCAACCGCAGTTGATGCAGCGTCGAAATCTTCGCCTGGCGCGACGCAGGTTGCCGAGGGATTGGCGGGTTATCGGGAGATTTCACTGCATCAAATTGAGCCGAATCCGTATCAGCCGCGCAAAGAATTTGCGGCGGAGGCATTGACCGATCTGGTGGAAAGCATCCGCGCGGAAGGATTGCTGCAACCGATCGTGGTGCGTCCTGTCGGCGATAAATTCCAACTGATCGCCGGCGAACGCCGCTGGCGGGCTTTTCAGCAGCTCAAGCTCAAATCGATTCCCGCCCGTGTGATGACATCGAGCGATGCCTCATCGGCGTCGCTCGCGTTGATCGAAAATTTGCAGCGCGCGGACCTTAATCCGCTCGAAGAGGCGCATGGTTACGCTAGCCTGATCCGTGATTTCGATCTCACGCAGGACGCCGCCGCGCAACGCGTGGGCAAGGGGCGTGCGACGGTGGCGAATTCACTGCGCTTGCTCGCGCTTGAGGCCGAATTGCAGGGGTATGTGGGCAAGGGCTTGCTCAGCGTCGGCCACGCGAAAGTTTTGTTGGGAGTGGAAAATTCCGCCGAACGCCTAGTCATCGCGCGCCGCGCTTTAGAGCAGGGATTGAGTGTCCGCGCGCTGGAGGAATTATTGAAAAACAGCTCGACGGCCGGCGCCGGCAAACGTCGCAAAATGCCCGCTGCGACGGCGACTGCTTTGACCGACATCGAGAAACGCCTCACTTCGCACTTGGGCGCGCGGACGACGCTCAAACATTC
>JBEPTW010000073.1:0-17868 GCA_041691855.1 Verrucomicrobiota bacterium | reverse complement strand
GTGTATAAGAGACAGTCACTGCCCTGGAAGCATCCGGCTACAATCCGTACCAACGTCCCTTCCTCAAAAAGCGGAGCGACCGGCGCACCCGCTTCCTTCCGCACTTCCTGACTCAGTTGTTCGATGATCCCATCGGATACAGCCGGGGGAGAAGAGCCAAAGGAAACGAGACCCAAAACGCCAGGCGTGCTCGCGACGTGGCGTGCATCGTGTGGATAGCGGAAGCGCGCAAAGACGTAGCCCGGAAACAAGGCTTCCGTGACCAACGCTGGTGCGCCGCTGGAAGAATTTTTTGCGACGCGAATCCGGGGAGAGAAAACCGATACGCCGGTGCGCTGCGTCAAATTGAGGGCGGCGATATGCTCCCTTCGGGCCATCACTCTCAGACAATACCACGCCCGCACCGTTTCCGTAAGGGAACTGGGAGCGACTGGAATGGACGAAATGGCGACGGCCGGGTTCATGCGTTTTTCTGCTGTGCTAGATTGGTCGAGACCGCGGACTTCGGCGCAAGCCCGTTCCAGAATCTCGACTGATAATCAGGGTTTGCCTGATGCATTCCCTCATACGCCGCCTGAGATGGTTTCACGCGTTGGCCTGACCGTTTTTGCAGGGCTGTCCCGATTCCCGATTTTTACCGATTCCTCTAAGCTTTGCCCATTACCCCGCCAACACATCAACGCCATGCTTAAACACAGACAAGATGGATTAGTTTTTTTGCACGGTCTTTTTCTGGACGTGGCAATCGTAGCATTGTTTCTGGTCCAGGTGGGGACGGTGAGAATGACGGGATGGATTCAGTTTAACGTTGGAGTTAACTGGAGCATTTACCTGATGGGAGTGGTTTTTGCCATGATCTGGAATCATCACGCGCTGAAGGGCGTGGCCGCGCGGCTTGGCACCCTGACTTTCATGGAAGCCTGTCATTTGACCAGGCAGCAAATGTTTCGTTTGCTTGCCGTTCTCTGCGCCGTGGGATTTGCCACGCGGGACGTTGCGGTTTCCCGCGAATTTGTGGCTTGGTTTGTGATGCTGTCCGGCGGCGCGCTGCTCATTGGAAACTGGCTGATGCCGAGTCGTCTCGCTTCATTCCTGTTTCGGTCGGTGAAATTTCGCACCGTGGTTCTGGCTTCGGAGTCGGACGCCCGGAGATTGGAGGGTTGGCTTTCCAGCCGCGCCTATCTTGGACAGTTGGTGGTGGGATGTATCACACCTGCGGGAAAGGCGGGTAGCCACACTCGCGGTGAGTCCGCTCCGTTGGGGTCAATCGATCAGCTGCGCCAAATCCTGGCTGATCAACAAATCAATCAGGTCGTGATTAACCGGCGTGAATTTACCGAGGAGGAAACGCGCCTCGTGTTGGAGGAGGCTGAGCATGCTGGCTGCCGGGTTCGCTACTTTCTCGATTTGCGATCGACCTTTGGCGAGGACATGTCGGCGGTTGAATGCAATCAGCAGTTTGCGTTTGCGGCGCACGGAGCTGAGCCACTGGACAACCCGATCAATTGCTTGGTGAAGCGGACCTTGGATCTCGCGGTCGCCATTCCCACGGTGTGCCTTGTTTTGCCGCCATTGACGCTTTTGGTCGCGATCGCCCACCGGTTGCAATCGCGCGGGCCGGTATTTCACCGCCAGGAACGGTCGGGTTTGAACCGCCAGAAGTTTCATATCTTCAAATATCGCACGATGCATGTCGGCTCCGAAAATCAACGTGGCACCCAAGCGACCCGGAATGATCACCGGGTATTTGCCTTTGGGCGTTTCCTGCGGAAAACCAGCCTCGATGAATTCCCCCAATTCATTAATGTTTTGTTGGGTGAAATGAGTGTAAGCGGTCCTCGTCCGCATTTACTCGAGCACGACGAGAAGTTTGCCGAGATGGTCGGCTCCTATTACATGCGCCATTTTGTGAAACCGGGAATCACCGGCCTGGCCCAAAGCGAGGGCTATCGTGGTGAAGTCGTAGGCCGGCCGGAACTTCTGCAGAAGAGGATCGATCATGATCTCCGCTACGTAAACATGTGGTCGCTGCAATTGGATCTCCGGATCATTGCGGCCACGGCCCGTCAGGTGGTGAAACCGCCCCGTGCGGCGTATTAAGCGCCGGGATACGATTAACACGCGCGCTCATTTTTTGATATAGTATGAACAAGAATACCACGCCTTTAGCTAGGATTTTCCCCTATCAGGTGATCAGGGCGTTCGCGCCTAGTCGGCACTTGCCCGGTCTCCGAGGCGAATCAGTTTTTTCACAGGGAGTTGTCCGATGGAAAATCCCCGTTCATCGCTCAGCTTATCCGGCCGCCGACGTGGCCGGCTTCCATGCAACATAAACACCAGATAAAAATATGAAAAATCGATTAAGGTTAATCGTCGGGTCGGCCATCGGGCTGGCCCTCGCAGCCGGTACCGCCCAGGCGCTGACGCTGAGTGGCAGCACCGCGGGGTACTTCGCTCCAGATGTCCTGCCGAATACGACCATTGTCAACGTGCCGGATGGTTCGTTTGCTTCGTTTCGAACCGGCGTGCCGGTCAAATCGTTCAAATCGGGCATCGTTTTCAACTCCGCAAGTTTCACGAACCTTCACAGTGGTGACACTTTCGGGTTGGGCGTACTCACCTACTACAACGGAATCACGAAGATTAAAACGTCGTCAGCGGATGCGCTGTTCGATTTCTACATCAACTTGAATTCCCCCACCGCCAGTTCGTTCCTGCTTACGACGGTCGATTTCGGAATCGACGCCACGGTGAACACTCCGACCAATAAAAATCCGGATGTTTTCACGGCGAGCTTTACCCAACCGGCCCCGGTCTTGATCGACGGCCAGTGGGTTAAATTCACCATTAGCGATCTTCCCGCCAGCACCATGGTAAAGGAAAATACGTTCGTTAAACTGGCTGAAGTCACCGTGACGTTCCTTAACATGAGTCCAGTGCCGGAGCCGGCTACCTATGGTCTCATGGGAGCGCTCGGATTGATGGGCTTGGTCGGTTATCGTCGCCTCCGCGCCCAACGCGGGAGCAATGCGGTTTCCGCTCTAGCTGCAGTCTGATAAGCTGATTTATAAATTGAGTTTCCGATCGCCGGACCGGGATAAATTCCCGGCCCGGCTTTCGTTCTTCACGGTCTGTGGAACGGAAAAGAAAGATTTGGATTTTCTCACGATCAGCCCATTACCCACTGCATGAAGGTTCCCGTTTCCATCTTGATTCCGATTCGTAACGAAGCCGGGAATCTGCCGAGGTCGCTCGCGTCCGTGACATGGGCGGATGAGGTAATGGTGGTTGATTCCGAGAGCACGGATGGGTCGCAGGATATTGCACGGGAAGCCGGTGCACAGGTGGTGCAATTTCGCTTCAATGGGGTGTGGCCCAAAAAGAAAAACTGGGCGTTGGAAAATATTTCATTCCGGAACGAATGGGTCTTTATTCTGGACGCGGACGAAGTCCTCCTGCCCGGCATTGCGGAAGAGATCCAAGGGATTATTTCAAATCAAGGCAATGGATGCGCTGGTTATTGGATCAACCGGCGATTCATGTTTATGAATCAGTGGCTGAAACACGCCTACTACCCCAATTGGAATCTGCGTTTATTCCGGCATCGACTCGGACGTTACGAGCAGATCGTGCAGGGTGCGACTGACAGCGGTGACAATGAGGTGCACGAACACATCATCGTGCAGGGTGCGACGGGACGGATGAAGTCCGAAATGGACCATTATGCATTTCCCTCCATCAGCGTATTTATCGAAAAACATAACCGTTATTCCAACTGGGAAGCGCGGTTGCAGGTGGAAGGGGAAAGGGGAGGAAGCCGGGAAAGCACCGAGCCTCAAGCATGGCGGATACGGGTGGCCCGGCGAATCAAACGTCTCTCCCACCATCTTCCATTCCGCCCGACCCTTCGATTTCTATATGTCTATCTTTGGCAGGGAGGGATCTGGGATGGCCGGGCCGGTTACAATTTTGCGCGTCTTCACGGCATCTATGAGTTCATGTCGTTGGCGAAAGCTCAGGAAATACGATTGCACCTGAAAACGGCGGATACCTCCGTCGCAGCTGAAGTGAAGTCGGCTGCAGGGGGACCAAAATCCACGGTCTCGGTGGGCGGACGCTAGTCGAGGTTTCCATTTGGTCGGATGGCGCAATTAAGCATCGGGGTTTCCCTGATTGTGGGTTTGTGGGCATAGTTTAAGGTGCCGTGAGCGGATCAATCGTGTCGGAATCCGACTAGAAGATATCCACGAACGATCACCGTGGGCGGGGAGTCACGTCACTATCACTTTGGCGTCTTTTCTGCCCGCGAACCAAAAATTTTATTATGCGAGTCATCCTCTGGGGAATCAATTACGCGCCTGAACCAACGGGCATTGCTCCCTACACGACGGAATTAGCCGAGTATTTCCAACGGATCGGGCTGGAAGTGGAAGTAGTGACGGGGTTCACCTACTATCCCAACTGGCGGAAAAATGAGGCGGATCGTCGCAAGCTGTACCGCGACGAAAAAATCGGTGCGATTCCGGTTCATCGCTGCTGGCAGTATGTTCCTGAAAAATTGAGCACGCTGAAGCGTGTTTTTCATGAAATGACTTTCGGTATCACGTCGCTGATTCGGACCCTGTTTCTTCGCCGGGCGGATATCTATGTCGTAGTCAGTCCTCCCTTGGGCCTTGGCGTGTTCGCGTGGATTGCATCGTCCTTAAAAAGAAGTCGATTTTTATTTCACATTCAGGATTTGCAGCCGGACTCCGCGGCTGGTTTGGGCATGGTCAAAACTGGCCCGTTCCTTCGTTTCATGTATGCTTGCGAACGATTTGCCTACAATCGGGCGGCGGGTGTTTCAGGGATCTCCGCGGGAATGATGGACGCATTTGCGGCGAAGGGTGTTCCGGCCGCGAAAGCTTTCCTGCTTCCGAACTGGCTGCGAAACGACGCGCCCTCCGCTGCCACGGAAGCGGACGCGCTCGCGTTCAGGAACGAAAATGAAATTCCCACGAACGCGATGCTGGCGGTTTATTCGGGCAACCTCGGCCGTAAGCAAGGATTGGAAGTTTTGTTGGATGCCGCTGAAATGTTAACGCTTCAGCCGGTTTCGGGAAAGCCGGTTTTCCTGATTGTCGCGGGCAATGGCGCGGATCGGGAACTGCTGCGCGATCGCCTTGCGCGGCATCCGCTGGCCAATGTGCGCCTGCTGCCGCTGCAATCCGCGGGGAAATACCAAGCGATGCTGCGCGCCGCCGATGTCGCGCTGGTCACCCAAATGCCCGGTACTGGCCAGGTTTGTTTTCCGAGCAAGCTGCTGAGCGTACTTAGCGCCGGGTTGCCGGTGATCACGACCGCGGATGAAACGAGCGATCTCGCGCGGGCCGTGCGCGATGGCGGCTTCGGAATAAATGTCCCCGCTGCCTCCCCGCCTGAACTTGCGAACGCCTTGCAGCGGGCGGCACAGAATCCCGGTTTGTTGGCGGAATGGCGTGCCCGCACCTGTTGGGTCGAGCGGTTTTCACCTGACGCGATGCAGTCTAAATTCGAGGCTGCGGTGCGCCAGCTGGCCGCGAGCCCACGGTATTCCGAGGCGGATTTGGAGACGGTCCCGGAGCGCATGAACTCCAGATGAGAACACCGGCACCCCAGTCTTTGGGCTATTTTTCGACGGCACTTTTCCCATGAATTCGATTTCGCATCCTCCTCAAATGGTGATCGCACCCGCGCGCGCTACCGTTGCGCGGCGCGCGAGGAGTTGGTGGCCATCGTTGTTCGCCGTGGGTGTTTTTTGGTTGATGATTCTTAACCAACAGCGGCTCGAATGGTCAGTTAACCCCGTCTATTCCTACGGCTGGGCCGTGCCCGCGCTCGCCGGTTATTTGTTTTGGTCACGGTGGCAGGATCGGCCGGCGATTCAGTCGCGGTGGAGTTGGACGGCATTTCTCAGTGGGATCGCGATGCTGCTTTTTGCTTATTTCCCGGTGCGGGTCGTGCAGGAGGCGAATCCCGATTGGGTTAAGATCAACTTTATCATGGCTTCGCTCTGGGCCGGAATGGTTCTTCTTGTCTTCGGCCGCTGGGGCGGCAAGCGCAGCGTCTGGCATTTTATTTTTCCAATTCTGTTCTGTTATACCGCGCTGCCGTGGCCGGTGTGGATGCAGGATTCCCTCGTACAAAACTTGATGAGGATGAACGCGAGCGTGAGTGCCGAGATTCTCACGCAGCTGGGCGTGCCCGCCATCGCGAAAGGAAACCTGATTCAAGTGGCGGACCGGTGGGTCAACGTCGAGGAAGCGTGCAGTGGAATCCGATCGTTGCAAACCGCCTTCATGATGGCGCTGTTTCTCGGGGAATTTTACCGGATAAATCTCGTGCGCCGCGCGCTTCTTTTGGTGTCCTCCTTTGCGGTGGCGTTTCTGGTGAATTTAATCCGGACCGTAATCCTCACGAATTTCGCTCAGACCGATTCCATCGAAAAATGGCACGATACGGTTGGCACCATTTCGATGGTGCTTTGCCTCCTCGCCCTGTGGGGTCTGGCGGAGTGGTTTAATCAGGGAGAAAAATCGCCGAAGATCGCGCACGAAACAGAAACGGCCGGCGCGAGTCCCATTTATCTGGGGAAGACTCCGAACCCGCCGTTTTCATGGCTCGGTGCGGGATTGGTTTGCGGGTGGTTGTGTCTCGTCGAGATTTTTACGTTGGGTTGGTACGACCTGCATGAGCGCGCATTGCCGCCGCCGTTGGTCTGGAATTTGACGCTGCCCCGACAAGCGCCCGGTTTTGTTGAGGGCACATTTGGCGACCGGATGAAAGCATTACTGAAATTCAATTCCGGAAAAACCGCGAGTTGGTCTACGCCGGATGGATATCTCTGGCAGATGTATTATCTGCAGTGGCAACCGGGGCGGGTTTCGAAATACCTCTCCAGTTCCCATTATCCGACGGTCTGTCTGCCCGCCACGGGCTTGAAATTGGTTTCTGAAACCGGGGTTTGGAACTGTGACATCGATGGCGTCGAAATTCCTTTCACCACCTATCTTTTTGATGAAGACGGTCGCGACGTCTATGTTTTCCACGCCATCGTGGAGGATCGACCGTCCGTTGGTGGAACGCATCTCAGCTACCGGCAGGTTTCCTCGGATGAACGCATCGATTCAGTATTGCGCGGTGAACGTAATCTTGGCCAGCACGTCGTCGGGATTGCGGTGCGTGGACCGATGGCGCCCTCGGAGGCGCGAGCCGTCGTCAGTTCGACGATGGAATCCATCGTCAGCATCGCGGCTCCAAACCGCGGTTATAAAACCTCCGCTCTCCGATGAAATTACTGCGAAATAAATTTATGTCTGGCGTGGCCATCGTGATCGGTGCTGTCGTGCTGGCCGGAGGAAGCTACTATCTGTTGCGTTATCAGGTATGGGCGGGTTACCGCTCGTGGAGCATGGGACGCATGAACGGCATGGCCCGTGATTTTATCGCCGCGGGAGACGCCCGCAATGGTTTGATGGCGGTGAGAAAAATGCTGAGTTCGCGGCCAAATGACCTCGCCGCTTTGAAACTGGGCGTGAAGGCCTGCGAAATGAATTCGTCGCCCGACGCCCTGATGTTTCAACGTAATCTTTGTCGCATCGAAAAAACGACGGAGAATGCCGTCAAGCTGATGCAGTTGTCCTTGAAATACGAAGCCTACGCTTACGGCCTTGAAGCGATTACTTCCGTCGCTCAGGACGCCCGGAGAAATCCCGAATATCACCGTCTGGCGGCGGAAATTTACCGCCGGGTGAATCGTCCCGTACCGGCCAAGTATCAACTGATCAGCCTGCTGTCGTTGACGCCGGAGGACCAGGCGGGCCGTCTGTCGCTCGCGGAAATCGAATTCGATTCTGCTCCGAAGGAACTTCCGACCGATTGGGCCGCGAGAGTTGCCGCCTTGACGCGTGTGCCTGAAGAGGAAGTAGCCGCCACCGTCCTCCAATTGCGCGCGGCCCTGTTGCGAAACGAAACCGCGGCAGCGCGCGCGTTGGTGGCGAAGTTACAGCAGCGTTCCGATACGACCATCGCCCAACGGCTCACTATTTTGGAAGCGCAATGGCTTTATAGCAGGTCTGACGCGGAATTGTCGCTGGCGGGTTTGCAAAAGAATGTAGTCAACAATCCAGCGGAGATTGTTCAAGTAATGGAATTTCTAACCACTCACGAAAAGTATGACGCGGTGCGGGACTGGTCTGGGCAATTATCCGGCGCGATGCACGCGAACGAAGAGGTCAAGTTGGCCGCCGCGCAGTCGTTGCTGGCACTGCATGATTGGTCGCGGCTCGAGACGGCACTCAAGGGAGTTGCGTGGAAACAAAACGAACATATCCGGATGGCGTTGCTTGCGTACGATTATCGCATGATCGGCCGGTCGGCGGATTCCGCGGAATCGTGGAAAATTGCGATGATCGCGACCGGCAAGGAGCCGCGCAAGATCGCCGCATTATTGCGTTACGTGGAAACATGGCGGTGGGATGACGAGCGCTACGATTTGCTGTGGCGCTTGTTCGATGCGATGCCCGGCAATGCCGCCGTGGAACGTTTCCTCGTCGCGCGGGAATATCACGACGGGAAAACGGTCAACCTGAATAAGATTTACGCCAAGCTCGTTGAAACGAACGCCGATGATGAAAGCGCGAAGAACAATTTCGCCTACACCAGCCTGTTGCTCGACTCGAACCCGGGCCGGGCGCAGACGATCGCGCGGGAGCTTTTTAAGAAAAATCCGGAAAACGTTTCCTATCGCACGACCTACACTTTTGCGTTGCACAAACAAGGACAGGATAAGGAAGCGCTGGCGCTCATGCGGCAACTCGATGCCTCCTCGCGGCTGGCGCCAGTGGCACGGTTGCACGAGGCGGTTTACGCCGCCGCTGCAGGTGAGTTGGAGAAAGCGGCCGCATTGCTGCCGGGACTGGCTAAAGCGGAATTGTTGCCGGAACAGCGCCGCATGGTTTCGCAAGTAAGTCTGGCGGTTAACCGTGAAAAAGATTTTCAACAACGGGAAACGCAGTTGGTCGGTACGGAGAAATTATCGGACACGGTGGGTTGGTTGGCCCTATTGCCCAAACGAGACCGTGGAGCCAGCCCATCGTTCAAGGTGGCCGATGCTTATCTGCGAAACAAAAATTTCTCGGCCTTGCGGCAATTCCTCGCGGGTGAGCAGTGGGGGCAAGACGATTATTTGCGCTTTGCGTTGCTTGCGTTGGCGGAGCGTTCGGATGGACGGGGAGAAGGCCCGCAGATTTTCTGGCGCCAAGCGATTGCCGCTGCGGGTCACGAGGGAGAAAAATTAAGCGATCTCGAAGTGTTGACAGAAAAATGGGGCTGGCTGGACGAGAGAATGGAGGTTTCAGCACGTATTTTTGAGCGACAGGCGTCCGACACCACCCGCCTGGCGGAACTGCTGGACTATTATCGCCGTGGTTCGCGCACCGCAGAAATGGCGCGCATGCTCTGGCTTTACGAAAATCAAACCCAAGCCGCGGGTGCAGAGGCGGCGTGGTGTGTTTATTACAGTTTACTTTGCGGGACCAATGTATCGACGGCGCAAACCCTGGCGCGTCGTGTTTACGATCAGGAGCCACATAATCCGCTCCACCAAGTTGCCTACGCTTTTTCACTGGTTCGCCAACAGCGGTTTTCAGAGGCGCTCAATCTGATTCAAACGATTAAAACACCGGATCTCGGTGGAATGCAGGTTTCGTTAATTGAAGCTTCTGCGTTGTTGGAACTCGGTAGAAAGGAAGAAGCGAGGGGCGCTTTAAATAAATTTTCACCGGCCGGTGCAGTTCCCGAAGAAATAAAATTGGCGGCAACACTTTTTCGACAAGCTGGTCTACCGAATGCAGAGAAGGCATTCACTTTACGATGAAGGCCCATTCCTTATTTTTAATTTTTAGTAACTTAACTCACGACTTCCAGTTAGGGAACAGTCCTTATTTTTACTATTTCGCTTTCAAATTTTGAAACTACCCCTGCATTACTCAAACCAATGACAGGAATCACTCCCATGAAAATACGCATCTATATTGTTGATGACCACGCGTTGTTCCGGAAGGGCCTCGCGGCGCTCATTAACGCGGAGTCGGATATGGAAGTCTGTGGCGAAGGCGAGGATTGCGCAGTGGCGACGCAGAATATCCTGCGAATCAAGCCCGATCTCGTGATCGTTGATATTTCCCTGAAAGGAAACAACGGCATCGAATTGATAAAAAATATCAAGGCGGTCGAGCCACAGATCCAAGTGGTCGTGCTTTCGATGCACGATGAATCCATTTACGCCTTGCGGGTTTTGCGCGTGGGCGCGAAGGCCTACGTCATGAAGCAGGACGCGGCGGAGTCCGTGGTTGACGCGATTCGGTGGGTGCGAAAGGGACAGCTGTACGTCAGCGAATTTGTGGCCAGCCAGATGCTGAATCGGTATGCTCAGGGCGAGCAACTCGGGGATGATTCGGCCGTTTCATGCCTCAGTGATCGCGAACTGGAGGTGCTCAATCTCATCGGGTCAGGCGTTTCGACGCGCGAGATTGCCGCTCGCTTACATGTGAGCATCAAAACGGTCGAAACGCACCGGGCTCATATTAAGTCGAAACTGAATCTCGGGAGCGCGTCGCAATTAATCCAATTCTGTGTGCGTTGGGTCGATCAAAGTCCGCATGTCGTACGTTCTGACGCGGTCGCCGGTGCGGGATCTGCCGATAATCAGCCGCCATTTGTGCCGCCCGTGGCGACCGTAGCACCGGCGCGAAAATTTGCGCCCGCCGCCTCGATCACCACTTTGGTTCGGCCCCGTGCGCGTTCCGTTTCCACCGAGAAAGCCGGGTAATCGATTTGCACTGATCGCCACCACTCGACCTGCCGACGGCGTCTGCTGGATGGTGGGATTGGGGTTTCCTGCATACTTTGTCCTGAACGGGCGCATCCAGATGAGCATCGTCCGTCCGTTGACTTTACTGATTCTTGCGTTGGCGCTCTCCGCCATTTCGCGGGCTGAAGGAGTTCAGCCAGCAACGGGAAATGTGTTTGCGGGTCCGCTGGCGGAATACGAGATAGTTCCTCCTGTTCTTTCAAAAACGGCTGATCCGGGCACGGCCGATGTCATGCGGTGGGTTTGGGTGGAGGAGCGAATGAATCTGACGCGGCACGATGCTCCCGTTCGCGCGCCGGTTTTTCTCGCGGCCGGGGAATGTCGCGATGCGTCCGAACTGGAATTAGTCCGCTGGCCATCGCGGGAAGTCATTCCCATTCAGGCAGACGATATTCGGCGCGGAAAAGACGGAGGGATCGCTCGTTTGCACGTGTGGTTTACGACCGACCTCAAAGCGGGTGAGCGAGCGCTGTTCGCTTTGGTCCGGCGTAAAACGGGGCAGGCAACGTTCGCCCCGCCGATCGACTGTCGCGAAGTCGGCGATCGCTTGCAGATTCGCACTGCGAAGGACGGGGTGCTTTTCAAGCTCTCGGGAGAGGGACGGCGAGTGTTGATGGCGTTGCAACTTTCCGATGGTCCGGCGACGGAGTTTCCCGATGGGATTGGCGCGACGGTCACTTGGAAAAACGCTTCGGGCCCGAAGGGCGAAATCACTCAAGAGCATCCGGTCATGTGGGCAACAGGACCCGTTTTTGCGAAGATCAGCACACAATTTCGCGATGATATCGGCGCGGTCGTGACGCAATATTTCCGGGTTTTTAGTGATGGCAGTTTAAATATCATTCAGACGATCAAGCCTCCGGATCAACCCACCGGTCCCAGTTTGATCTCACAGGATTTTTTGAATGGCAGAATGGAATCGAGAACCCCGGTAAGCGTAAGACCACAGACGGCGGAAATCGTGGATTCGCTGGTAGATGTTCATTCGGGCTATCAAGTTGATGCGCTTTTAGCGGCTGAAGGAAAAAATGGCTGGCTGGTTGTTCCCGGCTCGCTGGGTGGCCTCGCCGGTCGGGTGACCCTGGGCCGCAATGGTCAGTTTCAGATTCAAGGGCCGGCCGATCTGATGCGGGGTGCCGGCGATGCGCGAGTGGGAACCGTGAGGGCATTTTGGGCGGAGGTAACCCTGGTTCCGGCGCGTCGCGAAGGAAACGGTTTGGAGCGGGCCGCTCTTCTCGCCGCGGGGCAACCGCTGGTTGGGGTCGTGGAGCGACCGGATGTTTCCCTTGCGATGGCCGTATCCCGTCTCCGCGACAACGTGGTGGAAATGAAACCGGTGGGATGGATTAATGAATCCCTGATTCGCTTTTTGAAGGGGAAGCCGAATCCTTTTCCCCGGCGGAACTGGACTACTGAAAGCGATCCGGCCTCGTGGGTCGCGAGCGCAGAAAAAGCGAAGGCTATAGTGACAGGCAATTCATCCCGGCCACTGCCCGACGCGGAGAAGGGGCGCGCCGCCGGACCACTCGATCCGTATCATTTTACCTATGGAACAACCGCTTTGGTTTATTGGCTGCTGCATGGTGATCTGCCGCCTCCAGTCCTGAATTCCTTGCGAGCCCAGATGGAGGCGGTGCGCCGCGAACTGGGTCAGGTCAACGAAGAAGGCTGGCCGTATCTTAATGTTTTCTTTCGCACGCAAAACATGCAAATGGGACCGCCGCTGCTGACACTGGCGGACGCGGGCTCCGATCCCGGATTGCGGCGATATTATCGCGATCAATTATCCGCTCCGACGTTGGCGGCGGTGATGCTTCGCGGGCTGCGCCCTTATGCCGGAAGTCCGCAATCGAAGCCCAGCGAGAGCGACACTCTCTACCAAGGTGTGGTCGACTTCATGTTGAGAGCGACGGAACTTTCGCTGAATGAATCGCTGGGGCTGCAACCCGTCGCTTTCGGGCGGTATTTGGACGCAGTGGACGTTAACGCCGACCTTTTCCATCCGGCGCATCCGCGGTCAGAAGATGCCGGCGGCATTTTCGCGCGGGCTAATTTTTTCCGCACGCAATCCCACCTCCACCGTTGGCTCGCGTGGGGACCGAGCCCGTTTATCGCCCTGTTGCAACATCCACCACAAAATGGATCTTCGTTTCCCGGTGCGACCGAGGCATGGCAATTTGCCAACATGCTTTCGGGACGATGGAAAAACTGGCCGGATCAATCGTGGTTGTTCCTCGCGAGCGCGCTGCCGGAAAAAGCCGCGTCATACGACCCTCCGCCGCGGCCAGAGGAAGTGACGACCGTGCGTTTTCAGCACCGGGATGATGGCAATCATCTTGCCTGGGAACCCCGCACGGACGCGATGACTTATCGCCTTTACCGCTTGCGACGCGGAGCGCCTCCGCAGTGGATTGATTCCCCGTATCGAGGGGGAAAACTACTCGACGATCACACTGAACGGATCGACGCAGAAGGAAAGGCGGACGATTCCTACGTCGTTCATTTATTGAATAAGGACGGTCAGGAAAGTCCGTGGTAACCGGCGGTCTCAGCGCGTTGCGTGCAGTGCGAGTAGCGTGGTCAAGAGATGCAGCGGTTCCACCGGTTTGACCAGGATTTGCTGAAACCCGCTTTCCAAGGCCATCAGGCGATTTTTTTCGTCGGCGTATGCGGTCAAAGCGATGGCCGGCAATGGCGGCGTTTTTCGGGCTTTTTCCCACTGACGGATTTGCCGGATAAGTTCGTGCCCGCTGACTTTCCCGAGACCGATATCGCTGAGAATCAGATCGGCGCGGGAACGATTGAATTCTTCCAGCGCGTGTTGGGCCGAATCAACGGCGATGACCTTTGCGCCGGCATCGGTGAGCACCGCCGTCAACGCCTTGCGGGTTTCCTCGGCATCCTCGACGAGGAGTATTTGCAATCCGCGCAGACTCGGAATTTTGCGGGGTGGGACGGGAAGCTGGTTCTTGGGCGAGATGATTTCAGGAAATGGCAGACACGCGGTGAAGACCGCGCCCTTGGCCAGCCCATCACTTTGTACGCTGATCGTGCCACCATGCATTTCGACGAGCTGACGCGTGATGGAAAGTCCCAGCCCGAGGCCGCCGGTGTGTCGGATTCCAGAGGGGTCGGCTTGGGTAAACCGATCAAAAACCCGGCTGAGAAACTCCTTGCTGATTCCCTGGCCCGTATCGGAAACGCGAATTTCCACCTGGCCGTCGACGCGAGTCGCCGCGACCTTGATTTGGCCGGCGTGCGGCGTGAATTTCACCGCGTTGGTCAATAGATTCCCAAGTACCTGTTTCATCCGCATCGGATCTGCGCGCACGACGCCAACCTTGGGATCGAGCGCTTCAATAATTTCGATTTCTTTTTCGGCGGCAGTGGAGCGTGTGATGTCGAGGACCGACTGGATTAACGGAACGAGGGCGATTTCCTTTGGTTGCAATCGCAGTTTTCCGGCCACCATCCGCGAGGTGTCGACCAAGTCCTCGATCAAAGCCTGCTGCTCCTTCGCCGATTTCTCAATCGCTTCGAGGCCTTCCTTCAGTTGTTGCGGCGCGACGTCCTGTTGGCCACTCAACAGTTTCGCCCACAGCAAAGTCGCGGAAAGCGGTGTGCGCAGTTCGTGGGAAATATTGGCGAGGAAATGATCCTTGGCCGCATTGGCATCTTCCGCGTCCGTTTTTGCCTTGTGCAACGTCTCCTCGACATTTTTTCGATCGGTGTTGTCGCGCAGGACCTTGACGAACCCGTAAAGTCGATTGCTCTCATCATAAAGGGCGGAAAAAACTCCCATGCCCCAAAATTTGCTGCCGTCTTTACGCAAGTGCCAGCGTTCCTCGGTGATGCTTTTATTGTCGCGCGCCTGCTGCAGTTCCTTGTGCATTGTGCGGGACGCTTGGTCCTCGTCGGTATAAATTAATTCAAGCGGTTCTCCGAGCGCCTCCGATTGAGCGTAGCCGAGGATTCGTTCCGCGCTTTTTGACCAGGTGACGAAGCGACCATCCTGATCGAGGATCAAAATCGCATACTCAGCCACACCTTCCAGAATGAGGCGGTGGCGTTCCTCGCTGGTGCGGAGAGCCGTTTCGGCAAGTTTTAGCCGCGTGATATCGACAAAGGTGATGACGACTCCATCGATGCGGTCGTCGCTTGTGCGATAGGGAAGGGCCCGCCGTACGTAAGCCCGCCCGCTGTCGCTGACCACCTCGACGTCGCACGGGGTGGGTTTTTTCAATGCCCGTTGTATATCCTTCAAGAGGGAGGGATCCGCGAAGTTGCGGGGAATTTTGCTGAGAGCCTTGCCAATATCAGTCTCGTACACCGCCAGTAAATCCCGAATCGCCGGGGTGAAACGCCGGATGCGGAATCGCGTGTCGAGGAAAAGCACGGCGATTTCAGTGCTTCTCAACAAGCTGTTCAAATCATGGATTGTGCCCTCGAGCTCCCTGATTTTCGTCTCCATTTCCTGGTTTTCACGGGAGAGATCGCGGTGACTGGTGGAAGCGGCTGGGGATCGCTGGATTTTCGCTGGCTTTGCGTCCTTTGCGACAGGGCGTTTAATCACGCGTCGTTTTTGCGTGGGTCGCTTGGGCGCCGCGCGCGATCTGGATGGGCGGGATTTTACCGGTAAATTTTTTTTCTTGGATTTCATGGTTCCGAATTTCCTTCTTCAGCATTTCGCTGCTGAAAAAAGGGAATGGCGCTGCGTCTGATCGAAAACAATTCGGAAAGCCCGTCATCGCACGGTTACGAGAGGCCGAGGTTTGAAGAGGCGCTAGCAAGGAATCCCTGCTTTCTTGAAATTAGCAATTTACTGACAATTCAAACTTTCGATTCTTGCGGCATTTGTGATGCACCGCCGAAATAATCTGATCGCGGTGAGCCTGCCGCTTATTTCCGCGCACTGAATACTATTCGACCGGAAACGATGGTCGTTTTCACGCGCCCGGTCATTTCCCGGCCCGACCAAGGGGAATTGTGCGATTTACTGAAGCCCTTCGTCGCGTGATAAAGCCATTTCTCCTCTGGATCGAACAGACATACGTCGGCATTTTCGCCCACCGCCAGCGTGCCGGCGGGAAGTTTCAGGATCCTTGCTGCGCGTCGAGTCAGTAGATCGATCACCTTCGATAATTTGAATTTATTTTCCCGGACGAGAATGTCGAGGCACACGGGCAGCGCCGTTTCCAGTCCGGTGATTCCGTTTGGCGCGTAGTCGAATTCGCGATCTTTTTCATCTGGGGCGTGGGGCGCGTGGTCGGTGCCGATGCAGTCGAGCGCGCCGTCCTTCAATCCGGCGATGATTGCCTTGCGATCAACCTCGGTCCGCAATGGCGGGTTCATTTTGAAATTCGTATCGTAAGTGCCGAGCGCTTCCTCGGTGAGTGCGATATGATGCGGCGTCGCCTCGGCGGTGACATTGATGCCATCCTTTTTCGCCCGACGCATGAGTTCGACCGACATGGCGGAACTGATATGCTGCATATGGATGTGCGCCCCGGAGTAGGAGGAGAGAATAATATTGCGCGCCACGATGATGTCTTCGGCGGCGTGCGGCCATCCGCGCAGGCCAAGCCGCGTGGAAACGGTGCCTTCGTTCATCACGGCGTCTTTCGTGAGGCTTTCATCCTGACAGTGATCGAGCACGGGCAAATCGAACATCTTCGCGTATTCGACGGCGCGGCGCATGAGCTCGTTGCTCGTGACGCAAAGTCCGTCGTCGGTGATGGCGACCACGCCGGCTTTTTTGAGCGATCCGTGTGGAGCCAATTGCGCGCCTTTCATGCCGACGGTGATGCAACCCGTCGGATAGACGTGAACTGCGGCCTTGCGCGCGGCGTTGTTGATCAACTCGATGGTGCCCGCGTTGTCTGCCACCGGGGATGTATTGGGCATGCAAACCACCGTGGTGAAACCGCCAGCGGCGGCGGCCTGCGAACCGGTCAGGATCGTTTCCTTGTGAGTCTGTCCCGGCTCACGGAAATGCACGTGAATATCAACCAGTCCCGGACAAACGATTAATCCGCGCGCATCGATTTTCTTCGCCCGTTTTTTTTCCGCGGCACCGAGACTGGCGACAAATTTGCCGTCGGTGATAAAAACATCGCCCACATCGTCCCGTTTCGAAGCGGGATCGATGACGCGTCCATTGGTGATCCAGAGGGAAGGCATGGAGGATTTAAAAGATTAAGTGGGGGAAATCGAATGGCGGGTCGAGGGCGGGCGCGGGGCGATTTCAGGTTTTAATAAATGTTATTATTCGACCGGAGTGGTGACCATTTCCGGTTGGCCGCCGGAGCACAGGTAGAGGGCGGCCATCCGGACGGCGATGCCGTTGGTGACTTGTTCGAGGATCACGCTGCGCGGGGAATCCGCCAGTGCGCTGTCGATCTCCACGCCGCGGTTGATGGGACCGGGGTGCATGATGATCGCGTCGGGCTTGATCCACTCGGCCCGCGCCTGGTTGAGTCCGAACATACTGGTGTATTCGCCGAGCGAGGGGAAATGACTCGATGCCTGCCGCTCGTGCTGAATCCGCAACAGCATCACCACGTCGGCGTCAGCCAGCGCGGAGCGGAGATTGTGCGAGACGTGGACGCCAAGGGATTCGAACCAATGCGGTACAAGCGTCGACGGTCCCACGATGGTGACGGCTGCGCCAAGTTTGTTGAGGGCGTGGATATTTGAGCGGGCGACCCGGCTGAATAAAATGTCGCCGAGAATCACGATCTTGCGGCCTTTGAGATCGCCCAATTTTTCCTGCATCGTGAAAACATCGAGCAGCGCTTGCGTCGGATGTTCGTGCGCACCATCGCCGGCATTGACCACGGGGATATCGAGGACGCGGCTAAGGTAGAGCGGCGAGCCACTCGCGGCGTGGCGGATGACGATGAGATCGGCGCTGAGCGCTTGGATATTTTGCGCGGTGTCGCGCAGCGTTTCACCCTTCGTGGTGCTGGACGAAGCGG
>JBEPTW010000072.1:0-17999 GCA_041691855.1 Verrucomicrobiota bacterium | reverse complement strand
CGTGCGGTTTGATTTGGCCGTGCGCGCGCTGAAAATTCTTTTCATCAGTCCCGAAGTGGAGCCGTTCGTCAAAGTGGGCGGGCTCGCCGATATGGTCGGGGCGTTGCCCAAGGAACTCGCTAAACTCGGTCACGACGTCCGCGTGGTCTGTCCGGCCTACGGTTCGATCAAGGGACTCGCGGAGTGGACCGCTCGCGACGAGCCGCTCGGCGTTGACGTCGGTTCCACCACGCGTTGGGCGCGCACATGGACAACCACGCTTCCCGGTACGACCGTGCCGACTTATTTCCTTGAGAATAATGATTTTTTCTCACGCCCAGAAGTGTACACCAGCCCGTGGGGCGCTTGCGAAGACAATGACCTGCGTTTTGCCTTTTTCTCCCGCGGGGCACTGACGCTCTGTCAGCAACTCGGTTGGTTTCCGGACGTAGTGCATTGCCATGATTGGACCACCGGGCTCGTGCCGATGATGTTGAACAGCACGCTGCACGATACTCCGCTGGGCCGCGCCGCATCGGTTTTCACGATTCATAATCTGGAGCACCAAGGCTATTCGCCGTCACGCGTCATCAATTTCGCGCGGCTTCCGGTGGCTGATTTTCAGCGCGACGATTTGATCATTGGTGAAATGGTCAACCTGGTGAAAGCGGGGCTGTATCATTCGACCAAACTCACGACGGTGAGCCCGACTTATGCGAAGGAAATCCAAACGTCCAATGGCGGTTTCGGTTTGGACAGCGTCTTGCGTTTCCGATCCGGCGATCTTGTTGGGATCGTCAACGGCATCGACAACGACTCATGGGATCCCGCTCGTGATCGGTCGCTGCCGGTGAATTATTCCGCCTCGGATCTCGCCGGGAAAGCGGTCTGCAAGGCCAAGCTCCAGCAGCATTTCGGGTTGGAAGTGAATTCGTCGATTCCACTTTTTGGCGTGGTCTCGCGACTGGCGGAGCAAAAGGGGCTCGACCTCCTTGCGGAAGGGCTGGCGGGAATTCTGGAGCGCATGAAGGTGCAGATCGTGCTGCTCGGCAACGGCGATTCCCGAATGGAGAATACGTTTAACTGGGCCGCGCAGGCTTATCACGGGAGTTTTGGCGCGCATATCGGCTTCGACGGAAAACTGGCGCGGCTGATCCAGGGAGGCAGCGATTTCTTCGTCATGCCCAGCCGGACGGAGCCTTGCGGGCTGACGCAGATGTACGCAATGCGCTACGGCACGTTGCCGATTGTGCGGGGCACGGGCGGTTTGCTCGACACGGTGCAAAACTACGAGGAAGGCAAAGATCGCGGCACGGGGTTCATCTTCAATGACCCCACGGTAGCTGCGCTCACGAACAGCATTGGTTGGGCCTGTGCCACGTTTTACGACCGTCCGCAGGAGCTGGCGGCGCTGCGACAGCGCGCCATGGCCACGGATCTTTCGTGGCGCGAAAGCGCGAAAAAATATGTCGAGCTCTACGGTTGGGCAGTGGAACGACGCACAGGGATTTATCCGAACTGAACCTGGATTTTGCGGCTGAAACCGCAGATTTCAGAGGAGGGAGATCCTCGGCGACAAGCTGGACGCACAGCGAATAAACGGAATCGGGCGCAGAGGCCGCACTCTGGGCAGCGGCCGCACTCGGTCAGTAATCGTCCATGACAAACCACATCACCCAAGTCAGGAGGAGAGTGAGGAGAATCATCCCGCCGCCGCCGGCCATCAGGCTGAGGGGATTGAAGCGCGCCATTGCGACCAGTCCGAGAATGACCAGATTGCCGCCGCCGAGCACCAGCCAGAAGTCGGTTTTGCGCCGAGAGGTTCTCTTGGGCGCGATTTCGATTTCGTCTTGGCCCAACTGCTTTTCGACGGCCCGGTTTTGTTCGAGCATCGCGAAGACGTCGTGCTCCGTTGATTTCTCCGGTGCCTTGCCGGGTGCGTTGAGTTGCTCGAACTCGCGCGCTTTCAAGCCGTAATGTTTTCGAGGGGGATCGGTGGGTTCCATGGCGAGGGATGGTTAAATGGCCGAGCCGTCGGTTTGCATTACTCCACTCTGAAAAACGCGACGATAGAACGCCTCGTAACGCGGCACGATGGCGGTGGCCGAGAAATGAGCGCGCGCGCGCGTTTGCGCAGCTCGTCCGAGGGCGGCGCGGCGTACGGGATCCGCGATTAACACCTCGAGACTTCGCGCGAGTGTAGCGGTGTCGCCGAAGGGAGCCAGCAGTCCGTGTTCGCCCGAAGTGATGACCTCGGGAATGCCGCCCACGGCGAAGGCGACGCTTGGACAGCCGAAGTTCATCAGCTCCAGAATACTCAGACAGAAGCTTTCGGTTTCCGACGTGAACAGCCCGAGATCCGCCGCTTGGAGATAGTCCTCTGTTTCGTTTACCTTTTCGCGGATAATCACGCGGTCGGCCAATCTGAGGCGCTCCACAGCGGGTGCAAACTGGGCGAAACTTTCGCCGGCGAGAATCACTAATCGAAAACTATCGGCGGGCTGGATCCGCGCTGCGGTTTCAAGCAGGAGATCGATGCGCTTGAGCTGCCGCAGATTGGAAAGATGCAGGATCATCGCCGCGCCCTCGGGAATTCCGAGTTCGCGCCGCACTTCGTCGCGCGAGCGGGCGGCGGCGCGCGGCTCGAAGAAATTATGGATGACCTCAATCGGCCGTTTAACATCGAGCAGCCGCAGCGTTTCGCGGCGCATGAAATCCGAGACCGTGGTGATGCCGTCGGAATGCTCCAGCGCGTGGCGGATGGCGGGCCCATATCCCGGATCGCGACCCAGCAAAGTTGTGTCGGTGCCGTGCAAGGTCGTGATCACTTTTGGCCGTCGGCCCACCGGCAGCATCGAGCAGGCAAGAAAGGCGGCGGTCGCATGCGGCACGGCGTAATGCACATGCAGCACGTCCAGTTTGTGCTCGCGGCTGACTTCGGCCATTTTCACCGAAAGCGGCAGCGTGTAGTCGGGATATTTAAAGAGATCGTAGCTGTTGACCTGAACGGGATGAAAGAAAACGCGCGGGCCAACCGGCATACGGAACGGTTGTTCATAACTGATAAAATGAACCTCGTGGCCGCGCCGCGCGAGTTCGTCGCCCAACTCGGACGCAAGAATTCCACTGCCTCCAACTGACGGATAACAAGTGATGCCGATCTTGAGTGGAAACGGGGCCGGCATGGGTAGAGGTGATCGACCGGATGGAGGAGTTTCAGTATCTCCGCGCTCCACGCCCTACGGCTGCGAGCGAATCAACTACGAGCGGGTCGTTCGGATACAGGGCCATCGCCGCCGAGATTCCGCAGCGACCTCCGTTGACGCGGGCGCGGGCCAGCTGTAATTCCACGTAGTCTCGGGTTTTCAATTGTGAGGCATGCGCCTGCATCGCGGCGGTCCAGGTGGTGACTACTTCTGGTAATGAGACGTCGATCAACACCGGCTGGCGGTCCGCGGGTTCTGCGTTCGACGTAATCGCGTAAAAAAATAACTGGCCGATGGCGTGAACCGGTTGGCCTTTGAGTTCGGCGAGACCGCCGTAACGTGCGAGCCGTGTGGCGTCGCGCACGAGTTGGGCGAGACGCCAGTGGTCGGGATGTTGATTTTGTTCGAGCGTCGGTGCGAGGACGATGGCGGGTTTGATTCGGCGGATGATCGTCGCGAGTGTGAGGGCATGCGCGGAACGGATTTCCAAATGGGCGTCGCCGTCGAGTTCGATGAATTCAATCGTGGCACCGAGTAGTGCCGCCGCCTTTTCGGCTTCCGTCGTGCGTTCGGCGGGCGTGCCATTGGAGCCGGCTTCGCCTCGCGAGCAGATGACCAGATGAACCGGCCGGCCAGTCTGGGTTTCGCGAGCGATGATTCCACCGCAGCCAAATTCGATGTCGTCGGGATGCGCGCCAAACGCGAGTAAGGGAGGCTGGTCGAGATTCATGGATTAAATGGAGATTTCCGTGAACGCTTCATCGGACCGGTTGATGGGGTCGCGATTGATGAAGGTGATTTCCGGCGCTTCGGAACGATTCAAATAGGCCTGTTCGCCTGCGCCGGCGATGTAATGCGTGCAGTGAATCACGGATTGCATCCAGCGCAACCGGCTATCGCGCGAGGGACTGATTTGTTGCTTCGTGAAATCGGCGGGCGGAAGCGTCAGGTATGAATCGCCACCTTCGTGTAATTTGAATTCACCGTCGATGGCGCGGGCGCGGACGATTTCATTTTGATACGGCACATCGACGAAAAAGTCGGAAACCTCGCAGGCGGATTCGCGCACGAGCGGATCGCTGGAGCGAACGAGGCGAATGCCTTCGAGCAATCCCATCGCCAGGTACATCGTAACGCAGAAATCAGCTACGTTTGTCGCGGTGATTTCCTTGAAAGCGTCAACCCAGGGCTGCTCGACGTAAACCGGCAATTGGCGCGCGGTGTGGGCCTGCCATTCCGGCGGAAGGCGTTTGAGAAAGAGCGGGGAAAACTTCCGCTGCAGTTTGTTGGCGAACGTGAAGTTGAAGGTGGTGTATGCGCCGGTTTTCCGATGCTGGAGGATCGTTTGAGTTTCCCGGCAATCGTGATCGCTGTCGTGTAAGAAAAAGACGATTTCGCCGCCGATCTCTTTTTGAAGGCGTCGGGCCGTCGCTATTTTGGCGTAAAGGAACCGTCGCGGGAAGAAACCGCAGGGCTGCTGGCCAAAACAAATGATCGGCGAGGACATCAGTGAGCGTTGGGGATTTCGACGAGCGTCGTGTGACGGGGTAGGAAAAGTTGCAGGATGATGCCAAACAACATGCACGCGGCGCAACCGATCACATTGTACCAGAGATAGGAGATGTTGAGGGTCGAGTAGAGCGCGAAAACGAGGGCCTGCGCGGCCACCGCGGCACAGAATGCCGCAGTACCGCCGATTCGTTTCAGGAAAAAGGCGATAAGAAACAAGCCGAGCACCACGCCATAGAAAATGGAACCAATGATGTTGGTGGCCTGAATGAGGTTTTCGACGAGGTTGGCGAACAGCGCGAACCCGATGGCGGCGAAACCCCACATCGCGGTGAAACATTTCGAAGCGAACACGTAATGCGCGTCATCCGCATCGCGTTTGATGATATGGCGGTAGATGTCCACGGTCGTGGTCGAGCCGAGGGCGTTGAGTTCACCCGCCTTCGATGAAAACGTGGCGGCGAAAAACGCGGCGACCAACAGGCCGATCAGTCCATGCGGCAGATAGCCAAGAATGAAAGTGATGAAAACGTAGTCCGAGTCATTCGCACCGACGTGCGGGTCCGCCGTTTTCAGGAAAGTTTTAGTTTCGTTCCGGGCCGCTTCGGCGCGGGTGTTGGCGGCGAGGGCGGCGTCATGAGCACTCTCAGCTCCGGCAATATTGCCGGCGTGGCGGGCGGTGATCCAGGATTTTAGATCGCGTTCCTTGTCGTCGTGCGCGCGATTGAAATCGTTTTCGAGGGCGCGGAGTTTTCCGCTGGAATCCTGTTCCACCTGCCGATGCCAAGCGGTTTGATTGAAGAACACCGGCGGGCGATCGAATTGGTAGAGGACGAACACGAGCACGCCCAGCAGCAGGATGAAGAACTGCATCGGGATTTTGAACAGCGCATTGAACATCAGTCCGAGACGGCTTTCGCGCAGCGACGCGCCGGTAAGGTAGCGTTGGACTTGCGACTGGTCAGTGCCGAAATACGACAGCGCGAGAAACATGCCGCCGAGGAGGCCGGTCCACACGGTGTAGCGCCGGTCGGGATTGAGTGAGAAATCCACCGCTTCCAATTTGTGAAATCCGCCGGCGACCGTCAGGGCATCGCCAAACCGGAGATCGGCAGGCAGCTTGGTAAGCAAAACGAAAAACGCGGCGATCATGCCGACGAAGATCACTCCGATCTGGTATTTCTGCGTCAGGTTCACGGCCGCGCTGCCGCCGGAAACGGTGTAACCAATCACCAGCAGGCCACTGCAAATAATCGTCGCGTCGAGGCGCCAGCCCATGACGGTGGAGAGCACGATCGCGGGTGCGTAGATCGTGATGCCGGCACCGAGCCCGCGTTGAATGAGGAAGAGGCCGGCGCCGAGCAGGCGGGTTTTCGAGTCGAAGCGTTTGCCGAGGTATTCGTATGCCGTGTAAACATTCAGCCGGCGGTAGATCGGCAGAAAAACGATGGCGATGACGATCAGGGCGAGCGGCGCGCCAAAATAATTTTGCACGAAGCCGAGTCCGCTTTCGTAGCCTTGTCCGGGAGTAGAGAGAAACGTCACGGCGCTGGCTTGAGTGGCCATGACGGACAGCCCGATGGTCAGCCAATGCGTGTTCTTTGCGCCATGGACGTACGATCGGAGATCGCGATGCCCGCGCGTGCACCAAGCGCCATAAGCGGCAATGCCCAAAAGGACGCCGAGGAGAACCAGATAATCCAGCGTGTTCACGGCGTGTAGTGGTTTGTTAACCACGTGAGCAAACCGATCCAGACAACAAAAACGCCCAGCACCGCCACGTAGACGGACCTCCACGACCGCAGGCCCGGCAGCCCGGTGTCGCGATCCGATGGTTCCGGGCGTCCAGCCGCAGCTGGGGCATTCGCGTCACGGCTCATTTATTTCCCGAGTGAAACCAAATTGGCGAACAGGCGATAAGCGCCGGGGACGCCGGCAGGCAACTGTCGGAAGAAAGCGAGGCTCGTGTACACGTAGTAACCCTTGCCGTACTTCGCGACGAGAATGCCGCTCTTGAGGGGCGTTTCGCCGGGATCGTTGAACGCGAGCAGGGCATCGAAATGCGCTTCATCCCACGAGCTCGGGAAATATGCGCCGCGTTCCTGCACCCAATTTTCAAAATCGGCGGCGGTGATTTTGTTCGGCGTGTTGAGCGCCGGATTATTGGGCGCGAGGAAAGTCACGGGAGATTTTTCGTCGGTGACGCGCAGCTCCGGCGCGGGCCCTTGGATCGAAAGCGGGTAGGGTGCGAGCGTGGTCGTCTTCAGGTTGTTCGGTCGGTTGTACTGCGCGACCACGGTGCCTCCGTTCTCCACGTACGCCAGCAAGTCGGAAAAATGAGACGCGAGGTCGGGCCGTTCGTTGAAGGCGCGGACGCCAATCACCACGGCGTCGAAAATAGGCAGCCGCTCCGGCGTGAGATCGTCGGCCGTCATGTTTTTCACGGAGTAACCCATCTGTTCAAGACAGCTGGCGACTGAATCGCCGGCTCCGGCGAGATAACCGATCCGGTGTCCACGGGTGGCCAGTTCAAAACTTACCGCGTGCGTACGCGCGGGTGGCTGCAGGAGCTGGACCGGAATATGGGCGTAGTGAATTTCCTGCCGGCTGTTGGCGTAAGTGTTGCCGCCGATCTCGGCGACGGCAGTGAAACGAACCGAGGCCGGCTGGGCGGGTGCGGTGACCATGAAACTGTAACTGGCTTTTTCGCCGACGGCGTTCAGATGAAATTTTCGGCTGGCTGGTTCCACTTTCCAATCTGGCGGAATTTCCAAATGGACCGTTCCGTGCAGATCGGGGCGGGCGGCGTTGAGTTCGACGAGCAGCTGCCGTTTCTCACCGGGCTTGAACACAGATACCTCCGAATCGAAGCGCAGGGAAATGGGGGAGATTACGTCGATGCGGCGATCATGTTCGCCTTGGGTGTCCTGAATCACCTGAACCGGCTCATCAGTTATCACCATTTCCTGTTTGTTGATTTCGAAGACATGTTCGATTGCCACTGACGCGGGGCTTTCCGGGCGACCGATCAGATCGGGATTGTCGACGCGAAAGACGCCCGCGTTCCAGTCTTCGCGCAACCAGTACGGTTGAGTGAGCGGTGCGTCGGCGCGCAACGTCGCGGTGAAATCTCCGGTGACTGCCGTGCCACCGACGAGGTCCATCACCGTGGGTTCGCCCAAGTCCAGTTTGGAGAGCGCAGCGCACCGCACGGCAATCCGCCGCACCGCGACGTTGCTGGCGTCGAGCGTAATCGCGTAGTGCAATTTGAACGATTCGCCCGGAACAATCTCGGCGTGATCCACGGTGGATTCGACGTGCAGCCCGAGGCAGACTTGCAGCAGGTGGTCGAGTTGCTTTCGTTTCGCGACAATCAGCGGATTGGAAGGAAGTGCGGTGAGCTTGGTCCGAACGTCGAGCAGCGCGGGCACCATCTCGCTGGGGTCGTCCGCGCGGAATTTGCTTTTGGCTTTTCCGATGAGCCGGATGATTTCCGCGCCGCCGGGTTCGCGATTCCAAGTCGTATCCACGCCATCCATGATGTCCTTGGTGGCGGGTTCGCCGGCGAGCAGCATGAACGTCTGCACATTGGGACCGCCGCCGGTGCGATTGGAAAGTCCACTGAATCCCTGGGTTTTGTGCATGCCGCGACTGCGATTGGCGATGGTGCCGAAAGCCTCGTTGGTCACCGGATCGTTGCCGCCGATATCCATCGTGACCGTCGGCCCATTCAGGGCACCGGTGTTGCGATTGTTGCCCATATTCCACATGACGCGTTTAGCTTGCCAGACGGTGAGGCCTTGCGCGAGTTGCTCGGGGAAAGCCTTCGGATCGCCGGCGAGCTTGAATGCCTCGACCGCGAGCATCGCAGATGCGGTGTGATGGCCGTGACCACCGCTTCCCGGTGGAATTGGAAAACGCGTGACGATGACGTCGGGCCGGAATTGACGGATTACGCGGACCACGTCCGAGAGGACTTCGTCGTGGTTCCAGAATTGGAGGGTTTCTTCCGGCGTCTTTGAAAAACCAAAATCGATGGCGCGGGTAAAAAATTGCTGGCCCCCATCCAGGCGACGGGCGGCGAGTAATTCCTGCGTGCGCGCCACCCCGAGTTTTTCGTCGAAATCCGGGCCGAGTTCGTTTTGCCCGCCGTCGCCTCGCGTGATCGAAAGATAGCCGGTGCGATAACCACGGCCTCGGGACAGATACGTGATCAGCTGCGTGTTTTCATCATCCGGGTGCGCCGCGATGTGTAGCACGGTTCCCATCGACTGGAACGTATTTAGTTCCTGAGCGATGGAAGCGGGAGTGGGCAGGTCAGGGGCGGCCCGACCGGTCGCGCCGCCACTGGCGAGAATAATTCCCAACAGACCGAGCCGGCATCGCCGCGACAGATGAAACATGGCGCGTTATTTCTTAACGGTGAACGGGAGCGAGTACTGGGTGTTCTCCCATTGGATTTTGATTTCGCCCGTCGTCGCAGAGTCGGCCACGACGTCGATGGTCAGTTGGTCCACTGACTGTTCCAGCGGCGCTTTGACCAAGTCGAATCGGGCTACGTCGTTTTTCTCATCGACCGGGATGCCCCATTTGCCGAGGTCGGAGCTGAACGCGAGCTGGCTCGGGCCGGTTTCGGAGGGAATAATGTAGAGCGTATAAGCGCCCGCCGGCACGGTCGTCGTGCCGATCACCAAGGGTTGTTGGGTGATTAAAAGGGTGGCTTCATTGGCTCCGAGTCGGTCGGCCTTTCCCCACGGAACGAGGCTGCCCCAGATTTTGCGCGGCAGGCCGGTCTTGTGGTCCTTGGTGTAAGGACGTCCGTAGCTGATCGTGATGCGATTGCCGGTATGGCGATCGCCGATGACCGTGCTGATCGTATCATGTGGGCTGATGGCGGGGCGTCGCGCAGGCAAGGGAGTGGCGGCGGGGGAAACAGCTGAATCGGCGCAAAAGCCGGCCGTGGTAAGGACAACTGCGGCGAGAAAACCAAGAGACGATTGGATTATATTCATGGGGAGGGGTTCCAGCAGGAGATTTCTACAAGGGCGACGTGCCCGAAGTGACGGTTTATTGAACATAGAAGTTTCGGAAAGGCGAAGCCTAGAGCGATTTAACCGAAATTTCCGGTGTCAACTTACGCCTAATCCAACCCGCAGGAGAACGGCAAGGATCGAAGCGTCCACCCTGTCATCGTCGCCCAGCAAGCGGACTAACACCGCTCTGTTCGATCAGGGAATCCATGAAATTTACATTAGATGAGACGATAGGTGTAGCATAACGGAATTTTTTGTTGAATCCGCGCGGGCAGCTTCTACGTCTGTCCGCAGGTTGGACGTTCTTTTGAAACCCATTTTGAAATTATCGGTCTCTAAGTTTCAGTTAGCGCGAGAAACGATTTGTTCTGTCTGCTCTTTTGCCTCCGGTGATTCCGGGGTCATAATGGTATGACACGTGTTAACCTGAAAAATCACTTTGCCCGGTCGCCGTCCCTTGGTGAAACCGTTGCGCCTAGCGCACTGGCCCGTCCCACGAGCTGAGAAGCTGTTCGGAGTGTGCGGCCGGGCATCTTTTTTTCTCCGCTGGAGAATGGGTTTGAAAAACATCGCCCGGATGGGGGAACAGGTGGATCGACAATGGGTATCTTCTGGCGATCATGGGCACTCTCCTCCCACCCATGAAAAGCCTCTACCGCCTGTTTGCACTGCTGTGTGTCGCCACGTCCACGTTGATTCTCGCGCCGGGCTGCGCCAGCACCCCAACCTCGTCCAGCACCGGCGAGTACATCGACGATAGCGTCATCACGACCAAAGTGAAGGCCGCGCTCATTCGGAACGATGCTACTCCCGGCGGTGCGATTAAGGTCGAGACCTTCAAAGGCGTGGTTCAGCTGAGCGGATTCGTCGATACCGTCGTTGAAAAATCAGAGGCCGGGTCCGTCGCGGCCAAAGTCCCAGGCGTGAAAAATGTTTCCAATGACATCATAGTTTCCACGACGCTCACGAAATCCAGCACGGGTGAATTTATCGACGACAGTGTCATCACGACAAAAGCAAAAGCCGCGTTAGTGCGCGACGGCGTGGCGCTGGGAACCTCCGTCAATGTCGACACACTTAAGGGCGTCGTTCAATTGAGCGGTTTCGTGGACAATGCCGCGCAAAAGAGCCAAGCTGGCGTGATCGCGGCCAAGGTCGCGGGCGTCAAGGACGTCCGGAATGATATTGTGGTGAAATAAGGCCCGCGCGCGACGGGGCCTTACTGTAAATGCTGGCGATGCGCCGCGACTCCGATCAGGGCTTGGGTAATTTCCGCGAGCGTCATGATAAAAGGCGTTTGGGTCGCGGTGATCGCCGCCGTCGGCATCCACGGGCCTTCGGCGACCTTCGGATCCTGCACGAAAATAGTCCCGCCATATTCCTTGACCCGTTGCGCGCCGCGCGCGCCGTCGGAACCGGAACCGGTGAGGACCACCGCGACGACGTTTTGCCGCTGCCACTCCGCCGCTGATTCAAAAAGCACATCGATCGAGGGGCGCGCGAAATTCACCGCCTCGTCGGTCGAGAGCGCAAAACACCCATTGTCGATCAGCAGGTGATAGTCCGCCGGACACAAATAAACGCGCCCGGCTTTGATCGGCTCCTTGTCCTCCGCTTCCGCCACCGGCAGGAGACAGTTTCGCTGCACCACGGGAACGAGGAGGTCGTTGCTCTCGCGATGACGGTGCAGGACGACCGCGATCGGCAGCCCGAAATTCGCTGGTAAGTGGGTCAGAATTTCGCGTAACGCGTCGCAGCCGCCAAGTGATCCACCGATGACGATCATTTGATTTTGCGAAAAAGTCGTTCCCGTCCGCTGAGCGCCTCGTAGGCTTGGGCTTGGGCGGTGAATCGCACGGCTTCACTCCGGCCTAAACCGAGATAACCGTACGTCACGAGGCTGTCGTAAAATAATTTATGCACACGTTCCTGTAACTCGCGTCGGAAATAAATCATGACATTGCGGCAGAGGATCACGTGGAATTCGTTGAACGATGCATCCGACACCAAGTTGTGCGTGCCGAAAACGACGTTGTCGCGCAGGTGGCGGCGGAAAATTACCGATTCAGAATCTGCCGTGAAATAATCCGAAAACGGCACTTTGCCGCCGGCGGCTTGGTAGTTCGAGGAATATTCCTGCATCGCCCCGAGCGGGAAAACTCCGGCGCGCGCGCGGTCAAGTACGGTGTCACTCAAATCGGTGGCGTAAATCCGGCACCGTTCCGCGAGGCCCTCTTCGTGCAGGAGAATCGCGAGCGAGTAAACCTCCTCGCCGGTCGAACACCCTGCGACCCAGAGACGGACGAATGGGTACGTGCGCAACACGGGCACCACTTTCTCGCGGAAAATCCGGAAGAATGCCGGATCGCGAAACATTGCGGTGGTGTGGACGGTAAGGACCCGGATGAGATCGAGCAGCAACTTGTCGTCGCTTTTCAGTCGTTGATGCAGCCCTGTGATCGTTGCCGCTCCAGCATCGGAAACCGCGCGCGCGACCCGTCGGCGCAGCGACGAATACGCATAGCCGCGAAAATCCATGCCGGCTCGATCATGCACGGTTTCCAGCAGCAGACGCAGGTCCTCCAAATCGTCCGGAGGAACGTCGCGATGAACTGTGGTTTCGGATGGCGGCATGGCGTGGCGAATCGGTTACTCACCGATAGAGCCAGACACGCAGCAGCGAGATTAGTTTTTCAGTATCGACGGGCTTGGTAATATAATCAGACGCGCCGGATTCGATCGAACGTTCCCGGTCACCTTTCATCGCTTTTGCGGTCACAGCGATAATCGGCAACTTCGCGAAACGGCTGTCGCGCCGCAGACGCCTCGTCGCTTCGTTGCCATCCATCTCCGGCATCATGACGTCCATGAGCACCACGTCGCAATCGGCCTCGGCTTCCAGCATTTCGATCGCCGCTTTGCCGCTCTCGGCAAATTTCACGATCATGCCGTATCCCTCGAGGGCGGCCGTCAGGGCGAAAATATTTCGCACGTCGTCATCGACGATCAGCACTCGTCGTCCGGTGAGAACGGCGTCCTGTTTGCGGACCTGCTCGAGCATGCGGCGCTTGGCTTCGGGCAGGCGGGATTGCACGCGATGCAGGAACAACGCGGTTTCGTCGAGTAGTCGCTCGGGCGAACGCGCATCCTTCACGATGATCGATTCGGAAAGCGACCGCAGCTCCGTCTCCTCAATCGGCGAGAGATCCTTGCCCGTATAAACGATGACGGGCGGCGCGTGGAGACCATGGCGACGGTTAATTTCACGAATCAACTCAACTCCCGATTTGTCCGGCAACATCAGGTCGATGACAACACAGTCGTAGCGATCAGCGGCGAGCGCGGCCAAGGCATCGGCGGCGCTGCCGACCGCAGTGGTATGGACATCGTTGTTGCCGATGAGTTCGCGGATCGTTTCGCGCTGCACCGCGTCGTCCTCGACCACGAGCAGATTTTTGACGGGACGCTCGATGAAATCGACGGTTTGCTGGAGGATTTCGTTGATCGCTTCCTTGCTGACGGGTTTTTGCAGGTAGGAAACCGCGCCTTGGCGAAGGCCGCGGCTGCGGCCGGGATCGACGGAAATGACATGAACGGGAATGTGCCGCGTACGTTGGTCGTGCTTGAGCCGGTCGAGCACGAGCCAGCCATCCTCGTCCACCAGCCGGAGATCAAGGGTGATCGCGACCGGCACGAAACGTTGCGCCAGCGCGAGGGCGCGGCGGGCGCTGTTGGCGACCAGAACCTTGAAACCCTTCTCCCGCGAAAAATCGATGAGGATGCTGGCGAATCGGTCATCATCCTCGATGATGAGAATCACGCGGTCACTCGGAACGATGTTATTGCGGTCGTCGTCCAGGCTGAACTCCTCCAGATCCTGTGCGTCAGTGGCGAGCTCATCGGAAACCGGTGGCGCGATCAGCGAACCCGGTCCGGAAATCGGAGTGGTCGTGGTAATTCGCGGGCGCGCCGCGGCCGGATCGAGGACCGCTGGCAGGAAAAGGGTGAAGGTACTGCCTTTCCCGGCGTCGCTGTCGAGTTGCAGCACGCCGCCGAGCAGCGTGGCGATTTCACGGCTGATCGAAAGGCCGAGGCCGGTTCCACCAAACCGTCGCGCGGTTCCGGCGTCAGCCTGCTGGAACGACTCGAAAATGATTTCCTGTTTTTCCTTGGGAATGCCAATGCCGGTGTCGGTAACTGCAATGGCGATGACGGCGGCGGCCTTGTTCAGCGAGAGGGAGGAGCGCGTCCAGCCGGTGGTAGCTGAGCGAATCTCGACTTTTACCGAGCCGCGCTCAGTGAACTTAAACGCGTTGGCGAGGAGGTTCTTGATGACTTGATGCAACCGGCCCACGTCGGTGTGAATGTGCGCCGGCAGGCCGGCGCCGAGCGTGACATCAAACTCAAGATGCTTCGTGTCGGCGACGTGCCGGAACTGTTGCTCGACGCTGCGCTGCAGTTCCACCGGGGCGACGTCGTCCAGCTGGAGTTCGACGGTGCCGGATTCGATTTTGGCGAGATCGAGGATCTGGTTGATCATCTCGAGCAGATCGGCGCCCGAGGACTCGATCGTCTGGGCAAACTGGACTTGTTTGGTCGTGAGATTTTCGCCGCGATTTTCCGCCAGCAGGCGCGCGAGGATGAGCAGGCTGTTGAGCGGCGTGCGCAATTCGTGCGACATCGTCGCGAGGAAGTTCGACTTGTAGGTCGACGTGATCGATAGCTGGCGCGCTTGTTCCTGCAATTCAACCCGCGCCTGCTCGATGGTGCGATTCGAGTGTTCGAGATCGCGCTTTTGCGTCACGAGCAGGTTGGTTTTCTCCTCCAGCTCCTCATTGGATTGCTCCATCTCGGAGTTGGATTGCTCCAATTCCTCGTTTGTCTGCGCGAGTTCCACCTGTTGTTCTTGCAACAGCTGTTCCGATTTCCGCAAACGGTCGGCCTGTGCTTCTAGTTCGCCATTTTTGTCGGCGAGCACCGTCTGCTGTTCTTCAAGTTGGACGGTCAGCGCCTGTGATTGCGTGAGCAGTTGTTCGGTCCGGTTGATGGATTCGATGTTCTGGAAAACAATTCCGAGGCTGGCCGCGAGGCGTTCGACGAGCTCCAATTGAAGGGCGGTGAACGGCTTGAGTGATGCGAGTTCCAGTACCGCTTTCACCTGACCCTCGAAGCGCACGGGTTCGACGATGATCGTGACGGGCTTCGTTTCGCCCAACGACGAACTCACCCGAAGATAGTCGGGCGGCGCGCCGTCCAAAATGAACCGGCGTTTCTCCGTGAAACACTGGCCGATCAGTCCTTCCCCCGGGGCGATTCGCGTCGGGGGATTCACGGCGGCATACGCCGCACAAAGTTCCAGCATGGGATTCTCGGGATTGCCGCCGACCCGATAAATCGCGGACGGACGCGCGTGGAGGAGGGACGCGAGTTCCGCCAGTACGGCGTGGCTGACGGCGACCGGATCGCGCTGTTGTTGAAAGAGAGTGGTGAGTTTTGCCAGACCGCTCTTCAACCAATCCTGATTTGAAAGCACCGCCTGACGCTCCTGGACTTGGGTGGCCATCTGGTTGAACACCTGGCCGAGGTGGCCGACTTCATCCTCGGTGGCGACGGTGACGCGGTGCGCATAATCGCCCTCGCCGATGCGCGTCGCGCTCGCGCTCAATTGCACGAGCGGACGGACGATGCTCCGCGCCAGGATGATGCCGGTCAACGTGACGAGCAAAAGGGCGGCGAGCGAGCCGTAGATCACGGAATCCCGGGTGAAACTTGCGGCGCGTTCCGTGGATTCCTGGCGGAGGGCGAGCGCGTGCGTCTCCTCGGCGCGCAACTCCGCGGTGATTTCCCGGAGGTTCTCGGTCATTTGCTGGCCTTCGTTGACCAGCTTGGCTTCCTTCGCGTCGGAATCCGTCAGCGGATTGTCGTGGAGGCCGACAAGTTGCTGGGTTTTGTCGACGCGATCGACGAACAGCGTTTCGACCCGGTCGAGTCGCGCGATTTGCGCGGAGTCTCCCGCCGCCAGCATACGGAGTTTTCGGAGGGAAATTTGGGTCGTGGCGCGCTGGACCGTGAGGTCGCTTTTCAGGGTGGAATCACCCGACAGCACATAACCCCGCGCGGAGGACTCGAGGCGGGAGATGGATTCGTTGAGGAGATTGATCTCCGCGATCACCTCCATCGTGTGGTTAACCCGGAGGGATTCCCGCTGCATCTCCTCGAAATTCCGGAGACTGAAAAAGCCGATGACCAACAGGACGACAAAGGAGACGGAAAACCCAACGCCGATGCGCTGGCCAATGAGGAAGTTTTTGGAAAACACCCCGCGACGCTTGGATTTTGACGCGAACTAGGCAACCAAACTGTGGTCTAAAAAGCTGCCTCATCCGTGTTGAACAGAAAAACCTTTGCGCCACGTCTCCCGTTCATTCCCAATTGCAAACTTGTCCCCGCTTTAAACTGAAGCGACCGGTCAAGCTTTCCACGTGATTCTATCGCCCGTAAATATCCTGCTCGTTGACGACGAACCTCGGAATCTCGAGGTGCTGGAGGGAGTGCTGCAATCACCCGAGTACCGTTTGGTCCGCGCCGCCAAGGCGGAGGAGGCACTGCTGGCGTTGTTGCACGATGAGTTCGCGGTGATCGTGATGGACGTCCAAATGCCCGGTACCGGCGGCATCGAGCTGGCGCACCTCATCAAGCAACGGGAACGCACGCAGCATATCCCGATTATCTTTTTAACTGCTTTCTACGACGACGAACGGCGCATGCTGGAGAGTTATAATGTGGGCGCGGTGGATTATCTCACGAAGCCTGCCAACTCCCAGGTGCTCCGGTCAAAGGTCGCGGTATTTGTCGATCTGCACCGCAAGACAACTGCGCTCCGCAATAGCAACATCGCGTTGGAAAAAGAAATCGCCCAACGCACGGCGGCCGAACGTGCGCTCCGCGAAACCAACGATGAGTTGGAATTTCGCGTCGATGCCCGCACCGCCGCCCTCCGCGAGGCCCGCGACGCCGCAGAACGCGCCGGACGCGCGAAGGATAATTTCCTCGCGGCACTCTCCCACGAACTGCGCACGCCACTTAATCCAGTTCTACTGCTCGCGAGCGAGGCGGCGGGAAATCCGGCGTTCCCTGAACAGGCGCGAGCGCATTTCGCCACGATCCGCCAAAACGTCGAACTCGAGGCGCGCTTGATTGATGATCTGCTCGACTTGACGAAGATCACGCACGGCAAAATGTCCGTCGATATCAAGCCGGTGAATCTTCGAGCCATCGTCGAGGACGCGCTCACGACCGTCCGCACGGATATGGCGGAAAAGCAGATCGCGTTGACGCTCGATTGGGGCAACCAGCGTTCGCGCGTGGCCGCCGACGCGGTGCGCCTCCAGCAAGTTTTTTGGAACGTGCTGAAGAACGCCGTGAAATTTACGCCGCGCGACGGGACTATTTCCGTCGCCGTGAAGATCGACGGGAGTACGGACACGATTGCGGTTTCGGTCACGGACAGCGGCATCGGATTGTCAGCGGCTGAAATCGAACGGATTTACGATGCGTTTGCACAGGGCGATCACGCCACTCCGGGAGGCGCGCATCGGTTCGGTGGGCTGGGCTTGGGGCTGACGATTTCCAAGACGCTCATTGAATTGCACGGTGGGAGGCTGATTGCGCGAAGTGAGGGACCAGGCAAAGGCGCCACGTTCACCGTCGAGTTGCCGTTGCTGGCTGGCGATGGGGAAGTGGTGGCGCGTCCATCGCTGCCCACAATTGGAAGCAAAGCACCATTTTCGGCGGGTCGGTTGCGGCGGAAAGTACTGTTGGTCGAAGATCACGATCCCAGTCGGGCGGCACTCGCGATCCTGCTGAAATCCCGCCATTACGATGTTTCGCTCGCGAGTTCGGTGGCGGCGGCGCGTTCGCTCATCGCGAGCGAACAGTTCGATTTTTTGATTTCGGACATCGGTTTGCCGGACGGGAATGGTTTCGAATTGATGCGGGAAATGAAATCGGCCGGGGACGTCCGCGGGATCGCTTTGACTGGCTACGGCATGGAAGAGGACATGGATCGAACTCGCGATGCAGGGTTCATGGTCCATCTCACAAAACCCATCGTCGCTGAATCGCTCGACCAAGCGCTCGACCAACTACAGCGGTAGGCGACGGCGCGTCTCCTTTGTTGATTAGGGCGTGTCTGGGAAATAACTTGCGTCGCTTGCTGTAGGGCCGTCGCTTGCGCCGTGCCGTTTTTCGCGCGCGAGGCCGGCGCAAGCCC
>JBEPTW010000071.1:0-18030 GCA_041691855.1 Verrucomicrobiota bacterium | reverse complement strand
CGCCGACGTCTGTGATTGAATTGGCCGCCGCATTGTCGCAGCGTCGCGACGTACTATCAATCGGTACGGCGTTCATGATCTTTTCCTCTCGAATTTCCATTTGGCTGGCGGGCGTCGCTGCGCTTTCAACTGTCATCCTCGCCACGGCGAAGGATTTTTCTCCGGCCATCGTCTATGATTTTGGAGGGAAGTTTGATCGTTCCTTTAATCAATCCGCGGCCGAAGGCGCGGCGCGTTTCACGAAGGAAACCGGCATTCCTATTCGCGAGTTTGAGGTTACGAACGCTGCGCAACGCGAGCAAGTCATGCAGCAAATGGCGCGGCGCGGAGCCACCATTATTGTGGCCATCGGTTTCACCCAGGCGTCAGCGGTGGAACGAGTGGCGAAGCAGTACCCGCAGGTGAAGTTCACGCTCGTGGATGGAGTTGTCGATCTGCCGAATGTACAGTCGGTAAACTTTCGCGAGCAGGAGTCGTCGTTTCTCTGCGGCATGGCCGCAGCCCTCGCGTCAAAAACTGGCAAAGTCGGTTTTGTAGGAGGAATGGATATTCCATTGATCCGTAAATTTGCGGTCGGGTACGTCGAGGGCGTGAAGTATGTGAATCCCACTGCGGAGGTGTTTCAGAATATGACCGGTTCTACGCCGGCGGCATGGGGCGATCCGACGAAGGGAGCGGAGTTGGCGAAAAGCCAATTTGGTCGCGGTGCGGATGTAGTTTTCCATGCCGCGGGCGCGACGGGCATCGGCGTGATGCAGGCGGCCAAAGACGAAGGAAAACTGAGCATCGGTTGTGACAGCAATCAGGATTACCTGCATCCCGGCAGTGTGCTGACTTCCGCCGTTAAGCGGGTCGATGTCGCTACCTACAAGGCGTTCATGAGGGAGAAAGACGGCACTTGGAAACCGGGGCAGGTTGTCCTTGGGCTCGCCGAGGAAGGCGTCGATTATTCCTATGACGAATTTAATCGCGGGATTCTTACGCCGGAGATGAAACAGAAAATTGATCAGGCCAAGGCCGCTATCATCAGCGGCAAGATCAAGGTTTCAGAATACAAGGCGCAGTAATTCCCCCGCGAGATTCCACCATGTTTTTTCCTTCTGGATATCGCGAAGAAATCAGAATGACCGGGAATCGCGGACAGATGATGGGCGATGGTCGATTGCGGGCATGACGGCTGACTTCCCAGCCGCTGGCCGGTCATCTGCGCTTGAATTGCGTGGGATCGACAAGCGCTTCGGTCCCGTGCACGCCAACCGTGCCGTCTCGTTTGTCGTAAGGGCTGGTTCGGTGCACGGATTAATCGGCGAAAATGGCGCGGGAAAATCCACGGCAATGAATATCGTTTACGGATTTCACCGGGCGGACGCGGGCGAAATTTTGGTTAACGGCCGACCGGTACAAATCCATTCATCGCAGGACGCAATCGCGGCGGGAATCGGGATGGTTCACCAACATTTCATGCTCGTGGAGAATTTCACGGTGCTGGAAAACATTATCCTTGGCGTGGAGGGCGGTGCGCTGCTGGCGAAAGGTCTGCATCGGGCGAGAAATGAATTGGCCCAACTCGGTCGCGACTACGGACTGGAGGTTCCGCTTGATGCGATGATGGAAGATCTCCCGGTGGGAATTCAGCAGCGGGTTGAGATTTTAAAGGCGCTGTATCGGGGCGCAGATATTTTAATTCTCGACGAGCCGACCGCCGTGCTCACGCCGCGGGAAGTCGATCAGTTTTTTCTCGTACTGCGCCGGCTGCGCGACGGGGGAAAAACGATGCTGCTGGTGACGCACAAATTACGCGAGATCATGGCGATCACCGACCGGGTCACCGTGATGCGTCAGGGTGCGGTGGCGGCAGAGGTGGAAACGGCGACAACTTCGCCGCGTGAGCTGGCGGAAAAAATGGTGGGTCGCGCGGTGCTTTTGAAAGTCGATAAAAGTCCCGCGCGACCGGGCGACGTATTGCTGTCGATGAGAAATATCGAAGTGCGCGATCAACATGGTGTGGTGCGACTGAAGAACACCAGTTTTGACCTGCGGGCCGGAGAGATCGTGGGGGTGGCGGGAGTAGCGGGCAATGGACAGTCGGAACTGTTGGAAGTCCTTTCTGGGATGCGACAGCCAGCGAGTGGGAAGATTTTATTCGGTGGTTCCGATCTGGTGGCGGATCGGCTTGATCCGCATGAACGGCGCAAGCGGGGACTTGCCCATGTGCCCGAAGATCGCCTCCGGGTTGGCGTGGTGGCTGGGTTCAGCGCGCAGGCGAATCTCATCCTTGGCTACCAGGATCGGGCGGATTTTAATCGCGGAATATTTTTGGACGATCGATCAATCGCCGCCGATTGTGAGCAAAAAATGGCGGACTACGATGTGCGCCCTCGTGTGCCGGCATTGCGCATGTCCGCTTTTTCCGGAGGCAATCAACAGAAGCTCGTGATCGCGCGCGAGGTGGATTGCGATCCGAAGGTATTGCTTGTCGGTCAACCCACGCGCGGCGTCGACATCGGCGCGATCGAGTTCATTCACCAGCGCCTGGTAGCGTTGCGCGACGCAGGCAAAGGGTTGTTGTTGGTATCCGCGGAACTCGATGAAATCCTCGGTCTGGCTGATCGCATTTTGGTGATGGCTGGGGGCGAAATCGTTGGCGAACTTTCCCGTGAGGAGGCGACAGAGGAAAAAATCGGGCTGCTCATGGCCGGGGTAAAAGGAGCGGGGGCGTGATTTTGTGGGAAAGATTTTTTTGATGAACACGACGAGCAAAGAACTCCCACGCTGGGCCGATCTGTTGCTGCTGCCGCTGTTGGGGTTGATCGCGGCGTTGTTGATTTCAGCGGGGGTAATTGCCTTGTTGGGAGAGAGTCCGTGGCAGGCGATGAAGCTACTCGTGGATGGCGCGTTCGGCTCGCAGGAGTCGATCGGTTATTCCCTTTTCTACGCGACGAATTTTATTTTCACGGGGCTCGCTGTGGCCGTCGCGTTTCATGCGGGGCTTTTCAATATTGGCGCCGAAGGGCAGGCGTACATTGGCGGCTTGGGTGCGGGGTTGGTTTGTTTATGGTTCGGCAACTGGCCGTTTTGGGCGATCCTGCCGCTGGCGATTCTTGCTGCTGCTGGCTTCGGGGCGGCGTGGGCTTTTTTGCCCGGATGGCTGCAGGCGAAACGCGGTAGCCATGTGGTGATCACGACGATTATGTTCAACTTTATCGCGTCGTCGCTGATGACTTACCTGTTGGTCAATGTGTTGATCAACCCCGGCCAGCAGTCGCCGGAAACCCGCGAGTTTGCCGCGACCTCTTGGATGCCGTTGGCGAATGAAATGCTGGCGAAGATCGGAATTAATTTTGCGCCCACGCCTTGGAATCTCGCCTTCGTTTTCGCGGTGATCGCATCGGTTTTAGTGTGGTTATTCCTCTGGCGAACGCGATGGGGTTATGCGTTGCGCGTGGCCGGCCAAAATCCGACTGCTGCGCTTTATGCCGGGATATCTCCCTCGGGTATGACGATGCTGGCGATGGTGCTTTCGGGGGCGTTGGCTGGCGGTCTGGGGTTGAATGAACTGATGGGTTCGCAGCATCGCATCCTGATCGATTTTCCGGGCGGCGCGGGATTTGTGGGGATCGCGGTCGCTTTGATGGGGCGCAATCATCCAGTGGGGATTTTTCTTTCCGCCGTTTTGTTTGGTGCGCTCTACCAAGGCGGTTCGCAACTAACGTTCGACCTGCCGCACATCAATCGTGACATGGTTGTGGTGATACAAGGTCTCGTGATTTTATTCTGCGGGGCGTTGGAAAACATGTTTCGCCGACCGCTGACCGCGTTGCTGGGTCGGCGTGCTGAACGAGGGAGCGTGGAATCCTGATGGAAACTTATACGCTCATCGTGTTGTTGCTCGCCGCGACGATTCGCGTCGCCACGCCGCTTTTGCTCGCGGCGCTGGGCGGCATGTTTTCCGAACGGGCGGGCGTCATTGATTTGGGGCTCGAGGGAAAAATGTTGGGCGCGGCTTTCGCGGCGGCGGCGGTTTCCGCTGTCACGGGTTCGGCGTGGCTGGGACTGGGAGCGGGAATGGCGACGTCGATTGCGTTGTCGTTGTTGTTGGGTTTGGCCTGCGTGACTTATCGCGGAAATCAGGTCGTGGCTGCGATGGCGGTGAACATCATGGTGAGTGGCCTCGCACCCACACTGGCGCTGGCGTGGTTCAATCTTGGTGGACAGACGCCGCAGCTCGATGCGGTTGGACAACGTTTCACGGAGATCACGTGGCCTTGGACAAAAGCGGCGCATGCGATGCCGTTTCCCGGACTGCTCTATTCGGAATTGCTGAGCGGTCACAATGGAATCGTTTATCTGGCGGCAATCGCGGTGCCGTCCGCCGCTTGGTTGCTGTACCGCACCCGGTTTGGGCTGCGGCTTCGAGCCGTGGGTGAAAACCCGCAGGCGGTGGATACGGCGGGGATTTCAGTGAATCTCCTGCGCTATCGGGCGATGATCATTTCGGGGGCGCTGTGCGGGATTGCGGGTACCTATCTTTCTGTCGCTGCGAGTTCTGGTTTCGTCCGCGATATGACGGCGGGCAAAGGTTATCTGGCGCTGGCCGCCCTGATTTTTGGCAAATGGCGACCGTATCCGACGCTCGCGGCGTGTCTCTTGTTTGCCTTCACCGATGCACTGGCGGTGCGGTTGCAAGGCGTATCGATCCCCGTGATTGGCGTCGTGCCGGTGCAGTTTATTTTAGCGCTGCCGTATATTCTCACAGTCTTGCTGCTCGCGGGTTTTGTTGGCCGAGCGCGGGCACCCACTGCCATCGGCGTGGCGTACTCGAAAGAAAAGTAACCCGACGGAAAGGCTATCGGTCAGTTTTCCCATAGGGATGAATACCTAAACGGTCCAAATTAACGCAAACCTGAGAAACCTTTTTTGGAGATGCGCGTCAGAGAATCAGAATTCACCGACCTCTCCTCGTGACGCTTAATCTCATCGAAGCCGTGCTCCTTGTTGGAACTTCAATCGCCGCTGCGGCGGTGGCGGTGGTGTGCATGTTGGGATTTATTGTATGGCTGGGGGGCAGTGAGCTCCGGTCCCGGTCGAAATAAGCGTTTCGTCTCGGTGTCGGTGCTTGGCAGCTGGCGTCCATCGGCGCAATGTGACGCGATGGATATTCAAGAGAGATTGACCCGTCATTTGGGCAAAACTCCCGACGTCGCAATGGCGTTTTTTATCGCCGCAAACGCAACGGTCATCGGCGATGTTACGCTCGGTGCAAAAACCAGCGTGTGGTACGGGGCGGTGCTGCGTGGGGATATCAATTCCATCGAGATTGCCGAGGGTACGAATATCCAGGATCTCGCGGTGGTTCACCTCGCGGATGACTTTGGCGTGAAAATCGGGCGCTATTGCACGATTGGGCATGGCGCCATCATTCACGCGTGTGAGATTGGTGACGAATGTTTGATCGGGATGGGCGCGACGATTCTCGATGGCGCGAAGATTGGCGACCGCTGTATTGTGGGGGCAAACGCGCTCGTCACTCAGCGGTTTATCGCTCCGCCGGGTTCGATGATTCTCGGTTCTCCGGCGAAAGTGGTGAGGCCATTAACGGACGCCGAGAAGAATGGGCTGCGTCCATGGGCGGAAAAATATATTCCGACGGCGACCGCCCACGCGGCGCTCGCGAAATCTGGTGCTCATTTTTCCAAGACCGAAAAGGTGTAGCAGAAATTTGCGTCCTTGCTTTCGCGTTTCCAAGTTTCCCGCCAGAGGTAGTTGCGCCATTCGGGAAATAGTACGTCGCCCGGCAACTCAACATGCACGAGCGTCAAGAATAGTCGCTGTGCAAGAGGCAGGGTTTCCTCGTAAATGCGTTCGCCGCCGCAAACCATGATTTCGCCCGGGAGCGTTTGCGCGATGGCCAACGCTTCGGTTACGGTCGCGGCGACCCGGACGCCAGTGGTTGCCAAGGACAAGTCGCGGGTGACCACCACGGGTTGGCGCCCGCCAGTCTGCGCCGCTGGCCAGACCTCGAATGAAACGCGCCCGAGAATGACGACACAGCCGGCAGTTTTTGCGGCGAACCACGCATTGTCCTCGGGGACCTGAAACGGCAGACGACGACCGTTGCCGATGACGCGATTCTCCGTGCAGGCGACGATGAGGCTGATGGGTTTCGGCATGGAGAAGTTGCGGTCGCTCGCACGATGAAAACCAGCCGCGGTTATTCGTAGCAAACTTCGTTTTGCGGCTGCGGTATCCGCAGTGCATAGATCATCCTCATGGCCGTCGGAGTTCCGCAGAAAATTAAAACCGGAGAAACACGCGGGTCGACGATCCGAATTTGTGTCATCGGGCGATCGCGCTCGTTGGGCGGACGTCGACGATGGGCCTTACGCAGGCGACGGAGCCATTCGTGGCGACGATCCTGAAGAAGGACCTTGATCGCGTCAAATTCCCCTGTGGGCTAGTAACCCTGTCGTTGCAACTGGGTTTGTAGTTCGCGCTGGAAGGACTGCACGTCCGGCGCGCTGGGCTGGTATCCCTTTTGCGCCGTGTCGAGCATCAGGCGACCTTGGTGATCCAAGGCCCATTTACCGGAAACCCCATCGCTGAACGTCACTGTTCCGCTGACCGCCGTGCCCGGACGCATGATGCGGTCCAGTTCCAAGGTCACGCCACCTGCTCCCGCTGGTGCTGCCGCTGGATCGGCCGTTTCGCCGTCAACCAAATCGTCGGCGGGAAGGTCGTCCTCGCCGGGTTCATTCGTCGCGGGCGCATGTGGTACTGCAGTCCTGGCGGCTGGTGCCTTCGTGACGTCTGACGCATCAGCCTTGGGAGCGGCGTTTTTCAGCTCGAGCCCCAAGTCGTCCACGAGAAAACGGACGTCCATGTAGGTCATCGAAACTTTGAACTGGTCGGACATTTTTTTCTGAACGATGGAAAGATTGTCGCCGGCCGCGACCCACGCGGCGACGGATTGCTTTTGTTCGGGAGTAAGTGTCATGGAAGTGATCAGGGCTGACCTTAATAAAGAAAAAGGGCTTGGCAACTCGCCAAGCCCTCAAAGTCGTCGGTTTGTCACCGGGGACGCATCGTCATTTGGCCAGTTGGGCTTTAAGGAAATCGACGCTGCCCTTCACCGAGTGGTCCTGATCCATCATGTTTTCCACGGTCTTCACCGCATGGATGACCGTGCCGTGGTCGCGTCCGCCGAACGCTTCGCCGATTTCCTGCAGGGAGTGGCGGGTGAGTTGACGGCTGAGATACATCGCAATCTGGCGGGGAAAGGCGATCGCGTTGGGCCGGCGCTTGCTCGTCATATCGGAATGACGGATTTGAAAATGGTCAGCCACGCGCTTTTGAATGCCCTCGATATTGAGGCGATTCTGGGCCTCTTCCATCAAGACATCCTTCAGGAGATGCTCCGCTGTGGCGAGATCAAGCACTTTGCCGGTGAGTGCGGCATAACTGGAAACCTTGATCAGCGCGCCTTCCAAGCGGCGGATATTTTTCGAAATATGCTGCGCCATGAACTCAATCACGGGCATCGGGAGGTCGATCTTGTGCGTGGCCGCTTTGGTTTTGAGAATGGCGACGCGGGTCTCGAAGTCGGGCGACTGGATGTCGGCGGACAAACCCCACTGAAAACGGGAAACCAAGCGGGCTTCCAATGTCGCAATCTCAGCCACGGGCCGATCGCTGGAGATGATGATCTGTTTTTGCGATTCGAACAGATCGTTGAAGGTGTGGAAAAATTCCTCCTGGATGCGTTCCTTGCCGGCGAGGAATTGCACATCGTCGACCAGTAAAACGTCCACGCTGCGGTAACGTTGGCGGAACTTGGTCAGGGCGTTTTCCTGGATGGCGTGGATATATTCGTTGGTGAACTTCTCGGTGGAGAGGTAAGCCACTTTGGCCTCCGGATTCCGCTGGAGGATGCTGTGCCCGACCGCGTGCATCAGGTGGGTTTTGCCGAGTCCGGTGGCGCCGTGGATGAAAAGGGGATTGTAGGCCTGCGCCGGGGCCTGCGCGACGGCTAACGAGGCGGCGTGGGCGAGCTGGTTGTTTGCTCCGACGACGAACGTCTCGAAGGTGTTGCGCGGATTGAGTGAACCGGCCGCTGCTAGGCGTTCATCGTAGCGAACGCCGGGACGTTTCGCCGGGACGGGCTTGCTTTTGGCGTCGGCCATGGGCGGACGCGAACCGGAGGCGTTGGCTGCGTTTTCCAGTTTCTTCAGGCTGACATTCACCATGCGACCGGTGGCGATCCGCACGCGTTGCGAGATTAAATCGAGGTAATTGTCGTGGATCCAGATCGCGGCAAAATCATTTGGCACTCCGAGGATCAACGAATCTTCACCTGCGTCGAGGCAGGTCATGGGTTGAAACCACATCTGAAACACATCGTCGGGAAATAACTCCTTCAGGTCGCATTTGACGGTTTCCCAGAGACTGGTCTGGAGTGGGGCTGGAGGCATGTGTGGGGCGGGATAGGGACGGTTTATTCACAACTCGGCAACTGCATTTGCGCCAACACTCGCTTTGCCGTCTCGAAACCGCTGCTCTTGGGGGAAAATAGTGATCCGGCCACCACTAGTTCGGCAGCTTCAGGCTGCGTTGCGAAAGTGATTTGTGGCCAGCGTGTAGGGACAACCCTGAGAGAGCCGATAAACGATGTGCGCTGCGAAGTTGGCAAAGAACAGTTCCGAGGAAGAACGTTAAAAATTACTTTGCGAATAACGTGAATCAAAAAAGGTCTTTCAAGCGCAACTTTCCGACATGTTGTTCACACCTTTTTCGCGCATAACTTTTCCGCTTTTTTTGTTGCGAAAAAGAACGCGGGTGTCGGTCGCGTTTTCTCCTCTGAAACGTCAGGAAATCACGCGTTCGCGAGCTGATGTGGCTCCGGATCGGCCCATTTTCCATGCTCGCGGATGAGCGCGATCAAGCGCGCATCGGCCTCCGCTTGGGGAATATTATACTGCACGCAATTTTTGCCGACGTAGAGATTGATCTTCCCGGGCGCGCCGCCGACGTAGCCGAAATCCGCGTCGGCCATTTCTCCGGGGCCATTCACGATGCAGCCCATGATCGCGATTTTCACGCCCTTGAGATGTCCCGTCTGTGCGCGGATGCGTTGCGTCGTCGATTGGAGATCGAAGAGCGTTCGCCCGCAGCTGGGGCAGGCGACAAATTCCGTTTTCGAAATTCGCGCGCCCGCGCCTTGCAGCACATTGTAACTCAGCTTCGTCGCGCGGGTGACGTCGGCTTCGGTTTCAATGCTCACGAATGCACCAACCCCATCGCAGAGCAGGCTACCAGTGAGGAAGCTGGCCTCGAGCAGTTTCGAGAGAAAACTATTGTCGCCTTGCACTGCGGTTTCCGAGGTGTTGCGAATCCAGAACGGCGCGTTCAACCCGGCATTTTTCAACTGCTCGAGCAATCGGCGGACGGCGCCGATGGCATGACCGGCAACCGAATTCGAACTGCGGTGGGAAAGCGTGAACACCAAATTGCCGGTCCCAAGTTCGCGCAGAATTCCCTCGCAGGCATTGAAATTTTCCGGATCGATTTCAACGGCGAGAAAATGTCCGTGCCGGCGTACGGCCGTGACGAATTCCTCTAGCAGCGTCGTTTCACCCGCGCCGAACTGGCGAACGATTATCACGCGGCGCGCGCTTGCGGCCAGCGACGAGTCCAGATCGGCGGGAGTGAGAGTCGGGGCGATTTCGAGCGCGAGAAAATCCACCGGAAGGGTAACGCGCGCGGCCAAGTCCTTCAATTTGACGAGATCTTCCTTTGAATTGAGGCTGAGAAGAATTCCTTCGGCAGGTGTGTCGATCAGGCGCGGCGCGGCGAGTTGTTTCGCGGTGTCTTCGAGGGCGGCGAGCGACGTTCGCACAACGACGCGCGGCGGTTGTTCCGGACCGACGATGCACTTGGGCGAGAGTTCCAGCCGGGTGGTTTCGCGCCGACTGAAATGAAAGGGATCGATGCAATCGGTCGTGGGCGAGGTGCGGCCTTCGGGATGGGGCGCGTTCCATAAGTTCATCGCTTTGTCCGCGATCGCCCGCGCGACGGGGATTTCATAAACGGAATCCTCCGTCAGCGAAACCCGGATGGTGTCGCCAAGTCCGTCGAGCAAAAGACTGCCGATGCCGATCGCCGACTTGATGCGTCCGTCCTCGCCGTCGCCGGCTTCGGTCACGCCGAGATGCAGCGGATAACGCATTTCTTCCTGCTGCATGCGCTCCACGAGCAGGCGGTAGGCCTGGATCATGACCTTGGGATTGCTCGCTTTCATCGATAGCATGATGGCGTGGTAATCGTGAGTGCGAGCGATGCGGAGAAATTCGAGGGCGCTTTCCACCATGCCGAGCGGCGTGTCGCCGTAACGGTTCATGATGCGATCGGAAAGCGATCCATGGTTCGTGCCGATTCGCATGGCGCGGCCGAGCTCCTTGCTGCGCTTGACCAGCGGCGAAAACGATTCGTGCAGGCGCTCCAACTCGTGGTCGTAGTCGGAATCGGTGTATTCCTTTACGGCAAATTTCTTTTTGTCCGCGTAATTGCCTGGATTCACCCGAACTTTCTCAACGTGCTCGACCGCTTCCATCGCGGCCGACGGCAGGAAGTGAATATCCGCGACCAGCGGAATGTGCGCGAAACCGGCGGCGGAAAATTGCGTGCGGATTTCCTTGAGGCATTTGGCGGCGGCGACGTTTGGCGCGGTAATGCGCACGATTTCGCAACCGACTTCCGCGAGCGCGATGGATTGTTTGACCGTGGCGGCGACGTCTTGGGTGTCGCTCGTCGTCATCGATTGAATGCGAATCGGATTCGCCCCGCCGACGCCAACGCTACCGACCTGTACTTCGACGGTCTGGCGGCGAATCGTGTGAAAGCGGGAGGCGCAATAGGACATGGCGGGATTTCAATTTACCGCGGCTAATTGCGCCAGCCTCAAAGTTCATTTCCGGTGAACGGCACGGACGGGACCTGCCAATTAGGGCTTCGCGGGTTGCGGGGCGATTTTAGGGGAATCGTTGGCTGCGCCCGTCGATTCCGCATCGACGTGGGATTCGCTCACCCAGCGGCGTAAGTCGCCAAAGACAGTCACATAGAGCATCATCGAAAGGAGCAGGACAATGAAGATGCTTTGCGCGGTCGCGATCAGGTTGACCGGGAGTGCCCGGCCCCGGATTTTGCCGATGGTGGCAAATAAAATATGACCGCCATCGAGCACCGGAATCGGCAGCAGGTTGAAGATCGCTAGATTGATATTGATGAGGATCGTAAACCACAGGACGCGGCGAAAATCCCACTGGGCCTGACGATGAAATTCACGCGCGATTCCGATCGGTCCGGAGAGTTTTGAGAGTCCGATGTCCGAACCGGGACTGAGAATGGCGCTGATGGACCGGTACATTCCCATGGCACTCTCTGAAATCTGGGCAAATGGCGTGGGGTGAATAATCACGACCGGGTCGTGGTAGCGAATGCCGACGCGGAATACATTTTTTTGCGTTCGTTCGTCCTTGGTCAGGCGCGGAAAAATCGGGATTTTGATTTCTTTTCCATCCCGCAGGAAGGTAAATTCGGTGGCGCGTTTCGGATTTTCGGCGAGGTGGTCACTAACGAGGGAGCGGATGTACACTGGCTTCCCGTCGATTGCGACGATCCGATCCCCCGCGCGAACTCCCGCCTGCTGGGCAGGATCTCCATCCGATACGCTCTCGACGGAAAGATCATCCGCCGGCTCGATTCCGACGAAGCGGACTTTTTCATCGCTGACGAGACGCGGATAAAGGGTGAGAGCGATCTTCTTCCCATCGCGTTCGATGACCAATTCGCACTTTCTGCGGCTGTCTTCACTGCGTCCATGGCCGAGGAAGATATTGGTCATGATGTCGTCGAAGTTATTGACCTTGGTACCGTCGACCGAGACGACCTTGTCTCCGGGCCGCACGCCCGCTTCCATCGCAGGACTCGGCACGGTCTGTCCGTCGGACAATTTAAGGGTCGGCTGAACCACACCGACCTGCGTGGTTTCGAGGTCGGAGATTGTTGGCTGGCCGACGAACCAGACGATCGTCGCGAGCACGATCGCGAACAGGACGTTGAAAAAAGCACCGGCGAGAAAGACGATCACTTTGGTCGTGTAGCTGAGTGGCGGCAGCGGTTCAGTGACCTCGGCGTCGCCTTCGATCGCGGCCATGTCCGCGAGTTGCGGCAGCGCGACGTAACCGCCGAGCGGAATCCACGAGAGCCGGTATTCCACGCCATCCTTCGCGACGTGCGACCAAATCGCGGGACCGAAGCCAATCGAGAATCGCGTCACTTTAACACCGCGCCGGCGAGCCGCCAGAAAGTGGCCGAGTTCATGGACGAAAATTGAGCCCCCGAAAAAAACGATGATGAGAACCAGCGACCAGGCGCTGCTGAACAGTGAGCTAAAGATTTCTGATGACATTACGGGGAAATAAAATTGGCGGCGGTTTGACGGGCTGCGGCATCCACGGCCAAGACCTGATCCAGCGTTTCTGGTTCAAAGGTGCCAACCGTAGCCAAAGTTTTATCGACAATTTCGGGGATCGCAAGGAACGGGAGCCGTTTTTGCAGAAACGCCGCTACCGCAACCTCATTGGCGGCGTTAAAAATGGCGGGCGCGACTCCGCCGGCCGTCATCGATTCACGGGCCAAGCGCAAACATGGATAACGCACTTCATCCACCGGCCGGAAATCCAACGAGAAAATCCTATCCAACGGGAGCGCGGCATCGGTCCCGACGGTTGCCCGGTCCGGATAAAGCAACGCGTGCTGGATGGGAAAAGTCATCGAGGGCGGACAAAGCTGGGCGAGCAATGAGCCGTCGTTAAACTCAACCAGACAGTGCACCGTGCTCTGCGCATGGAGGACCGCTTCGCATTGGTCAGCGCGCAAGCCAAAGAGGCATTGCGCTTCGATCAACTCGAGGCCCTTGTTCGCGAGCGTGGCGGAGTCGACGGTGATTTTCGGCCCCATCGCCCAGTTCGGGTGTTTGAGAGCGTCTGCCGGCGTGACGTGGGCGAGCTTTTCCATCGGCCAGTCGCGGAAGGCCCCACCCGACGCGGTTAAGACCAATCGCCGCACGTCACTTGAGCGATGTCCCTCGAGACATTGAAAAACCGCGTTGTGTTCGCTGTCCACGGGCAGCAAACGGCTGCCGCTAGCACGCGCGGCGTCCATGATGAACTTGCCGGCGAGCACGAGGATTTCCTTTGAGGCGAGCGCGATGGTTTTCTTGGCGGCAATCGCGGCCAGCGCGGGTTGCAACCCGGCGGTTCCAACCACCGCGATGAGAACCACGTCGGCGTCGTTGAGTGTGGCGAGTTCACAGAGGCCATTGGGACCGCCGTAAAATTTTGTCCCGGTGGGAAAATTCCCGCTTTTTTGCGCGGCGGCATACGCCGTTTCATCGTAAACGCCGACGTGTCGAACATTCCACTTTCGGGCGATTTCGCCGAGGCGCGCGTGATTACCGTGAGCGGCGATGCCGACGAGTTCGAGCCGATCGCTTTGCGCTGCGATGACGCGAAGGGTGCTTTCACCGATCGAACCGGTGGCGCCAAGCAGGACAATGCGTCGTTTGATCGGGGCAGCTATCACAAGGGACGAATGCTACTTGGAAAACGCGGCTGATCGCGACGCTGATGGCGGCTCATTCCAGAAAAAGAAAAATGAAGTAGGCGACCGGAGCCGTGAGAATCAGGCTGTCCGTCAAATCGAACGCTCCGCCAATTCCGGGAATCAGCGCGCCGGTATCCTTCGTGTCGGCGCGACGTTTAACTGCGGATTCGATTAGATCGGAAATGATGGTGACAATCGCCAGTGGCACCGCGATCAGCGCCGCGACGAGCGGGGTCATTTCCACGGGAAAACGATCTGGCGCGAAATAAGCGATGGCCGCACCCACTCCGGCAGAAATGAGAACTCCGCCGACAGCGCCTTCCCAGGTTTTCTTCGGGCTGATGCTTGGCGCCATCTTATGCCGGCCGATGGCGAGACCGGTAAGCAACGCGCCCACATCGCAGAACTTTGAGACCGCGACGACCCATAGGCAGAGCGTGAGATTGTCGCCATTGTCCGTGTCGCGCATCAGAATACCGACGAGGAATTGCAGTAGAAATGGAATGTAGAGCACGCCGATGACGGTGGCCGCGATACTCTCGACGCGATTGCTGACGTCGCGTTCGCCGAGGGAGCGCGCGCAGGAAATGATCAGCGTCGCCACCACCAGACCGGCGGGAATGCTTTGTCCCAAGTCCGGAGCCTCAAGATAGAGGCCGAGATAGTAGGGAACCGAGGTCATCAGCACCCCGATGCTGACTCCCATCCAATGAAAGGGCTTCAGGCCCATTTTGCGCGTCATCCCATAAAACTCGTGGAGCGTCAGCGCGGAGAGGATCGTGATCAACCCCACCGCGGCGTGGGAGCCGAGAAAATAAAGGCTGCCGAGAAGGACGCTCCAGAGAAGCAGGGTGCTGAAAATGCGGGAAAGCACGGTAAGGGATGGGGGTGGGCGAGGGCGCTCAGGCTTCGGATTTGATTTGTTCGGTGGTGAGACCGTAGCGACGTTCGCGTTTGTGGTATTCGTCGATGGCGGCCTGGAGATCGGCTTTGCCGAAATCAGGCCAGAATACCGGCGTGAAAATCATTTCGGAGTAGGCGCATTGGAGCATCAGGAAATTACTCATGCGTTGTTCCCCGGAAGTACGGACCAGTAAATCGGGCTCAGGTATCTCCGCTGTATAAAGGTAACGATTGAATCGTTCCCACGAACAATCGTCCGCATTTTCGCGCCCGTCACTGACGGCTGCTGCGTAGGCTTTCGCCGCGTCGGCGACCTCGGTGCGCGAGCCGTAATTGAGCGCGAGCACGAGTGTCCATTCGGAAAAATCCTTCGTCGCTTCGATCACGCGATTCAATTCCCGCTGCACATTCGCCGGCAGATCCGCAGTCCGCCCGATCGTCAGCAGGCGCACGCGGTTTTTGATGAGGTTGTTCAATTCCCGTTTCAGGAAGTAATCGAGCAAACCCATCAAACCGGAAACTTCCTCGGCTGGGCGTTTCCAATTTTCGACGGAAAAAGCGTAAAGCGTGATGTAGCGGACGCCCAGTTCTCTCGCGGCATCGACCACTGTGCGGACGGTTTCGACGCCACGGCGATGACCTTCCAAGCGCGGCAACCCGCGTTGTTTGGCCCAGCGCCCATTCCCGTCCATGATGATGGCGATGTGTTGGGGAATTTTGGCCGGGACGGGTGACGTCATGTGAGGGATCGATTTAGGTCAGCACCGCGAAATTTGACAAGGGGCGATTCGAGGGATTCTTTTCGGCATGGCAAAATCGCTGAGCTCCGCTGAAATCGCTGACGCCGTGGGAGTTTTACCCGGATGGAAGGCGGAAAACGACGCGCTGACGAAGTCCTTCAAGTTTGGAAGTTTTCGCGAAGCGCTCTCCTTCATGGTACGCGTCGGATTTGAGGCGGAGGCAATGAACCACCATCCGGAATGGACCAATGTCTATAATCGGGTCGAGGTTCGATTAAACACGCATGACGCCGCCGGAAAAATCACCGCAAAAGACGTGGCGCTCGCGCAAAAAATCCAGGAAATCAGCTGGGTCGGTTAGCGCGGAAGAATTCTTGAGGTGTTTTTGCGCAGCCCGGTGTTTTTTTCACGTTGAGGCGAGGCGATTGTGGCGTCAGCTCATCGTTATGAGAGTAGCCTTCATCAGCGGAACGAGCATTGTTAACTCCACCCTTTTTGCGGCGTGGGACGTGCGCAAAATCATGACGCCGTTCGGCGAGGTCACGTATAAAACCAAGGGCGAATTCGCGCTGATCAACCGTCACGGGTACGCTTTTCCGCTGCCGCCGCATTCGATTAACTACCGCGCCAACATCCGGGCGTTGGCCGACCTCGGGTACGAGGATATCGTGTCGTTGAATTCCGTCGGTTCGCTCAATAAGGATCTGCCGCCGGGAACGTTTGTGTCGTGCAGCGACTACGTCGGACTCCAACAAGGCCCCGCGACCTTTTTCGATCAGGAGTTGAAGGGCGGCGCGCCGGTGATCGCCAACAATCTCATTCCCCGCTTGATCGCGCAGCTCGCGCCGGAATTTACGGTTCATCCCGGAAAAATCTACGTGCAGATGCGCGGTCCGCGTTTCGAAACGAAGGCGGAAATTCAAATTGTGCGGCATTGGGGCGACGTCGTCGGCATGACCGCCGCGCACGAGGCGGACCTTTGCACGGAATTAGGCCTGCGCTACAACAGCCTCGCATTGATCGACAATTATGCCAACGGCCTCGAGGGAACGGAAATCGATTTCGCGAAGTTCAAAGATCTCGTGAAGGAGAATCAGGCGAAGGTGAACCGATTATTTTCGCGGATGCTGGAAATTTTGAAGTAAACTCTTCTTTGAAGAAACGACGACAATAAGGATTCGGTGGTAAAGACTGCGAGAAGCGCCGATATCAATTTGCGCCGGTCGTTTTAGTACCTAGCTTCCCGACAATGAGTGATTTTGCCCCTGCTGCTGAAGTAGCTTCAACCCGCGCCCTGCTCGAACGCTTGAAGGTCAATATGCGCGCGACGATCAAGGGCAAGGATGAGGTCATCGAACAGTCATTGGTGTGCCTGCTCGCGGGCGGTCATCTGTTGATTGAGGATCTGCCGGGCGTGGGCAAAACGACGCTCGCGTACACGCTGGCGCGCTCGATGGATTGCGCATTTTCGCGCATCCAGTTCACGAGCGATTTGCTCCCGAGTGACGTCACGGGTGTTTCCATTTACGATGAGACGGTGAAGCAGTTTATTTTTAAACCGGGTCCGGTGTTTGCGAATATCGTGCTGGCTGACGAAATCAACCGGGCGACACCCAAGACGCAATCGGCGTTGTTGGAAGTGATGGATCGAAGCAAGGTCACCATCGACGGCGAGGCGCACGCGGTCGGTTCGCCATTCATGGTGGTTGCGACGCAAAATCCCGTGGACTACGAAGGAACGTTTCCGCTGCCGGAGAGCCAAATGGATCGGTTTTTGATGCGCGTGCAAATGGGTTATCCGCAGCCGCTGGACGAGCTGGATATCTTGCGTGCGCCGCGGGTTGGCTACGATGCGATCGTGTTGAATCCGGTGGTGACCCGCTCTGATATTTTGAAAATGCAAGCGCTCGCCGGGAAGGTGTTTGTCGAGGACAGCGTGCTCGAATATATTTTGAAAATCGTCACCGCGACCCGCACCGAGTCGGAATTCAAGGCCGGCGTAAGTGTGCGTGGAGGATTGTCGCTGCGGGTTGCGGCCCAGGCACGCGCGCTCGTTCTCGGGCGGGATTTTGTGATTCCCGAGGACGTGCAGGAAATGAGCGGACCAGTGCTCATTCACCGGCTTTCACTCGCGCGACAAACCTCCGATGCGCTCGAGGAACGCCGCGCCGTGCTCGCAGCATTGCGGCGGATCATCGGAGCGATCGCGGTGCCGGTGTAACATGAACTCGATCGCAAAGGGTGGGGCCGTTGTCCCCAACGGCCTTGGAAATGCATCCCGCGTCCGAACCGATTTGCGCAGCGCGGATCGGGCGGTTGAGGGCAGCAGTCCCGATCGAAGCAAAGCGCACGAGTGGCATGGGCCGGGTGCACGGGAAGCGCGCGCGCAGCGCTTTGAGGCGAAGCGATTGCTGTGGGCGCTCGTTTTCCCTGCGCGGCGTCATCGGATTTCGCCCACGGTGCCCGGTTTGTTTCTAATGGTTTTGGCGATGGGCATCGGGACTGCGGCCTACAACACGTCGAGCAATATTCTTTTCATTACGTTGTCGCTGCTGCTCGCGTGCCTGCTGTTGAGCGGGTTGTTGTCGTGGTTTAATTTTACGGGAGTTTGCTGGCGATTGTTGCCGCAGGGACCATGGCGCGTCGGACACGAAGCGATGGTCGCGGTCGAGATTCAAAATCGGAAGCGCTGGCTGCCGACGTATAGTTTGTGGGCGGAAATGGCGAC
>JBEPTW010000070.1:0-18249 GCA_041691855.1 Verrucomicrobiota bacterium | reverse complement strand
AATTTGACCCAAGTTGCGCGCGTTTTGACTTCGGTGCGGTAGCCAAGTGGTAAGGCCGAGCTCTGCAAAAGCTCTATCCGGCGGTTCGATTCCGCCCCGCACCTCCACTTATCGGAAGCCGATAAGTGCCTCGCCGAAGCCGACAAGGCGAAGGCGGGCCGAGGTACGAGCCGGCATCGGACACCAAAACGGACACCAGATTTTCCACTCCCGGAAAATTTGGCGTAACGGGAAGTAACTCGCCCGCTACCCGCTAACTCGGGAGCGCCGTTTCTTCGCTCTCTTTCCATCCTTCGCGAGACACCTTCAGTCCGGTTTTCTTGGCCCGGAGCAAACATTCCTGATACCACTACCGGGAATTTCAGCCGTCACTCGAACGACTTGCGGTCCAATCCAGCGAATGGGGGGAAACAGTCTGCCCAAATAAACATTTTAACGCCGAGCTCGCGTCCGTTCGACTTCGCTCAGGAAGGCCTGAGCCTGTCGAATGGTCGGAGGACCCGGAGTGAAATCACGTCAAGCTCCGTGCTCTATGCGCTGCTCCGCGTTAAATTCGTTTTATCCCGGTTCGCGGCGGAGTTGAGCTCATTCTATTTCCTTGGGATTAGGATGGCTGAGGCTGCAGCGGGTGATGAGGTCGGTGCTTTTCTGACTGATTTGGCGCTACGCAACCGGGCTATAACGGCAGGCCTTGAATGCGCTGGTATTTCTCATTCAGGGAGCGTTGGGTCGCGAACTGGGTGAGTTGGATTTCAATCGGGCTTATCCCAAGGAGAGAGTGCCGGTCATCCTGCCCCAGGAAGAGTGCCAGCGGGTCTTTCCTCGCCAACCAGCTCTGCTTCGGCGCGCAAGGCCCGCGCGCGCGAGGTGCCGTTTTTCGCGCGCGAGGCCGGCGCAAGCACCGGCCATGCGGCAAGCGGCGTAAGTTATTTCCCAAGCACAGCCTAACAGTTTGACCGGAATGAATTTCTGACAAAGATCAACGCCTGCCGCCGCGCATGAAATCCGAAGCCATCAAAAAAGCCCTGCTCGAATCCTATGCCCGCGATGGCGGCATCAATCACTTGGATGGCGTCAATCTGCCTTCGCAAGACACGGTCAACGAACTGGCGCGTGACCTCATGCATGTGCTTTTTCCCGGCTACTTTGAAAACACCAGTCTCTCCAAGGAGGACGTCCCCGCCTGGCTCGACCGCTTGTTGGTGAAGATCGAACAGCGGTTGAATACGGAAGTCGAAAAAAGTCTCCGCTTCGACAAAGACGCCGATCCGGCGGAAAATTCCAAACGAGTCGCCCACGAGTTGCTCACGCGCCTGCCGGAAATCCGCCGCATCGTGCAAACGGATGTCACGGCGGCCTACGAAGGCGATCCCGCGGCGCGCAGCGTGGAAGAAATTATCGTCGCTTATCCATGCGTTCTCGCGATTTCACTCCAGCGGATCGCGCACGTGCTCTATGAACTCAAAGTGCCGCTGCTTCCGCGCATGTTGACCGAGTACGGTCACGAGCGTACCGGCGTTGATATTCATCCGGGCGCGCGGATCGGAACACACTTTTTCATCGATCATTGCGTCGGCGTGGTCATCGGCGAAACCGCCACCATCGGCGACCACGTGAAACTTTATCAAGGCGTCACGCTCGGTGCAAAATCGTTCGACGTGGACGACGCCGGCAATCCCGTCAAAGGCGTCAAACGCCACCCGGACATCGGCGATCACGTGACGATTTATGCGCACGCGACTATTCTCGGCGGCGACACGCGCATCGGCGCGAACTCTGTCATCGGTGGGAACGTCTGGCTGCTCAATTCCGTGCCGGCAAACAGCATCGCCTATTTCAAAGGCGACGACCTCGTCATTCGTCCACGCCGCAGAAAGGAATCGATTATCATCGAGGACGCCGGGGACTGGATGATTTAAACTCTAACACATCTCGCAATCCGGGACGTGAGATGGGAATTTATCCGACTCGCGGACAAAAGCGCGTCAGCCAATTTCCAGACAGGAGCGGTGGCGCGTCCTCTTGGGAATGCGAAAATAACTCAATCGCCGTCGCCGCCACTTGGCTGGTGTCGTAGTAGGCATACGCTCCGATTCCAACCGCGCCGACCAACGGAATAAACCGGCAGAGCGATTTGGTGATGACTCGCTCGGAGAGGTTCACGCCGATCCGGCCTAAAATGAGGCGCATGGATTTGATCGAGGCATCGCGAACGAAGATACGTTCCCCCGCCCTCACGACCAGATCACGAGTAAGCGCCGCGCCTCCGTGCTTAAACAGGCAATAGACCATGGTCTCGGTTTTGAGCTCCGCCGCAGTCCCGAAGACCCCGGCGAGATCAGCCACCATTTGTCGCTGCAATCGCCAGATCCCCATCAGATCGGGAATCACCGTGGCGAGGCCCAATGGTCCCGGTGGAACGGCGAGCATGCCTGAAAGGGCCGCCGCGCGCATCGCGGTTCTTTTCGTAATTCGTCGCGCGCGAATTTCAGGATTTTCCTCCGCGATTTCCGACGTGCCCGGAATCACTCCCACCACATCGGCCAGGAACGCCATAATTTTATTCGACGCTTTTCCCTGCTGTTTCGGGTTCTTGTTCACGTACTCAATCAAGCGACTCAGGATCCGTTACTTGTCAATGGCGCCTCTCGCGAACGAACGCGTGGATTTTTCGATTCACTCAGAATGACCTTCCCAAGGGATGACATGGCTTAAAAAAACACCCTGATCGCCCGGCGAACTGCAAAGCCACCTATCGCGGCGGATATTTTGGAAACGCCGGCAAACTCGCATCCAACTTATCCCAAGGCTGCGCGTCGGATGCCCACATTTCGACCGCAGGTTTAAACCAACTGGGATCGTCGAGACTGGAGGCGGTCATGCCGATTGCGTCCGAACCCGCATATTCTCCGCCCGTCATTCGTGAGCCACACTCAGCACAAAAGCCGCGAATATGCTGTCCCTGGGCCTCGCTGGGCGTTTCGAAATGTTTGATCGTGCCGCGAGTTACCCGAAACGTTCTTTTCGGAACGTACACCACCGGCGTGTACGGCCCGCCCGAGAGCCGCTGGCAGTCGCGGCAATGGCACTTTAGCATTTGGATCTCGCTCGCCTTTGCCGTGCACTCGTAGCGCACCGCCTCACAAATACATCCGCCAGAAAATGAGTTAGTCATATTAATTGCCCCAGTATTTCTTCTCCTCCTCGCCACCCGATCCCAACATTTTGCGGTCGAATAAAAGTCCACTACCGTTTACCGAATCCGCTCAGTCCGCCGTGACCGTCACTTGATAGGCGAGCGTTGGATGATAGGTGGATTTCAAGATCGAAAAAATGCCTTCGGTTTCGGCAAATGTCAGGGTTTGCGCCGCGATTCGGGCGGTGGCCGCAGAGGCTTCATCGGCGACACCCGGCAGCGCGGCGCCAAGCTCGGCGGCGCTTAACATTGGCTTCTGGTCCATTGCCTGAAACACCGCTTCCAAAAGTCTTTCCGTCGATTGCACCTGTTCGGGAACATTCGTTCCATAAACCGTCACGAGGTAGAGCGCGTTCAGCGGCGGAACTTTCGGTCCATGAATTGCCGGTGACTCCACGCGCGTGAGCGAAATATTCCGCACGTTCGCCAGCGGCGATACCTGATGACAAAGCAGGTTCACGCGGGCGATTTGGGCTCCGAGCTTAACGAATTTTTCCGCCTGCAACAGCGGCAACGTGGTAACTTCCACCTTAGGCGGCATGGCCGCTTGGAGGAGATTGCGAAGCGCGATAGTGACAGCAGCGAGACTCATGGGGAGAAAGGGTTAACAGACGATAGGACTAATGTCCCGATTGTTCGCATTATCAACCCGCGTTAAAAAACCCTGTGGCGGAACCCCGTTTTCGGGCAAAGCCCGGCTTGACTCCCGGCGAATCAGCGCCCAATTAATTCCTTCAGCAGATGCGAAACAACACCTTGGCTCTACGACTTATTTAGACGCACGATCCCCAAGATCGCGTAGCGGTCGATTGTGCGTCAAGGTCGTGAGTGGTGCCGCCGGTTTTTTGTCCGGCGTTTAGTTGGCAAAGTTCTCCGTTAACATTTTTTGTTTCCCGCCATGCAATCGTCTCCTGTTACGAAATATCGTCCGTTCCCACAGGTAAATTTACCTGATCGTCAATGGCCCAACCGCACCATCGAGCGGGCTCCACAATGGTGCAGCGTCGACCTCCGCGACGGCAATCAGGCACTCCCGCAGCCCATGAACATCGAGGAGAAACTCGAGTACTTCGCGCTGCTCGTTAAGATCGGTTTCAAGGAAATCGAAGTGGGGTTTCCGTCGGCCTCGCAAATCGAATTCGATTTTTGCCGCCGCTTGATCGAAGGAAAATTAATTCCCGATGACGTCACGATCCAGATCCTCTGCCAGTGCCGCGAGGAATTGATCGTCCGCTCGCTCGAAGCGTTGCGCGGCGCGAGGAAAGTCATTTTTCACCTCTACAATTCGACGTCGCCGAAACAACGCGAGTACGTCTTCGGCGCGACCAAAGCCGATATCGTCGCCATCGCCACGAACGCCGTGCGCCTCCTGAAACAGCACGGTCAATCGCTGGTCGACGCCGGCACCGACTTGCGCCTCGAGTATTCGCCCGAAAGCTTCACGAGCACTGAGCTGGAATTTTCGCTCGAGATTTGCGAGGCGGTGAGCGACGTCTGGCAGCCAACGCCCGCGAACAAAATCATCATCAACCTGCCGACGACGGTGGAATACTCCACGCCGAACGTGCACGCGGACCAGATCGAATGGATGTGCCGTCATCTCACGCGACGCAACGCGACGATCGTTTCGCTGCACACGCATAACGACCGCGGCACCGGCGTCGCCGCGACCGAATTGGCCTTGCTCGCCGGCGCCGACCGCGTCGAGGGCACGCTCTTCGGCAACGGTGAACGCACCGGCAACCTCGATATCGCCATCGTCGCGCTCAACCTCTACACGCAGGGAATTCATCCGGGCCTCGACTTCAGCGATATCAACCAGATTCGCGAAACGTACGAACGTTGCACCCGGCTGGAAGTTCATCCGCGGCATCCTTACGCCGGCGAACTCGTCTTCACGGCGTTCAGCGGTTCGCACCAGGACGCGATCAAGAAATCGATGCCGCACCAAAAACCCGGCCGGCCGTGGGACGTGCTCTACATTCCGATCGACCCGGCCGACATCGGTCGCAGTTACAAGGCGATCATCCGGATCAATTCCCAATCGGGCAAAGGCGGCGTCGCGTACATCCTCGAAAACGAATTCGGTTACCAACTTCCGAAATTAATGCACCGCGAAATCGGTCGCATCATCAACGACGTGGCGGACGCCAAAGGCACCGAGCTGCAATCGGACGAAATCAAAGCGGTGTTTGTCCGCGAATACCTCGCTCCGGGCGAGCCGCTGTTTCTCGATCACTGCCGGAATACCGAACGCGACAACAATGTGCATTGCCAGGCCAAGATCAGGTTTCGCGGCCAAGCGCTCAACATCGATGGCGAAGGCAATGGCCCGATCGACGCGTTCAGCCATGCGTTGACTGCAGCCGGCGTGCCTCCGTTTGAGCTCCTCAGTTACTCGGAGCACTCGCTCGGTCGCGGCGCGGACACCTCCGCGATCGCGTACATCCAAATCAAGGATGCTCGCGGACGCACGGTTTTCGGCGCCGGCACTGACACCAGCATCGAACTCGCGTCATTGAAAGCGATCGTCAGTGCGATCAACCGCGCGTTGAAGTAATTCGCGGACGAGGTCGCCCACGCGCCAAGAGTTATTTCCTGGAGTCACGGCGACCCCACCGTGAAGTCATCTTGAAATAAAATCCGTCCCAAATCCGGGATGGATTTTTTGCGTTGGTAGGTCGGACGCAAAAGGAGAAATCCAAAAAAGCATTCCCTGAAACCAGATGGGAACGAGCAAGCTCGCTGCGAATCAGTGAAACCCCGGCGGAAGAAATCGGCACCGCTTTTCAGAGCGCGGGTCTTTAACCCGTGGCAGACTCGCCAAAATTAACTTCCGGGCGGAAACAACCCTCCTTCTACTTCATTTCCGGCAGAACGCTGATCGTTTTGCTGGTAATCGTCGCCGGGCTGCTTCTCGTGCGCGTGGCCGCGCCGGGCTACATCCGTCATGCGATCAATCAGCGTCTGAATAAAATTCCTGCCTATTCCGGTCAGGTGGGCGATGTCGATCTTCAGCTCTGGCGGGGCGCCTATCGCATTCACGACATCACGATCATGAAAAAGACCGGCCAGATAAAAGAGCCTTTTTTTGCCGCCAAACAAATTGATTTCTCCCTCGCGTGGCGTGAGTTGTTTCACGGGAAATTTGTCAGCGATATCATCGTCAGCGAAGGCCGCCTCAATTTCGTTCGCGGGGCGACGGAAGCAAGCAGCCAGCTTACCGCCGACCGCCGCTGGCAGGACGTGATCAACGATCTTTTCCCGATCGACATCACTCATTTGGTGATCGAACACGGGCTCTTGCGTTACGCGGATTACACGCGGACCCCGACGGTGGATCTTTCCATTACCGAGTTAAATGCCGACGCCACCGGCCTGCGCAATCGACCGTCGAGCAAGGCCGGCGAATTTCCCGCGAAAATAAATCTCACCGGTCAGACTCCCGGTCACGGGAAACTCGGGATTTTTTCAAAACTTGAACCACTCGCCCAGCCCGCTCATTTGGAAGTGAACGTGGAACTCAAGGACGTCTCGCTGCCCGTCTTGAACAATTTCCTCCGGGCCTACGCCAACGTCGATGTGTCGAAAGGCCGCTTCGAACTTTTTGGCCAGCTCGCTGTTGGCGGCGGTCACTACGAAGGGTACGTCAAACCCTTCCTCGATCAGATCGACTTCAAGGATTACCCCAATCAGGACGCCACGATTGGCAAACGTCTGTGGGAAACAATCGTTGCGGGTGTAGTCGACCTCGTGAAAAACAAGCAACGAAACCAGTTCGCCACGCGGATACCCTTCTCCGGCGACGCGGGCAAAATGGACGTCGGAACTTGGACCGCCATCGCGAACACCCTGCATCACGGTTTTATCAAAGCGCTGCATGAAGGATTTGAAGGCACCACGCATCCGGACAGCTCTGAAACCAAAGTCCCGACGGAGGCCAACAACGAAGCCGCAGCAAAGGCCGACAAAACCAACGCGGAGAAAAAGACTGGCAAGTAATCGTAGCGGCGGGCGTCCCATTCCTGTCCGGACCCTCGCCAATCCCACAGGCCGGAGTTCTGTGACTACTTTGAACTTTACTGAATCGTACGTCCATGCAGTCGACCGCTGGAGCCGTGATCGTCACCGGGACAAGCCATCCGCGGCGACGCAGCGTTCCCTTTGTCCACGGTTCCCGCTCTGCATGCTTGCCCAACGGTCTGCTCTCTGTTCCTTGTCTGCGGTCGTCCGATCGATTTTTTGATGCCCGCTGAAAACGCTCCTCTCTTAACTCCCAGCCAGCGCAAACTGGTTGGCTTTGCCTTGGGGTTCATCGCCGTCTTCGGGATCTTCGCCCTTTCGGCCTTGAGCCTCTATCTTTTCGGACGGTTTCTCGGAGAATTCTCGAGTGCGTTCTGGCCGATCGCCACGGCTGGAGTCCTTGCGCTAATTCTTCGGCCGGTGATTAAAATTTTTGTCCAGCGGTTCAAAGTGCGTCGACTTTCCGCGGTCATTTTATTGTATGGCTTGTTCATCCTGCTGGTGACCGGGTTGCTTCTGGCGGTGCTGCCGAAACTTATTTCCCAGATCGTCGATTTTTTTGCTTATCTGCCGACGCTGTGGGCGAACACCGTGGCATGGGGCGAACAACATTTCCCAGAGTGGAATGCCCAGATTCGGGGGTACACGGACAGCCCCACCGTGAAAAACGCCATCGATGCGCTCGCGAAGCAGGCGCAGGACATGCTAACCCATCTCATTCCCACCTTGAAATCGGCGGGAGCCGGAATCTTTGGCATCTTCGGATTTGTGGCCTCACTCGCAATCGTCCCGGTCTACCTCTTTTTCTTTCTGCTTTCGAGTAACGATGATCCCACGAAGAGCCTGCCGAAGCACCTGACTTTTCTCAGTATCGAACACCGCAACGATGTCACTTTTCTCGTGCACGAATTTATCGGGATCATCGTGGCTTTTTTTCGTGGTCAACTGTTGATCGGTTTCATCATGGGCGTGCTGCTCGCGCTCGGCTTTACGATCGCCGGATTGAAGTTCGGCCTCGCGCTCGGGTTGATCGTTGGCCTCCTCAACATTGTTCCCTATCTCGGATCGATCCTCGGCCTTAGCGTGGTGTTGCCACTCGCTTTGTTTCAACCCGATGGCGGCGGGGCTGGGCTGATGGGCGCGTGTCTGGGAATTTTTATCGGCGTGCAAGCCATCGAAGGCTGGCTCCTCACGCCACGCATCATGGGCCAGCAAACAGGACTGCACCCGGTCGCGATCATTTTAGCGGTGTTTTTCTGGGGCGAAGCATTCAACGGTATTCTGGGCATGCTGCTCGCGGTGCCGCTGACCGCCTTTGTCGTCACCGTGTGGCGGCTGCTGCGGCACAAATATTTTGAGCGTGAACGACCCGGCTCCTGACGAATGCGCAAATTGCGGGACGGCAATCCCGCGAGGCGCCAAGGCCTGCCCCGAATGTGGAGCAGATGAACGCACCGGATGGCGCGAACAGAGCATCTACGACGGACTCGACCTCCCCGATCCGGAACCGGGCCCCGACAAAAAACCAACCCAGCCCGGACTGGCGTTGGGCTGGAAAATCGCAGGCATCACGTTGATCGTATTGGCGGTGGTGTTGGGGTTGCGCGCGTGGTGAGTGATTCGCGCAACTGGCCTTTGACTTCGAGCATCGGGTTCGTTTCGTGAAATCCACATGGCTTGGGACGTTCGTTTTAACCACGGAATAAATCTTCCGCAAATCGGCTGGTGGCTCGACGCCCGGCGCGCACAGGTCCGCTCGTTTGTATCGCACGCGCACGGCGATCATATTGGCGCCCATCGGGAAATTCTCGCGACCCGCGCGACCGCCAGCCTGATGCGATTGCGTATCTCCGGACGGCGGCAGGAAACCATTTTGGAATTCGAAGAACCGTGGCAGGCTGAATTCGGTTGCGAGATGCGCCTGTTCCCGGCCGGACATATTTTTGGTTCGGCCATGTTACATGCCACCACCGAGCACGGATCACTTCTCTATACGGGCGATTTCAAATTACGCCCGAGTCTCGCGGCGGAAACATGTATCGTACCACGCGCCGACGTGCTGATCATGGAAACCACTTTTGGTTTGCCGCGTTATGTGTTTCCGCCGGCGGAGGAAATCGAACGTGGCATCGTCGACTTTTGCCGCGCCGCGTTGGCGGATCGCGTCACGCCGGTGATCTACGCCTATAGCCTCGGGAAGACCCAGGAGTTACTCCAGATCGTGGGTCGTGCGGGCCTGCCTGTCATGTTGCACGCGTATGGCTACAAAATGACCGAACGTCATGCCGAATTGGGCATGAAACTCCCGCCCTATTCCTTGCTCAACATTAAGTCGCGCGCCGGACACGTCGTCATCGCCCCGCCGATGTCGGGCCAAACCGAACCGATCACATGGATCAATCCGAAGCGCACGGCGATCGTCAGTGGTTGGGCCATGGATTCCGGCGCAGCTCAGCGCCAAGGGTGCGACGCAGCATTTCCCCTTTCCGACCACGCGGATTTCCCGGATCTGCTGGCTTTCGTAGAGAAAGTGCAACCGAAGTTGGTTTATACACTGCATGGTTTCGCGAAGGAGTTTGCCGCGACACTCCGCGCTCGGGGCATCGACGCACGGCCACTCGTGCATACCAACCAAATGGACCTGGCCTTGTGAGCAGGGAAATCGAAAAATGGAGGGGAAATCAAACGGGCGCAAATCAATGACCACGCCGCGAAACAAAAAAACTTCGCCCGTATCCCGAGAGTAATTTCTACCGCCGCCTGCTTTCATTGCCTCTCCACGACTTTTAGCCAACGTAAGCTCGCCGTCGCACTTTTTATTTATTTTGGTGTCCGGATGCGCATGAGATTTTCGTTTCGTTTAATTTGGATCATATTGCTGGCGGTGGTGACGCTGGGCCGCGCCGCGCCCTTCACCGCGTTTCGAGATGGGGAAACATTCACCTACCGCGTGAGCTTCGCGATTTTCGGCCACGCAGGTGATATTATCATCGCCGCCCACGAAGAAAAGCAGGACGGAGTGGACGTGATGCGAGTCACCACCGACACCAAATCGCACGGTTTTGTCCGCGCATTGTACGCCTTCGATAACAAGGCGGAGGTGGTGATTGAAAAAGCCACCGGACGGATGCTTCACGTCAAGGAAAGCGGTGCGGACCCGAAGCGGGCGACGGACACCGAAATGGTTTTCGACTACAAGACAATGACGGCGACCTATACCGATCGCGTCAGGCCGGAGCGATCGGAAACCGTTCCGATTCCCGAGGGAAACCCGGTGGATCTGATCAGCGCGCTCGTACAAACGCGTGATTGGAATCTGAAGCCCGGTGAAAAACGCAATCTGCTGGTACAGTTTGGCAGTGATTTTTATCCGCTCACGCTCACTGCGGAGGGTTACGAGGAAGTCCAAACGCCGCTGGGCACCTACCAGACGCTCGTGCTGGTGCCGCGCATGGAAAAAGATCCAAAGGGCATGTTCAAGAAAGGCGGTGAAATAAAAGTTTGGATTTCGCAGGACCTGAGCAATCTTCCGGTCAAGATGCAGCTGAAACTGAATTTCGGTTCGGCCACGCTTTTGTTAAGCGACTACAAAGGCCCTCCGCCCGGCACCAAACCTACGGTCTCGAATTGAAACCGCCACGGTTTTGTCGCCCAAATCGGCCCCGCGTAATCGACGCCGATTCGATCGCTGGTTTTTATTTTTCGCCGCGGAACTTCGATTCCAACGTCCTCCAAATACAACCCGCTCGCCGGCTCTGCGCTGAGTCCATTGAGTCGACGATCAATCTGGAGTCGTTTGGTTAAACGTCCGGGGCCCACAATCTCGCCCGCTCCACGAATCAGAATCGCCGCCGGGTGCTCGTGAGGTCCAACCACGAGGTTCAGCATCTCGTGAATTCCATAGCAAAGATAAACATACCAAACGCCGCCCGCCTGATAAAGCACCTCAGTCCTTTTGGTTCGCCCTTTGCTCGCGTGGCAGGCGAGATCACTTTCGCCATCATAAGCCTCGACCTCGTTGATCAACAGTCGTTCGCACCCCGTTTTCGTTTTTCTCACTAAAGCCTTGCCCAACAGCCACCTTGCCGTACCAAGGACATCTTCACTACGGAGTTCGACCGGTTTAATGATGCGAACCATGCGCTTAATTAGGTTTATCTTTTTGTGACGCGCAAGACGGTGGTCACCGAATAATTTTCAGTTTAATGGGATCATTTGCGGAAACCGTAAATAAATCCTTGATTACCCCCACCAGACTCACCTTATTTCGACCCTTTGAACTTATGAAAGCCACTATTAAAACGCAGGGGAAGCAGTTCTCGGTCAGCGAGGGCGACATTCTCATTGTAAATCGCTATCCCAAGACCGAAACCGGCTCCACGATCGAAATTAACGAAGTCCTTGCAGCCGGTGAAGGCGCGAGCTTCCAAGTCGGGACTCCTTTCCTCGCCGGTGCTTCCGTGACTGCAAAGGTCCTGGAAAACAAGCGCGCCAAGAAGATCATTGTCTTCAAGAAAAAGAAGCGCAAGGGCATGGAGCGCAAACGCGGCCATCGCCAGGAGCTTTCCGTCATCAAGATCGAATCCATCACCGTTTAAGGATCCACCACCATGGCACATAAAACAGGTCAGAAGTCATCGAGCAACGGTCGCGATAGCAGATCACAGCGGCTCGGCGTTAAATTATTTGGCGGCGAAAAAGTACTCGCAGGCGGCATCATCGTCCGTCAGCGCGGTTCCAAGCATCATCCCGGCAAGGGAGTTGGCGTTGGCCGCGATTGGACGCTCTTCGCTCTCCGCGACGGCACCGTCGAATTCGACAAAGCTCACCGCAAGGTGAACGTCGTCTAAAACGACCCCACGGCTTTCATAATTATTTCGGGCGCATCTTTCGAGGTGCGCCTTTTTTGTGAGCGGAACGCGAGGTTGCGTGAGTGAAAAACTTTCCTTTCGCTAGCCGCGTGTCCGACCGCCTTCAAGATCTCCAACGCCAACGAGCCCTCGTGCAGGAACAACTCACGTGGCTCGATCGCGAGATCGCTGCGATCCGGGGAAAGGCGATTCCTGTACTGCCGCCCGAACCCGCGGCAGTCGTGATGCCGGCGACCTCAGCGAAGAGTGCGCCAACTAATTTTGGCGACGCCGCAGCCGCCGAACGCGCCGCCGAAGAAATCCTCGCCCAATACCACCAGGAAAGCCAATCGCTTCAAAAGACGGTCAAGCGCGGCTGCTTCCTCTATTTTTTCGCCGCAATGGGTCTGCTCGTGCTCGGCGTTTTTGTGCTGTATCTGGTGAAAAGAGGCTAACGCGCTCAACCGTCGGACGGTTAATGGCGGATGCTCAAAGCGTCACGCGTTGGCCGTTGGCATTCCAGGATTCCCAGACGGCTTCCGTGAAACGCATGTATTCGACGCCAGTTGCGAAGTCCGTCAATCGCACCGGTTTTCCTTCGCGAATACTGTCAATAAAATCCGCCTCCACCCGCCAGCTGCCGCGCTTTTCCGGTGCGATCTCGACGATTTTCTCCGCGTCGCGTCCGCGCGTGATCCATAATTCATTTCGTGCCAGATCAAGACGCAGGCCGGCTTCACGGCCGTGCAAACGAATCTCACTGCGCGGGGCACTTCGTTCAACTCCGCTGAAATGAGCGACAAATTTCGCGCCGTCCGCGACACTGGTTCCAGACGCCGCCACATAATCCCCCAGCACAGTGACACTCTCCGGAATGGTTGTGGATTGCGCGCCGCCGTCGCGGTCCTTGCGCTCTTTGCTGAAAATGGCGGCGTCCGCGATCACCGACGACACTCCCCGGCCGAGCCAGCGCATCACCATTTCATAATAGATGCCGAGATAGAGCGTGTTTTTTCCGCTCAACGAAAAATCCTGCCGCCAGCTCAACGGCAGTGCACTGTCCGCGAGGGAATCGGAGGTGGCGATCAACAGCACTTCGCGGAGCTCGCCGAGCGCACCGCTTTGCAACAAGTCAATGATCGTGGCGTCAAACGGCAGCGACATCGGCGCCGGGACGATTTGCGCGACGAGCGTGGGTCGCAATAGCGATTCGCCGTGCATCATTTCCGCCTCGGCGAGATTCCGAGCCATCCGCGCTTCGGTCAAAACGTGCTTGCCCGCACTCAGCGCGGCGGTCGCCAGTTTGCCATGCAAATTCGGCCACGTTCCGATGCAGACCGCGTCAATCTCCGGCGATTCGACAATGTCGCGCCAATTGTCCGTGACCGTCGCGATCCCGAATTCCTTCGCGACCGCTTCACCGGACGCATGCGTTCGATTGCACACGGCGGTCACCTTGACGCCGGGAATCGCTTGGAATCCCGGAATGTGTTTCGCGCGCGTGTTGCCACCGGCCCCGATCACCCCGATGCGAATCACGTGGCTCATCGGGAAAACACCAACCGGTCAACTCGCGGGCGTTTCAGCCTCAGTCGCTGTGGCGGGTTCACTGAGCGACATCTGCTCTTCTTCGGTCTCGTCGAGTCCCATATCAGCGTCGTTGGCCGGTTTTGGATTGTTCGCGGTTTGCAGCCAAGCGTCGATTTGTCGCGGCGACAAGACGTCTGACGATGGGAGCTCATCGAGCGATTTAATCCCGAGAAATTCAAGAAACGCGTCCGTGGTTCCGTATTGGATCGGACGTCCGGGCTGATCGGCGCGACCGACGACATAAACCAAATCGCGTTCGAGCAGCTTGGTCAGACCGGCATCCGCCGACACTCCGCGAATCTGCTCAATTTCAGCGCGCGTGACGGGTTGTCGGTAAGCGACCACCGCTATCGTTTCCAAGGCGGAACCGGTCAGTCTGACCGGTGGTGGTTCATTGCGCAGCAAACGAACCCAGCGCGCAAAACGCGGGTGCGTCACGAGTCGCCAGCCACCGTGTCCTTCCGTCAAAATGATTTCGCTATCCGCCGCCTGTAACTCGAGCGAAATGGTGTCGATGGCCTCGCGAATCTGCGTCGTCGTCACGAGGGTCGGCACGTCGCGATAAAATTCCTCGTCTTCGATCGGTGCCGGCACCGTGGTCTCCACCCTGGCGGCGGGCTCGGTCGTCTCGGACGCGCCCGCGGTCACTTGGGGTTGCTCCTCTCCTTCCGCTGGCGCAGTGGGCTCCTCGGTCAATGGCAACGCGCTGGCTTGCTCGTGAAAGCGGTTGATCGCGGTTTGAATGTCTTTGACGGAAAGCGAACCGTTCGAGGCGAACAGCATCACTTTTAATACGCGTTTGAGATCGAAGGCCATGCTTGGTCCATCAGTGAATGCGAGCGTCCAGCGCCCAAGCAATCCCGAAAATAGTCACGATCGATCAGAGCCCGGCCAACTCTTCCGCCCCGATTCGCCGACGCGGAGCCAAGGACCAACTTTCGCGCCATTCGTTTTCGGCTAGCCCCCGCCGGTGGCAACCGTTACTCCTTACCAACTATGACATGGGACCGTTTCAAATCGCTTTACTACACGAACGCCAAACTCGGCCTGTCCGTTGACATCAGCCGCATGCCTTTTCCCGACGATTTCCTGACGTCGATGGAACCGAAGATCGCCAAAGCCTTTGCCGACCTCGCCGCCATCGACGGTGGCGCGATTGCGAATCCCGACGAAAACCGCATGGTGGGTCACTACTGGCTGCGCAATCCCGACCTCGCGCCGACCCCGGAAATTCGCGATGAAATCACTTCAACCCTAGAGGCAATCAAGACTTTTGCCGCCAAAATCCACAAGGGCGAGCTCTCGGCCGCAGCCGGTAAATTCAAGGAAGTGCTGGTCATCGGCATCGGCGGCTCGGCCCTCGGACCGCAATTCGTCAGCCACGCGCTCGGCCGGTTGAAAGGCGGACGCGATAAGATGGGCGTTTCCTTTTTCGATAATACTGATCCCGACGGCATGGATTACGTGCTGAAAGGTCTCGGCAGCCGTTTGAAGCAGACGTTGGTGATTGTGATTTCAAAATCGGGCGGCACCGCAGAAACGCGCAACGGCATGCTGGAATCGCAGGCGGCCTTCAAAACCGCCGGCTTGGACTTTTCGAAGCATTTTGTGGCGGTTACCGGCGATGGTTCCAAGCTCGACCAGATCGCCAAGAGCGAAGGCTGGCTCGCGCGTTTTCCGATGTGGGACTGGGTCGGAGGCCGGACTTCCGAGCTGTGCGCCGTCGGTCTGTTACCCGCCGCTCTCCAAGGCATCAAAATCGACCAGATGCTGGCCGGCGCCGCCGCGATGGACGCAGTGAATCGCAAAAAATCCCTGCGCGACAATCCAGCCGCGCTGGTCGCGCTCATGTGGTACTGGGCGACCGACGGGCGCGGCGCGAAGGACATGGTGGTGTTACCCTACAAGGACCGACTCCTGCTTTTCTCCCGTTACCTTCAGCAGTTGGTGATGGAATCGCTCGGCAAGGAAAAAGATCTCGCCGGGAACATCGTCCATCAAGGCATTGCCGTTTACGGCAACAAGGGCTCGACCGATCAACACGCGTACGTCCAGCAACTCCGCGACGGCGTTAACAATTTTTTTGTGACGTTCATCGAAGTCTTGAAGGACCGCGCCGCTGAAACATCCATGGAAGTCGAACCCGGCGTCACCAGCGGCGATTTCCTGCAAGGATTTTTGCTCGGCACCCGCGACGCGCTGAGCGAAAGCAATCGGTATTCGATCACGATCACCGTGCCCGACGTTTCGCCGAAAACCATCGGCATGTTGATCGCACTCTATGAACGCGCCGTCGGACTGTACGCCTCGCTGGTCGGCATCAACGCCTACCACCAGCCCGGCGTCGAAGCCGGCAAAAAAGCCGCGGGGAGCGTCATCGCCCTCAAACTCGCCATCGATACCGCCATGAAAGCGGCACCCGGCACGGCATTCACAGCCGAAACACTGGCCGCAGCGATTGGCCAAACCGCGAAGACCGAGACGGTTTTCAAGGTTCTGGAGCATCTTGCTTCCAATCCCGGCACCGGCGTGGCTAAAACCCCCGCGAAATCGTGGTACGAATCCACTTACACGAGATCCGCTTAATGGCGTTCTCTCCGGAACTTTCGGTCAATCGCCAGTTCACATCTGCACCCTCAAAACCTCAAATCGGTCGGAATCAAAGGAAAGTTGCAGACCGGTCATTATTTCGTATCTAAAAGAAAAACATGCCTAACTTCCGCAAAACGCTTTTTGTGTTAATCGTGTCAGCGCTCGTGCTCCTGGGATTCTCGGCATGCAGTGTTCCTCAGCAGGATTCCTCCATTCCCTGGAGTCGCCCCGCCGACTGGGAAGGCCGCATTCCCGGGATGGGCAGCTGAGTTTCGCAGGATGATCTTTTATCCGGCGACGTCATGACCGCGCCCGCCGAAAATACTTCGCTGACCCCTCAACGAGGTCACCTTTACGTCGTTGCCACCCCGATCGGCAATCTGGCCGATTTGAGCGATCGAGCGCGGGCAATTTTAGGCGCGGTCGATCTGGTCGCATGCGAAGACACGCGCACCACCGGCGCGATGCTCACGCGATTCGGGCTTCACCGGGAATTGGTCGCCTATCACGATCACAACGAAACGGAGGTCGCGGAAAAGCTCACCGGGCTGATTGCGGAGGGAAAATCGGTCGCGGTCGTCAGCGATGCCGGTACGCCCGGCATGAGCGATCCCGGATTTCGAATCGTGCGGGCGTGTCGCCGACGCAATTTGCCCGTGATTCCCGTCCCCGGCGCGTGTGCCCTGATCGCCGTGCTCTCGGCCGCCGGCCTGCCGACCAACGGCTTTCTCTTTGCAGGATTTCTTCCACCCAAAACGTCCGCTCGGACCGCATTCCTCGAGAAATACCGCAACTTCGACTACACAGTCGCGCTCTACGAAAGCTGCCATCGCATCGATAAATTTGCCGCCGAAATAGTGGAAGTGTTGGGTGCGGAGCGAATCATCTGCATCGCGAAGGAAGTCACCAAACTGCACGAAACTTTCCTCATCGGTCCGGCCGCCGAAGTGCAGGCCCGATTGCTCAAAGGAAGTTTGAAAGGTGAATTCGTCGTTCTGATCGCACCGAAGGATTTTACGCTCTGAATTCAGCGCCACGGACGCCACGGAAATAATTCCTGTCCTTCTGTGGGTTCTGTGTATTCCGTGATGCCCATGCCTTGCGTCGCAATCATCGATATCGGGAGCAACTCAATCAAGATCCTGGTCGCCGCGCGCACTGCTTCGGGAAACTTGGAAGCCCTGAAAACCAAAACGCTCGACGCCCGCATCAGTGCCGGGATCAGCCAAGCAAAACCGGAATTGAGCGACGAAGGCATGCGTCGCGGTCTCGCGGCAATCCAGGAATTATTGGCCGATGCAGCCGCGTTTTCTCCGGCTAAATTCAGTCTGGTGGCAACCAGCGCGGTGCGTGACGCCGCTAATGGCGACGTATTTCGCGACCGGGTGCGAGCGGTCACCGGCCACGAAATCCGCATTCTTTCCGGCGACGAAGAAGCAAATTTAATCGGCCGCGGTTTGACCTGCGATCCCGCGCTCGTGGACTTGAAGGACTTCTACGTTTTCGATCTCGGCGGCGGCAGCTTGGAGTGCCTTGCGTTTCGGGAGAGAAAAATCGTTCAAGCCATCAGTCTGCAGTTCGGTTGTGTGCGTCTGACTGAACGTTTCATTAAAGATCCGTCCGCACCGCTGCAACAAAGTGAAGTCACCGCGCTGGCCGTTCATGTCCGCGATGAATTAAAACGCAGTGGTTTTCGTTTTGCGATTGTCGCGCCGGCGGCGGTCTTCACCGGCGGAACGATGAGCACCATCCGGGCCATCAAAGGGGCGCGTCATGGTCTGACCCTCGAAGACACGCCCGCGCTCGTCGGACTCGACACGATGACTCAGCTCTTGGATGAGCTGGCGCCGCTGACCTTGGACGAACGCAAAGCCATCCCCGGCATGCCTGCGCCGCGCGCCGATGTTTTTCCAGCTGCGCTCGTCACGATGCTGGCCGTCGCGGATTACGCCCACATCGATCGATTCCATCATTCACTGTACAATCTCCGCTGGGGCT
>JBEPTW010000069.1:0-18306 GCA_041691855.1 Verrucomicrobiota bacterium | reverse complement strand
TCTGGCGGGTTTCTCCGTTCGTTGGTTTTTCCATCCGCCAACTCTACCCGATTCCCCGCCCGCTGTCGTCACGTCCAAGTTGTACGCTTACGCTAAAGGATCAATCCACGGAAAGGGTTTGGAGTGAACGCGCAATTAGGTGCGTGGGACACAAAAGGAAACACCGAGAATATTGTTCATGGGGTTGTGGAGAACTCTATTTTCCGCCTGCTGAAGTGGGCGCGCAATTGCCTTTTGACAGGTCGATCGTAGAGCCGATCAATCAGGCTTGATACGAAAAGAGTAATCAGGAGATAAACCCACGCAGAGTGGTTACTGCAAAACACATCGAGAACCATATAAACCAGCAGATGGGCTAAGTAAAAAGGGTAGGAGCAATCGCCAAGTTGGGTGAGCATTGTCGCCAGATTGCGCGAATATGGAGCCCGGTTGGCAAATTCAATACAACCTGCGGTAACTATCCATGTTACCGGCCAATACGATAACATATATCTGTTGTTGAGACTCAGAATTACCAAACCAGCACAGAGCACCACCACAAACGTATGGCGTCGGCCAATCATCCTTCTCGCCAACAGGCCAAGAAGCCACGACCATCCCAGACACGCGGTGGCAAGCCCATATTTCATCTCGGAAGGGTAAACGCGGACGGCAACTACGTATAGAATGCCGGAGGCAGCGATCAATCCGCCGAGTCCGTGGATTTTCAAACGCATCAGCGAAGGAGCGACGAGGTAGAAGAATACCTCGATTGGAAGCGACCAGACAATAGGGTTCGAAGAAAGATTTTCTGCAAAAATTCCCTGCATGAACAAAAGGTTCAGCACAAATGTTTTCAGGTCCGGTGCGGTATAAAGCTTCCCGCTGTTTCCTCTGAATTCATTCCCAAGTAGATGTGGAATTACTGCGCTCAGAGTGAGGAGAAAAATGTAAAGGGGGACGATGCGCAACGCCCGCCTAAAATAGAACCCGCGGCCTTCCCGCTGAAGGGATGCAGCAATTGAATAACCGGATATGGCTAGGAATCCCATCACGGCCGCCAGGCCTGAAAATTTTCCCAGCCATAATGATACGCCGCCTGGCTTAAGTGCAGTGAGGTGTGCACCGGCGACAACCAACGCCAGAAAGAATCGCAGACCTCCGAGTATCGGCCATTCCATGGAGGCCGTGTCAGCTTGTTTGGTCATCTGGCTTTGTCGCCGTTTCGCATGAGAGGATGAACAAACATGGGACTGGCGAGAATGATCAATGAAATCCGAAGTCGCGCACCGACTTGGAATCGGGGTGAATAGGAGCCCGGTGAGTTTGCGCGGATTCTTGGGATATGCGGTGCAAGAGATTTATGAGTAATTTTGAGAAATCCGAAGTTAAAGGCGAGGAAGTCTCCGCTTCGCGGATCTGATTTTGAATTTCGGGAGCACGTGCGCAGTTTCGGTTGCTGGTTGAACCACGAAACGTGATGCCTACAATCGATTTCCCATTCGATAGAACGCTTTGCTCATCATACGTACTAAGGTGATCTCCGGTTTTTTCGTTTGCTTCAAAGCGCCACCCGCTGGCGTTCCCACCACTTATATCCCCAAATTCTGCATGGATTTTCAATTAAATGAAAAGTAGCGACCGAAAGCAGGAGGGTCGTAAGGATAACTGTCACATAGGCTAGTCCGAAAGGAAGCTGTAGCGAATGGCCACGCTCGTTGAAGACGGCAACGATGTGATTTACCATCATAATCGCATAATTGTGCATGAGGTAGATGCTAAAGCTCAATTTGCCAAGGTAGCGCGCCAGCGGATTCACCAATATTCTGGTGGGATGAATGGCTAAACCGAGAAAGAACACAACCAATGTCAGTGAATGTTCAAAGTGCCTGGGAAAACTCAAGTGATAGGGCATTGTTGAGACCCAATAAAAAATGCCGGCCGCGAGAACGATAAGGGTATAGCCAAGAAACGGTGACGATCGGTGTCCTCTTAATTTGCCTTCAATGGAGCGCCAGAATTTAAATAGCAAGATTCCCAAAACAAAGATCGGCAACTCAGCCGGGAGCGAGAGCAGTTCGACGAATGCCGCAGGCAAGTAGCGGGTTTCAGGACTCCAATGATTTAGCAGAATTGGATCGCCGAAATAGCGAAATGTGTAGAATAATCCGACGGACGATCCAAGAGCCGCAAAAGTAGTCAGTCGTGAACGGCAAAAGGTAAAGATGGCAGGGAAGAACAGGTAGTAATTCATTTCCAGTGCCACCGACCATCCTCCTTCGACGATCGAGGTGACGCTTCCTGGATCCCACGCGTTCAGAAAAGAAAATGTAAGAGCGATATCTCGATTCGAGATGCCATCCGGGGCCCAGTATCGAGGGGCTTTCCCCACGATCAGAAGACTCAACCCGATCGCGAAATAGAACATGGGTATTATCCGGAAAAAACGGTGCACCCAGAATCGTTTGAGAGTAGTAACCTTGGGCGCTGTTTCGCTCGATCGCGATAATGCGAGACAAAGGGTAAAGGAGCTTACGATATAAAATAACTGGACGCCACGGTTTCCCGCCGAAGCAATGACACTAAGGTAGTGGGATGAGGGTTGGTAAAAGCGCGAGGTGTGGGCTGCAACAACGAGCAAAGCTGCAATGCCTCGCAGAGCGTCGATGAAAGGATAATGCTCGTTTTTGGGGGAGTTCAATGCGAGGGAGTGACTGACGCGCGATCAAACATTCAAAGCATTTCCGGGGTAGTACTTCTGGCCGGTGGCATATGAAGCAGAGGTGATTTTTTTGTAGTTATCGGGCGGATCCTCGAATTGTTTTGGTGTAAAATGACGGAGCAGTTTTTTCGCGGACGGAAGGTGGGATTGGGATACCTGTGAGCTTGCTCGGAAGTAACTGTACCCCATCTTGGAGTCATGCGACGAAGAAATCGGTCTAACCTTCTTTTGGATCGCGGTTATGATTTTTTGAGACGCTATCTGCATAGTGGGTGGGGGTTCTTGATGCCTTACCTCATCGCATATCTCTTGTTTCGGTGGCAGCATTGGGAGGTAAATCCCGTACCTTTAACTACGGGAGATACGATACAGCATAGACCCGGAATACCTTGCCTTTTGCATCTCTACTGGGCGTTCCATCTCATAAATCTTGGATTGATTGCGGCGGCGATTTTCTCGGGGTGGCAGTCACATAGAGCTGATGCGCCTTCCTTTCAAAAATATTCATTGGCTGGTAAGCCGATGCACGGCAAACCGAGCTTCTCGGGCTACTTGACTCGGTTTGCTCCATGGATCGCACTCGGACTATTTTTTTGGATTCCGGGCATATACTTCGAATATCCGTCTGACCCTTGGGAGCATTTGTCCCGTATCAACCACTGGTCGCATTGCACCTTCGTTAATGATCACTACGCATGGACGAAGTTCAGTTATTTTTTGGCCTATAGTTTGATTGGTCGGATTAGTCAGAGCGCACTTCAGTTTAAGTGGCTCAATGCCTATTATACGGCCTGTTGCCTACTGCTTTGCTGGCAATATTATCTGCTCGCTCGGGCTCTTGGCTTCGGTCGTTCGAAGGCGATGACTTTCGTCATCATCCAAGCCGTCATGTTCGGAAACAGCGTTTTTTCTTTCTATCGCTATTATGGAATAGCATCGACCATTTTCGCTCAGATTGGCGCGATCGCTGCGATCAGATTGGCGGTTCGTTCGAAATGGACGGATAGATTTTTGGTCAAAAGCAACGAGGGCGCTGAGCGACCCGAGATGTTTTATGCAAGGTCAGCGTTGGGAAGACTTTCTTGGTTAGCGGCGAAACTGATCGCTCTGGTCGGAGTGATCGCTCTGGATCATTTGCAGGGCTTGGCAATTGCCGGGATTGGTGTCGGTGCCGTTCTAATCCAACGGGTGATCGCTTGGCGAAGAAGTTCGTTGCGGTGGTTGGTCGCCGGGGTCTTGACGCTCAGTTTCGCATCGGCGGTTTGGTGGCCGCGAAACCCGGCGCTTGACGCCGCATACGTGCCTCAGGGTTGGCTTACACATTGGTTTGGTTTTAATTTATTGATTTCCGGCTCTCCGGCTTTTGAGCGCGCCGCCGATATTTTAGGAATATTTGGTGCCGTTAATCTCGTCGCTGGAATCTGGCTTCTAAAACGCAATCACGTCGTTGGCTGGGTGACGGTGGCTCCCATCCTTGCACTCATGTTTCCTTTCTTGGTGATTCCTTTTGCCAATATGATAGCCGGTTCGGATCCTCAATACATTATTACTTTCCAGCGGTTGTTGCTGGGCATTCCTTGCGGGCTCGCGCTGGTTGTGGTGGTTGCCGATGTATTGAAGCTCTCAAAGAGTACCGTTTGGCCGGCAGACTTCAAGCCGTTCATTGCGACTTTGCATTCCAACGTTTCTCACGGTATTTTGTGTTTCAGTATTTTCGCCGTAGTTTCACTACCGGTGGGCCGGCCTTTTTTCAATCGTGCTTTTAATGTGATTGGTGTTGTGCCAAAAGACCTTCAAATGCGCAACAGTGTAATTGCCCTCAGTAAAAGAACGGATGAAGGCGAAGATCTCAAAAATGGCCGGCCTTTGCTTACCTCGTACAATTTGGGTTTTGTCGCGTTCGCACTTGGAGCGCGGAATATTGCCACTCCTGCCGGCAGAACAACTGGAGTCGACCCCACGCCGGCCCAACGGGCAGGTGATTTGGACGATCGAGTCAGGCAGTTCGTTCGTACTGGAGAGAAGGCGGTACTCTTAATTGTGGATCCAACTAGCGTCTTCACCCCGGGATCAGTCTCCGCCCTTCTATCCAAGCATTGGTTGGTCCATCAAGTAGAGTTGGAATATGCTGGCATGCCTGAAATTTTTGCAACGACACGACAGGCCGGAGCCACAAAGCTTTTGTGGAAAGTCGAGCCATGCTTCATTTTCCTGCCGACATTTGTGAATGATCGCCCCGCACGGGCTTTGCATTCGCCGTAATGAGCGGCGAATCGCACCAAGTTGTTCAAAAGGACCTTGATCTGTGGTTTATTTTCCTTCAATCGGATTCGTTCTATGGAAAATGCAGCAGTTGGTGTCGCGAATATTCACGGGCGAGGCTCGTGCGAAAGGCCTGAGTCATGAGTAAACGTTCTTGCTTGGTTACCGGCGGCAATGGATTCATTGGCTCCCATCTCGCACAGGCACTGGCAACAGGCGGTTGGAACGTGCGGGTACTTTTGCGATCCCAGACGAGTGCATTGAGGTTTGCCAGTTCCGAGGGCATCTCCGTCGTCGAGGGTGATTTTGGAAATAAGGAAGCGGCGAAAAGAGCTCTAGAGGGAGTGGACACGCTCTTTCATTTTGCCTCCACCACGCTGCCGGCCACTGCCTACCGGAATTCGATCCCGGACGTAACCCATAATTTGGTCGGCACTCTTAATCTATTGGATGAGGCAGTGACGCAGGGATGTACGCGAGTGGTTTTTCCCTCTTCGGGAGGAACCGTATATGGTGTTCCCTCCCATTGTCCCATTTCTGAATCTCATCTGACGCAACCGATCTGTTCGCATGGGATCGTGAAGCTCGCAATCGAGAATTACTTGCATCTGATGAGCTTGGAGCAGAATTTGCATTATACGATTCTCCGTTATGCCAATCCATATGGACCCAGACAGCGCTCGAAAAAAGTTCAAGGAGCTGTCGCCGTCTTTGCAGATCGAATACTGCGGGAAGAACCGATCGAGATTTGGGGAGATGGGGCAGTCGTGAGGGATTTTGTCTACATCGATGATGCGATCGAAGCAACGCTTCTGGCGACTTCTTCGGTCAAGTCCGTTAACCAAGTGTTTAACGTGGGTTGCGGTGCCGGGATTTCATTGATCGAGTTGATTGCAATGATCGAGGAACTGACCGAGCGGAAGGCGATTGTTCGATTCGGTCCGCCCCGTCCCTTTGACGTTCCCATCAACATTCTATCGATCGAAAAAGCGAAAGCGGAGTTTGCGTGGTCCCCGCGACATTCTTTGCGCGAAGGTCTGCTTAAAACTATCGAAGCTATATTGACAGCCTCTTGAGATGAAAATCTGGCTATTCAACCCGTACGGCCAAATTCCTGGTGAAGGTTGGCGGGATTATCGTTTTACAATGCTTGGCAAAGCGCTTTCGGCGCGGGGACACACGGTCATTTGGTGGACAGCTAATTTTTCGCATACATTCAAATCTTTTCGAGAGAAATCGTGGGCGGACATTCCGGTAGCAAACGGTTTTCAAATCAGGCTGGTGCCGACATCGGCATATCGGAAAAATATCGGGATTGGACGCGTCGGTTTCGAAATTAACTTCGCGCGTGCGGCCTACCGTAAGGCGCGGACAAGCGCCAAACCTGATTTTATTGTCGCAACTGATCCTTCCCAGATTGTCGGTTATTTGGGCGTGCGATTGGCGAGAAAATTTCGTGTTCCCTTGGTTTTGGACGTTTTCGATTTGTGGCCCGAATTGTTTGCTTTGGCGTTGCCGCGATTCCTGCGCTTCTTCGCGACCCCGTTGTTCGCTCCTTTGTATTTCCTCAGGCGGCACAATATCCGCCGGGCCGACGGCTTGATTTCTTTGTGTCAGATATATTTGGCCGTGGCTAGTCGGGACATTGCCGCGAAACGAGTGATTCCAGCCCGCACCATCTACAATGGAATCGACATTGCCGAATTTCGATTGTGCAGCCCGACTCGTTTGGAAGTGGAGCAGCTGGCAGCCGAAATGGGTAAGCGTGCCGGGGATTTTTGGGCTGTTTATACCGGCACGCTGGGTGAGCAATACGATGTGGAAACCATGCTCAAGGCATCCCTGACGCTCCGAGCCAGAGCCGTTCGCATAAAGATTCTTGTTCTCGGCGAAGGCCCTCTGCGATCCACCGTTTCAGAGTTCATTGCGGCACACGCGGACGCCAATATCACTTATCTTGGCAAAAGTATGAAACCGGATGATCTTTTGAAACTATACAGGGTATGCGACGTAGGACTGTGTGCCTATTCGAAGGATTCTAATGTCGCCATGCCAAACAAGGCGGCCGACTATTTGGCGGCTGGGCTTCCCATTATCAACTCGCTCAAGGGCGAACTGCAGGCATTCATTGACGAAAATGGAGTGGGTCTGGCTTATGTTGCCGGTGTACCCGAATCGCTGGCCGATGTACTGTGCCGGTTGGCGGAGGATAGTGACCTTAGGGCGCGGATGGCCGGTCAAGCCTTTGAAAAAGCGGAGCAATTCGATAGTAAGCGGCTCTATAAGGAGTACGCTGAGTTTATCGAGAAAATCGGCGGTACTGCGGTGGAAACGGAAATCCGAGTTTCTGTAGCTCAATGAAGGCGAACCATACAGAACCATACAGCCTTTGGCTCGTTGCGCTTTTGTGCGCGGCAGACTTGGAATATTCTTTCGACAAACTCTTCCATTGCTCCAGATTTATTTTTACAGAAAGACCCCCTGAGCTTTCCGCTGCCTTTCCGGCAAATGGCGATTCCGGGCTCGATAGCAACAATTGAATACCGAAACAAAAATACAGATTCGAAACTGGGCGATAGCACTGGCACCGCGTTTTTTTGAAGCGACTGAGCACTTGGCATTCACCCGAGATCTCGCCCGAATGCGGAAAAACGGCTATGAGTTGCCGCTGCCAGGCATTATCAAGCGTGCGATTATCCATGCAGAAGCGCGACGGATTAATGCTTCCACTTTCGTGGAGACCGGCACTTATCTCGGGGATACAGTATGGTATTTCAGGCAGCATTTTTCGCGGATTTACTCGATCGAAGTTGATCCCCTTTTGGCGGAATCTGCCCGGAGGCGCTTCCGGAATAGATCGCACATCACGATATTGCAGGGCGATTCGTCGTCGATGCTCGCGACCGTGGTGGCAAAAGTCCAAAGCCATGCTTTATTTTTTCTCGACGGACATTACTCGGCTGGGATCACAGGCAGAGGCCAGTTAGACTGTCCCATCTGGAAGGAACTCGAATGCCTCCAAGCACTCGGCAATCCAAACTTCTCCATAATGATCGACGATGCGCGACTGTTTGGACGGGACAAGGACTACCCTCCAATGAATGAATTGTTGTCCTTCCTACGCGATAATTTTCCCCACCACGATCTTAAGGTCGAAAATGACTTTATTTACGTTCAATTAGGGGCGCGAAAGAATTCGACCGGCTCGTCCTTTGTCTAGAGTTGGTCATAGCTGACCGGGCGATGTGTTATGCGACGCTCAATCGAGTGAAGAATATTGCCACCGTCGCAGGTCTGCTGTTGATCGGTACTCCGTACGCCGCCTTTCCCGCGGAAACTCCCGGTCCGACGATCGTGAAAGTTAATGATTACGGGGCAAAGCCTGATTCGGGGGAAGACGCTTCGGGGCCGGTTCAGCGGGCCATTGCAGTTGCGGCGCGACTCAAGGGGCCCGTCGTAATCCGATTCACGCAAGGTCGTTATGATCTGTACAGCAAAGGGGCTTTGAAACGCGTCTACTACATTTCGAATACGGCCTCGGAAAAGGAGGTGCCCGATCCGATTAAAACCATTGCTTTTTGGCTACAGGGAATGCGAAACGTTGTTATCGATGGACAAGGCTCGGCCTTCATTCTTCACGGTAAGATGACAGGCTTCGTCATCGATCAGTGCAGCAATGTTGAATTGCGAAATTTGCATTTCGACATGTTGGATCCAACAGTGGCGGAGCTTTGTGTGGTCGCCCAGCAAGGGACTAGTCTAATCATGGAACCTCTCGCAGGATCCCACTATCGTTTGACTGATGGCAAAGTTTCTTTTTGGGGGGAGGGATGGAAGTCAGGAGGGCAGCTAACGCAGGCGTTTGATCCTGAAAAGGGAATGACATGGCGATGTCAAAATCCGTTTGTCGGAGCTGAAGTCCGCGAAATTAGACCGGGACGACTCGAGTTGACTTACAAGGCCCCCCCCGGTATCCGGCTCGGTTGGCACTACCAGTTTAGAGATGGTATTCGGGACCAAGCAGCCGGGCTCATTCAAAAAAGCAAGGACGTCAGGATCTCTTCTGTGACCATGAATTTCATGCATGGATTCGGAATTGTGGCACAGAGCAGTGAAAACGTGACCTTCGATCGGCTCGTGTGTGAACCAACCAGCGGCAGCGGTCGAACCTGTGCTGCTTTCGCGGACATGCTGCAGGTCTCCGGATGCAAGGGAAAGATTGTGGTCAGCAATTCGCGCTTTTCCGGCGCGCAAGACGACCTTATCAATATTCACGGAACGCATTTGAAAATTGTCGAACAGCGCGGTTCACGAACTATCGTCGTGCGATTTATGCACCCACAAACGTATGGCTTGGAGGCGTTTTTTGCGGGTGATGAGCTGAACTTTGTTGATCGGGAGTCACTTCTCGCGCGGGGCACCGCGTTTGTCGTCAAAGTGCGATATCAGTCGCTCCGGGAAATACTGCTTACCCTAGATCGCGACATCCCCACGAACGTGGACGTTGGAAAAGATGTAGTGGAGAATACGACGTGGACGCCAGACGTTGAAATTTCCCACTCGTATTTCTCACGCACCCCAACCCGGGCGATCTTAGTCACGACCCGGCGAAAGGTGCTGATTACGGACAATGTTTTCTTTCGGACAAACTATTCCGCTATCCTCATCGCCGACGATGCGAAAAGCTGGTTCGAATCGGGCCCTGTATGTGACATGACTATTTCCCAAAACCAGTTTATCGAATGTGGCTGTCCTGTGATCTCGATCACACCGGAAGGGAATGCTGCCGGTGACGATTATTTTGTGCACCAGAACGTTCGCGTTCAAGATAACATGTTTAAACTTGCCGGGAGCTTGGCCTTGTCGGCGCGGGCGACGAAGGATTTGCGCTTTGTCAGCAATACTATCGTTGCAAACGGGGCGCCGCCCCCGTTCGTCTCGCTATCCCAGTGCCCGGGTGCCTTCATCGAAGGCGTTAAGCCAGTGACAATCGCTCCCGCTGGAGCGAACTGACGAAAAATTAGAGAAGGGCAGGCAGGACGGGCTGTGTGCGCTTCTCCCGGCCGAAAAGAACTGCAGCAGAAATTCCCGGGATCAACCACATGGGCATATAGTAAAGCAAATCCTGAAACATCCCGGCGACCAAAACACAGGAATATCCGCAAAACAGCATGCGGGCTGAGATGCCGTATCGCACCACTGATCTGGCGGCGAGCGCAAACAACCGTCTCAATATTATAATCTGAACCAGTGAGAAACCAAAGAAGGCCAGCCAGCCCATATCCGATAACACCATGATAAAAGTATTGTGGGCACCAACCTCGAAGTCATTGAACGTCTCGGTGTATTTTTGTGTGTTTCCGACCCCGACCCCCAAAGGATGAGCCATCGCTACGTCGATTGCATTCCGGGTAAAATAAAAACCACCTCGTTTTTGTTCGTCCTTGGAAGGGTTTAACGAATCGACGTAAATCCTCTGTCTTACGGGCTCCGCAGAATCTGAATATACGATGTAAAGTACAACTACCCCGCTGATTGTGATCGATGCCGTCACGATCCAGAGTTTTCGCGCGAGCTTGCTGCTGTACAGCGCAAGCAGCAAGTACAGCGACAAGCCGATGAAGAGTCCCAGCCAGGCAGATCTGGTAAGAGTTGAAAGCAGCTGAAATATCAAGACTCCGATCGCGGCAAGTTTGAGAATAAATCCTCCCTTCCAAAGTTTTGGTTCATAGGTTTCGTCAGCCAGCCAGATGACGAGGATGGCGGTGAATATTGCCAACACGGTTGCATTGTACAATCCGGCAAAACGCGCGGATTCATCGACCGGAAAGAATAGCGGTTCTAAACTCCAGCCCTCTAGCAGGGCGAGTAATGCGGATAGGGATGCGACAGCGGTTCCTGCGAGCGTGAAGAAAAACAGGCGTCGCGCTCGCTTCGTGGTGTCAACATAGATGGTCAGGAGGTAAAAAAAAACCATTCCGGCAATTAACCGCAACGCCCAGTTCCGGACGGGATCGTGCAGTAACGATAGTAGGAAAGCCCCAACGAAACAAGTGAGTGCCAGAGTGAAGGGCAGTGGGTATAACCTTGGCTTTAACCGGACAAAACCAACGAGCAAGCCACAGGCGGAGCCTAGAAGAACCAATGCAACAACTGGATCAAACCCGACGAGGGTCACAGTCAGCAAGATGGCTACGGCTAACATTAGCCCATCGAACAAGTGCCGTCGCGCTATTCTTGATTCTTTCACGCGAGCGGACGGTGCAAGGCACGATAAATTTTTTCAAACTCACCCGCCATTTTCGACGGATCCGCGTGATTCGTGGCGAAATCTGCTTTCATTCGATCAACGACGCCCCGGCTGATTTCGGGCTGCTGGAGCAGCGTGACGATCTGTTGCGCCGCAGCTTCATCGTCACCTGTTTCAAACAGAAACCCTGTTTCCCCATGCAGTACGAGTTCCTCCACCCCCGAGCCCTCATATCTGCTGCACACAATTGGAAGACCGTGTGATTGGGCGGCCAGAATACTGAGCGGCACCCCTTCGTTCAAAGAAGTGAACAGAAAGAGGTCCATCGTCGCAATATAAGACTCGGTGTTTTCGAAACTGACCAAGCCCGTGATCGTTAGGCGGTCGCCCAAACCAAGTTTAGCCGCCAACAACACTGCTTGGGCCCGGAGTTCACCGTCTCCAACCCAAAGGAAATGCCCGTCTGGAATTACCCTGCACACGCGAGCTGCGATCCGCACAAATGTCATCGGATCTTTGCGTGGTGACATGTGTGCGATTGTTCCCACAACGGTTCGGTGAGGCGGTATACCGTGCCCTAGGCGAATGCGATGTTTGTCCTTAGCGCCGACGGGATCGGACAAGGGTATCCGGGTCCGAATCACCACCCCCCGCCTTGAATCCAAAATGCCTTGCTTGATGCCAAACTGTTGATCTTGGACGGTGCTGTAAGTTGTCTCGTCGGCCATCCGGCAGGAAATTTTTTCGAGATAGTAAAATGCTTTCCGAGTAAAAAGTCCCGATTTCTGAGGATATCTCCAGGAATGGCCGGTGTAGATTTTTTTGACGGGCAATCCGATTGACGCCAAGCAACCGGCCAGCCCCGCACTGAGAGTGTGCATGTGCAGGATCGAGATTTTCTGTTTTTTAATTATTTTTCGCAGCTTCAGTACACCGACGAGGTAGGAAAACGCAGACCTGCTAGCGGAAATGGGGTGAGGCACCATTCGCGGATCAAGGTAGGAGCGCCCGGATTTGGCGCGGGCTAAAGTCGTGATGTGGAATTCGAATAGGGTAGGATCAATCGCAGCGACAATCGTTTTCATGTATCCCAAAACCCCGCCTGGGGAATCGTCTGCACCTGTGAGCAATACCTTTATTTTCATGAGCAAAATTCGTTCAAAGTTTTGCTCCTTTCCGTAGCATTCTGTTCCAGCCCAACCCCGCACAAAGTATCCCGTAAATGACGATGCCAGCGAAAGTGGCCAGCATGTGGCCATCTGTGACCAGTTTTGATAAACACAGAATAGGAGTGCAGAGCAGCACAAGGCGCCAGTCCTGCGTTGCGTAGCGTAGAAAGATGCCGAAGCGGTATCCAGCTCCGCACAGATCCGGTATCTTTCCCAGTGCATAAAAAAGGACACCCGTCTCCAACACTACGCGAACCAGAAAAACCGTCATGGCGCCTTCTGCGCCGTATTTTCGACAGAAAATGAACAAAAAGATGGCTTGGAAGGGCAATTGGATAAGCTGAGTTAACGCGATGATCTTGGTTCTGCCATTACCAATTAAAAAGGTGGTCGGGATCCATCCCACTGCATTAAAGAAAGCTGCAATGACTCCGGTAAAAAAAACCCAATGAGCTTTTTCGGCCAAAGGCGCATTTTGCCAAACCATCAGTAAAAATTGGCTGTAGAATGCGACGATCACCACTATTGGCAATATCACGAGGCAGATTGCGCGAAGGCCGTTTTTGAGAAGCAACAAGTTTGATGCGGTCCGGTCGCCAGCAATGTTTTTACCAGCGAATTGAGGAAGCAAAACCGTGGAGATCGCCCCGGGAAGCAGGCCTAATCCATTAATAATTTCCATTGAAAGCACATATATCGCAAGCTCCTGCGGGCCGCTGATCCCTCCCAACGTTATTCGGTCTATATTGGTCAGGAGTGTTACTGCGATGCTTGAAATGGAAAGCCAGGCGATGAATTTCACCGTGTGAATGTCTTGAATCAAGTATTTGCGTTTGAATCGAAAGATGGTGCCGAAGCAACGCACGCAACATATGAGATAGATCAACGCACAAACGACACGGGATAACGCCAGGGCCGAAATGATTGTCGTTAGATTACAACCCAACGTCCCGAGAATCGCAGGGATAATGTAGAGAGTGCTATTTTGTATCCACTTCACGGCGGCGACTAAGATGAACCGCCGGTTTCCTTCCAGTGCGCCCCTCAGCGAGCCAATAATTACAAGGAACGGCAAACAGGGAGCCACAGTCACAAATAACTTTTGTGCCTGAACATCCGTGGTAAATTGGCGCATTGGTCCAAAGTCCGAAGTTAGCAGATAGAAACGAGCGACTAAAGCAAAGCCAACGCCGAGTACAAACTGGATGGTGATCGATGCCCAGAGGAAAGTTGCTGCACGTTCAATTCCGGCATCCCCGTGATTTTCCGCCACAATTTTTGTCGTGGCTCTTCCCAGGCCGGCATCAAATACCCCCATCAGGGCCATCACGGAAATAATCAGCGCGATGGTTCCGAATTCTGCTTCTCCTACGGTCCTTAACGTGATCGGAAGACAAATCAGCGCGCAAAGAATCGACGCTGATTGAGAGACTAAGCCGGCAGCGACGTTGATCTTGAATCGGGAAAATCTACTAAGCATTCGCACCAGTACGAAGATTCCGGGTTCTGGCGATTCTGTCGATCACCGGGGCGGTAAATCGTAGACTGAGGCAGAAAATCCAAGAGTAGATCACGGACACTGCCGTTTCCCTCTTTCTGGCCCGGAAATATTGATTCAAGTTTTCTCTTTGGAGAAACTTGAGAGCCGATCGGATTATTCTGCCTTTAACCAACGTGTGGACGTGTGGGATCGGTGGCCGGTCGATAAGACTCTTGGAAAGCCCGTAGAATGGCCGCTCAAAAACAACGCTCCTATTTGTGCCATTTTTTTCCAATGCCCATGCAGTCTCGCCGAAAACCAACAGTTGGTTTAAACACGTTTTTCTCCACAATGCGATCGTCATCGACACACGATATTTTGTGCCTTTCGGAATAGGTCCCAATCCGTGATTGTGATCATGGTAGGCTAACGGGTGTTCGGGAATTAGCTTTAAGAAAGCGACGTCCAGTTTTTGGCCGCGTTCTATCAACCGTATAACCTCTGCTGTAACGACGGGGCCCGAGATAAAGCGGTCGTCGACCCAGAATATGACCCACTCCTCGGGAATGAGGGCTAGCATGGCAGATAAATTTTCTGAATAAGATCGATCTTCTCCTATCGGAAGTGACGTAACTGACGGACAGTCAAATGATTTATGGTTGGTGCCAAGATATACTTCATATGGGCAATCAGCCCAGTACTTAAAAAAGCACTTAAAGAATGGCTCCCATAGATCGGCATATCGGTCGCATGAAACGACTATAATTGCAGTTTTGCCATTTCTCTGGCGCGACAAGCGCTCTTCTGCTGGTTGGCTTGTCGGATTCACCGGTTGTTCTCAAAAACGTATTCGTAAGTCTGATTCATCAAGCTAAAAACAGAGATATGCCGAGCGCGGCAAATGGTTGCTGTGTTTGAGGGTTCGAGGCATGAAAGGAAATGTTGCGTATATTCTGTATCGAGGTGATACGAGAGAAATCTAGCTACTCGAGAAACGAGTAAAGACAAATTCTGCATCGTTGCTTTACCTCAAGGCATGACCGCTATCCACTGAATACTGCTCCCCGCAGCTGCTTCACGATCCCGCATTGCTATACCTATCGCAAATGGGTTCAATATGTCGGATCAGAAAACCGCGATCAATTGAAGTGGGAGATCAAGGCACAGGTGGGTTGTTCGAGTTCGAACTGTGCGACGGCAATTCAATCGGGATTGCAAACATTTCTGAGATCGCTGGATGGAGGGTAATGCGATCTAGACTGTCTGATCCGTCCAAATCGCCTCTAAATTTGTGGCTTCACTATTTTTCAGTTTATGCTGCCACGCGGGAATTCGTGTACCCGCCGTGCGAGCGGTGGAGCAAAAATCCGATGGCACCGCGAGCGCACTCACGGTGCTCGCGGCCCCGGGGCCGGCGCGAGCGCGCAAGAAATCATGGCCCCCCGCCTGACGACGACAGCCGGCCGCGCCCTTTATAAATTGCGCAAGCAAACCGTCGAACCCGAACCCGAACCCGAACCCGAACCCGAACCCGAACCCGTCTTCGGCATTATCAAAGAAGGATTGGGCTTCCGGCGCTTCAGCCTGCGCGGGCTGGAAAAAGTCACGCTCGAATGGACCCTTGTCTGCGTGAGCTATAATCTGCAATGCCTATTCAACCTCCAAAACCAGGCGCTCGCAGCCTGTAACCCGCCCGCCTCGGAACTATCGCCCCGTCAAAACGCCCAGCAGTCTCAACCAACCCGACCAATTGGAAATTCCGTCGAGGAAAATCTAGTTTCCCTCCACTTTTCGTTTCCGCCAGAATCACGGCCGGAGGGAAATTGAAATTCCCGTTTTTTCAGTCCGACAGCCTAGCATCATTCTAGCGCAGGCCTGACAATTTCCTGATTGCCAAGGCACATGCTTTCCGACGCGCTGTCCACCACCCTATGAAATTTTTCAGATTGTTTCTGGCTGTGCCGTTTATGGTTGCAAATCTCTGGGCTCAGTCGGCCGCGAATGACTTGGTTTTGCCCGAGAAACTACTGCCCGAATTGGACGGCATTCTCAAGACCGCCGTGCAACAATCCCCGACGATGCTTAACCGGGCCCTCGATCTTGAGGTCGCCGAAGCGGGCCGCATCCAAGCGCGCTCAAATCTCCTGCCTTCGTTGAACGGTTCGATCAGCTACTACAAGTCTAACGACACGACAAAATATCTCTACAGTAACACTCCGACGAGCAACTCTTCCAACTCCTATTTGGTCACCAAGACTCCGTACAGTTTGGTGCTTTCGCAGCCGGTGTTTTACTGGGGACAACGGCGGAATCTTGATCGCATCGGAGCGATTCAGCAACAAATCGCGAAGGGACAGTACCGCGAAGGATATCGCCAGCTCGCCCAGCAATTGCGGGCAAGCTACATGCAACTGATCATGCAAAAGATCGCCTTAAAGCGCGCTCATTTTTATCTGCAAAACTCCCAAAACCAACTGAAAGAGCAGGAGGATCGCCTGATCAAAAAAGAAATTTCCGAAGCGCAGATTTTTTCGACCCGCATCTCCGCCGAACAGGCCCAAATCGCCGCGGAGCAGGCCGAGTACAATTATACCAGTGCCCGGGCTTCGTTCGGCAGAATGGCTGGACTGGGCGAGGTGACCGACGCTTCGATTCCCGATGCGGTTCCGACGGCGACCTATGATGCGGCCATCTTCGACCATCTGCTCGCGGACTTTGTCGCGCAAAAGGATCCTCCCACCGCAGAAGCCGAGCTGCTCCGCCAGCAAATCAAGGTGGAGAATCTTAACTTGGCTAACGCCAAGACCCGCCTTCGGCCGACGCTCAACGCGACGTTCGGTCTCTCGAAGGATGAGCAAAACAATCTGTATGGTCAGGGCCTGAATTATTCCGTGGCTTCCGTGTACGGCGGGGTGGTACTCAACTGGGCAATTTTCGACGGCTTTGCCTCGCGCGCAGCGGTGCGGAGTACTCTGGCGGAACGCCGGCATCTGGAAAACACCTACCTGCAAACCACCGAGCGTCTCGCTCAGGACGCTCAAACCCAGGTGAAGGCGATCAATTTTGCGGCCAGAACCATGGGGATCAACGACCGTTGGTTAGCTTCGAATACGGACTATCTTCAAACAACCCGTGATGACTTTAAGCGCGGCGTGCGCTCGGAGGCTGAAGTCAGCCAGATTCAGCTGACGCTCTATGACGCCCAAATTAATGCCGCAACCTCGCGGAGCGATTATTTGATGAAAGTGGGCGAGTTTCTCGGTACCATCATGGGTGATCCTGCAGTGGCAAATCTTCCACAATAATGAGCGCAAGAAAATCTTCTGCGGCGAACTGGCCACTGCGTTTGGCGATGGGCATCGTCGTCGCGATAGGTATCTATTATGTGGTTTCTTACTTTACGCGCCCCGTGGCCTTCGTGCGGCCCGTCACGCGCGGACCATCGGTCAGCTGGGTTCCCGGCACGGTGGAAGTAAAGGCCGAATTCGATGGTGAACTGAAGAGCGATGTCTCCGGTCGGGTGAAATCGAGCGAACTCGAAATCGGCAAGCACGTGTTCAAAAATGAGGCGCTCGTTCAAATCGATACGGCCGATGTCGATCTCGAGATCGAACGGCTCAAGAATGAAATCACCGCGGCCAAAAAGAAAGTTGAGCTGGGTTCGACTTTCGGCGCGGCGGTGCTAAATTCAAAGGATACCCTGGATAATTTAGAGCGGCAAATGAAGGCGGGTTCTTATCCGGCCGGCGAATTTGCGAAACAACAGCGGCTTCACCAACAGTTGGAACAGACGATGGAGCTGGATGAGACCAACAACCAACTCCTGCTCGCGAACTGGGAAAATAGTCTGCGCTCCAAAGAGCTGGAAAAATCAAAAATGACCATCACGGCGCCTTCCGATGGCGTGATCACCGGGGTGCTGGCGCGGGTCGGCGATTTGATTGATCGCAACACCTCGATCGCAAACTTCATCGCCAATACCCGGACCGTTGAGGGGAAGTTGAGCGAGGAAAACTTCAAGGGCGTGAAGGTCGGACAGAAAGCGACGGTGCGTTTTCTCACCTTTGGCCACGATCAATATTACGCGGTTATCACTAAGGTTCTTCCTGCGGCGGATCCGACCACTTTGCGTTACTCGGTTTATTTGGACGTAGCCATGCCCGAGGGTCACGTACTGGTGCCGGGAACCACTGGTGAGATGACCATCATCCTCGCCCAGCGCGACAACGCGCTTTTGATTCCTACGCGGGCGTTGATGGCCAAATATGTCTACGTGTTGAATGGCAACAAAGTCGAGCTGCGCAAAGTCGAGACGGGCTACGGCAGCATGAATCTCACGGAAATTACCTCGGGGCTGGTGGAGGGCGATCTGGTCATCACGGATCAACAGGATCGTTTCCATGAGGGTGAACAGGTGAAAACCCAAATTGTGCCGGAGTAATTT
>JBEPTW010000068.1:0-18333 GCA_041691855.1 Verrucomicrobiota bacterium | reverse complement strand
ATTCAACCGAGCTCTCTCTTTATATATTACGCCATCGCTGTGGGACGGTACTGAAACTAATTAATTGGTAGTGGAACGGTTTCGTTCATTCCCTTCGCAGAGGTAATGGCGGACGCTTGGACTCATCGCTAAAGTCGGCGGAAGAAAAGGAATTCCATTAACTTGGTCCGTCCCGCTGTTCATCCATAAAATATTTAAACCCGTCCCTTTTTAGCTTCTGGGCCAAATAGACTTTTGTCGATTTCGCTCAGATCTCGTTGAGTCGGATGCAGGCGGCTTCGCGGGCGGGGCCGGCGGGGATCAGGGGCGGGATGGCTTCCCGGCATTTTTGAACGGCATAGGGACAACGCGGATGGAACGCGCAGCCGGAAGGGGGATTCAGCGGAGAGGGTGGATCGCCGGCGAGCACCAGCAGTTGCTTGGCGCGCTCGACGTCAGGATCGGGCGTGGGGATCGCGCTCACCAAGGCGCGCGTGTACGGGTGGCGCGGGCGTTCGATGACGTCGGCGGCGGGTCCGAGCTCCACGATTTTCCCGAGGTACATCACGGCGATCCGATCAGAAATGTGTTTAACTACCGAGAGGTCGTGCGCGATGAAGATGAGCGCGAGGTTCATTTCGCGGCACAATTGGGAAAGCAGATTGAGAATTTGTGCCTGAATCGAAACGTCGAGGGCGGAGACGGGTTCGTCGGCGATAATGACCTTTGGCTCGAGCGCCAAGGCGCGAGCGATGGCGATGCGCTGGCGTTGTCCGCCGGAAAATTCGTGCGGATATTTTTCCATGAAGCGCGGCGCGAGGCCGACTTTTTCCATCAGCTGCGTCACGCGCCGCCGTACTTCGCTCTTCGGGACGACATGATGCACGAGCAGCGGCTCGGCCAGGGTATCGTAAATCGTCATCCGCGGATTGAGCGAGGCGAAGGGATCTTGGAAAACCATCTGCAAGTCCCGGCGCGCGACGAGTAATTCGGCGGCGGAGGCGGACGTAAGATTGCGCCCTTCCAAAATTACTGTGCCGGCGGTGGTCGGTACCAGTTGCAGGATCGCGCGTGCCAACGTGGATTTGCCGCAGCCCGACTCGCCTACGAGTCCGAGTACTTCCCCGCGGGCGACCGAGAGCGAAACGCCGTCGACCGCCTTGACTGTGCCGGTTTGCTTTTGCGTGAAAAAGCCGGAGGTGACGGGGAAGTGTGTCCTGACGTCGTTGAGTTGGAGGATGGGCGAGGGCATTACTATTTAACCACAGAATACTCAGAATACACAGAAAGGGATCGGTTGATGGTTTAAATTTCTGAGTTTTGCACGCGCAGGCAGGCGGTGGCTTGAGCGGGGTCGACGGGGAGGAGGCGCGGGTCTTCTGTTTTGCAGCGCTCGACGGCGAACTCGCAGCGCGGGGCGAAGGCGCAGCCGGCGATCGGTTTTGATAGATCGGGCGGCAGGCCGGGAATCGTGTAGAGCTCGCGGCCTTTCGGTTGGAGCGACGGGATCGAGCGTTGCAGCGCTTTAGTGTAGGGGTGGCGCGGCGTGCGGAAAAGCGTGCGGGTGTCGGCGGTTTCGACGATGCGTCCGGCGTACATCACTTGCACGCGATCGCACAGCCCGGAGACGACGCCGAGATCGTGGGTCACGAAAATCACCGCCATGCCAAGCTCGCTTTGAAGTTTTTTGATCAACTCGATAATTTGCGCCTGCACGGTCACGTCGAGCGCAGTGGTTGGTTCGTCCGCGATCAAGATTTCTGGTCGGGTAATGAGAGCCATCGCGATCATCACGCGCTGGCGCATGCCGCCGGAAAATTCGTGCGGGTAGGAGCGCATGCGTTTCTCCGCGTCGTTGATGCCGACGGCTTGGAGTATCGCGAGGCCGCGCGCGAGGGCGTCGGTGCGGGAAATTTTTTCGTGAATCAGCAACGGCTCGATGAGTTGCTCGGAGATCCGGAGGTAGGGATTGAGCGACGTCATCGGATCCTGGAAAATCATCGCGATGCGTTTGCCGCGAATGCCGCGGAGTTCGCGCGGCGGGCAGTGCAGCAGGTCGATACCATCGAACAGGGCTTTTCCGCTTTCGATGCGACCCGGTGGTTGCGGGACAAGTCCCATCAGTGAGTAACAGGTCACGGATTTACCCGAGCCGGATTCGCCGACGAGGCCGAGCGTCTCGCCTTTTTCCAATGAAAAACTGACGCCGTCGACCGCACGATACACGCCGCTGCGGGTATGAAAGTACGTGCGGAGATCGGTGACTTCGAGCAAGGGCATCGCTGCTGGAAACGGTGATTCTGCCCCAATCTTGCGCAACGATAAATAAAGCCGGTGGCGAAGGACCCGCCGTTCGCGATCAACTGATCACCGATGAACGGCGGTGCTGGACTTCTGTCCGCCCTTCGCTTGTTCGTCGGCGAGCCCCTGCATGATTTCGGGGCGGGAGACGGTTGCGGTGCCCAGTTTGCCGACAACAATGCCGGCGGCGATATTGGCCACGTCGACTGCATCTTCGGGGGAAAGACCGCCGGCCAAACCAGCGGTGAGCGTGGCGATCACGGTGTCGCCAGCGCCGGAAACGTCGGCGACCTGTCGCACCACTGTCGGAAAATGCCGCATGGTCCCGTCGCTCTTGCGCAACAGCATGCCTTGCTCACCGAGCGTGATGACCAAGCATGCGGGCCGATGTCTCGCGATGACTTTTTCCACCAGTTCATCAAGGTCGGGAGTCTCGCGACTCTGGCTGCTAAAGCCCGCGAGTTGCATGGCCTCGCCCCGATTTGGTGTCAGCAAGTCCATGCCGGCGAGGTCGAGCGAACGCGAAGGTTTCGGATCGAACGCGAGGAAATTTTTATTTTCGGCGCGGACCTTTCTGAGCGTTTCAATGACGGGTTGCGTGATCACACCCTTGGCGTAATCGGAGATGATAACCGCATCGTATTGGGCGGCTTTTTCGGCGAGTAATTCGAGCAAAGCCGGTTCCTCAATCGAGTAGGCGGCGGACTTGGATTCCTTGTCGAGGCGGCAGACTTGCTGACGTTGCGCGACGATGCGGGTCTTCGTGATCGTCGGGGCGCTGGCGCGGGCGAGGCGCGGATCGAAGATGATATTTCGCTCGCGCAACAACGCCTGAAGTTCGTCGCCGCTCGCGTCGGCGCCGATGACGCCGAACAGTTCGCAGCGCACGCCGAGGGCAACGAGATTGTTGGCCACGTTGGCGGCTCCGCCGGCGGTGTGGGTTTCACGGTCGATTTCCACGACGGGCACCGGGGCTTCGGGTGAGATGCGTCGGATATCGCCCCACAAATACCGATCGAGCATCACGTCGCCCACGATGAGAACGGAGATGCGGTTTAGGAAATCCAGATTGGGAATCATCGGCGAAGGGTCGGAGTTTCGGATCAATCGCCGGCTTCGAGCATGCACAACCACGAATGCAGAATGAACGTGTGTACTTCCTGAATCCGCGCCGTGTCTTGGCTGGGGACAATTATTTCATGGTCGGCCATGCCCTTGGCGGGGCCGCCGTCCTTGCCGAGTAACGCGATGGTTTTCAGCTGACGCTTCTTGGCGGCGTGGAGGGCGGCGAGAATGTTCGGTGATTTGCCGCTGGTACTGAAGACGACCAGCACGTCGCCCGCTTGGCCGAGGCTTTCGATTTGGCGGGAATAAATTTTTTCGAATCCGTAGTCGTTGGCGATGCAGGTGAGCAGCGTCGCGTCGGCACAAAGGGCGATGGCCGGAAGCGAGGCGCGCTCCTTGTCGAAACGTCCGACGAGTTCCTCGGAAAGATGCAGGGCGTCTGCGGCGCTGCCGCCGTTACCTGCCGTGAGTAATTTCCGGCCATTTTTGATCGCGCGACCAATCTCGTTCCCGGCGGATTCGACGGCGGGAAGCAAAGGGCGGAATCGTTCCAACGTCGCGATTAATTCTTCAAGATGCGCTGGGATCATGGTGTCGGGCGTTACCGAATAGGGAAGTCGCGGCCTAGTCAATTCCGCCAGCCCGGATTATTTTTTGGATCAGGCTCGTGGTGCTGAAGCCATCCAGAAACGGGAGGAATTCGATTTTTGTCCCGCCGGCTTCGAGGGCGGCGCGTTCGCCGGCGTGCAACCGATCGAGGCTGTAGTCGCCCGCCTTGGTATAAATATCCGGTTCGAGCGCCTTGATTTCGGCGGCGAGATTTGGCTCGTTGAAAATCACGAGATGATCGACGCACGCCAAAGCCGCGAGAGCGAAGGCGCGTTCGGTTTCGTTTTGCACGGGGCGTTTCGGTCCCTTCAACGCGCGCACGCTTGCATCCGAGTTCACGGCGACAAGGAGGCGGTGGCCGAGTTGGCGCGCTTTTTGCAGGAAATAAAGATGGCCGGAATGAAGCAGGTCAAAGCAACCATTGGTCATCACCAATATTTCACCGCGGACGCGCAGTTGCGCGCGCAGGTCGACCATGGCGCGAAGGGAAACAAGTTTAAGGTTTTCAGGTAACATCGGAAAGGGTCCGGTGCCAATCAGAGCGGCGGGGAAGTGATGGCATGCGCGAAGTCGAACAGTGATCCATAAACGGGCGCCTTGATCGTTTCCGGCAGACGACGCAGGCCCACCATCGCGGCATTGATTTTGGCGTTCAGTCCGGTTTCCACATCGATGACTTTATCTCCCACCATCCACGAGAGCGAGCGATCGAAGCCGTGGCGCGCAGCCGATTCGTCGATGAAGCGCGGGTTGGGTTTCCGGTAAACGGAGGGTTGTTCGGGACTTTCCGGTGCGATGCAGATTTCCGTGAAGAGAGTCGGTCCGAGTCCGAGGAGTTCAAGCATCCGTTGGTTGCAGCGGTGAACGGACTCGATGGTAAACAGTCCGCGCCCGATGCCGCTTTGATTGGTGAAAAGGAAAAGCAGGAAACCGGCCTCGCGCAATTTCGCGATCGCGGCGGTGGCATTGGGCAATAATTCCACCTGGGCCGGATCGCTGATATAGTGGCCATCGCGAATGATGGTTCCGTCACGATCGAGAAATACTGCTTTGGTGTTGGTCACGCGAAAAATGGCGAAAAATGCGAAGAGGCCCGGGCGCCCTGGCGCGCGATCAAGTTGGGGCGCGCTGGCCCGTCAGGAGACGACCGAGAGCACGCCACGATTCGACGACATAGCCCAGCCCACGTCCCGCCCGGGTAATGAAGCGTTTGCTGCGACTTGGTCGGAAGGTGAGTAAACAAAGCAGGCTGAGAAAGAGACTCCAAAGAATGTGCAGCGAGTGGCCGAGCAGGCGTGAGAGCAGCCAGATAAATCCTTTTCCGCCGCGCGCCGTGCTTTCAATCACCCGTGAACGCGCGGCATCGAAAGTTTGTTTGAAGGTGTATTTAAAAGTGAGACGGCTGGCTGGGATCTGGTGCTGCAGCAAACCGACGGGCGTGTACCACATGACATGGCCGGCGGCCAACACTCGGCGGCAAAATTCGTGATCCTCGTTAAAGAGGCTGTGGTTGCCGATGCGGCCCAAGTCAGTGCGGAACAGTCCCACTTCAGGAAACACGCTGGAGCGAAAAGCCAAATTGGCCGTCATGGGCAGTTGGTTCGAGCGCAGCGGTCCGACGTCGGTGCGAAATTCAAGTGGGCGCCATCGATTCACCAGCCAGTTTGGCAAACCTTCGGGGAATACCGGCACGACCTCACCGGCGACTGCGGCAATGGTTTCGTTTCCGGCTAGCGTAAAAGGCGCCATCAAGTCGCGCAGCCAAGCCGGACTTCCCAGCATGTCGTCGTCAGTGAAGATGATGATTTCGCCCTTGGCCTCGGCGATGCCGCGATTGCGGGCGAAGCTCGAGCCCTGGTTCTTCTCGAGGAAATAACGCGGCGGTTTGGCGGCGGAGACAAATTCTGCGACAACTGCGGCGGTACTATCGGAGGAATTATTGTCGATGACTATGACTTCCCATCGGTCGGCCGGATAATCCTGGCGCGTGATAAACTCCAGTGTCTCGCGAAGCCAGCGCGCGCGATTGTACGTGCAAATCGTGACAGTGGCAAAAGGAAGGGTGGGAGTTGCGACGCTCATGAATGAACATTGATCGGCTGGCCCAGCGCTTTGCGTTTCAAGGTGCGCAGTGACTCGACCACGTAACCAGCCCCGCGAGCCGATCGCGTGAACTCACGTTTACCGGCGCCCGGTTGGAAAACCACGAAGCAAAGCACCCCAAGCACGGCGTAGAGTACGATTTGCAACGTATAGAGAATGATGCGGGAGAACAGCCAGCCCACGCCGCCCGCGAGGCCAAAGCGCTCAATCACCCGCGAACAAGCCGCATCATACTGGTACTTCATGGCGTATTTGAAAGTTAATCGATCGCCCGGGACCACGTGGAGAACGTCCGCCTTCGGCTCAAACCAGAACGTATAACCGGCGGCGAGCATCCGGCGCATGAGATCGTTGTCCTCACCCGCAGTGAGGCGATTAGGCAACCGACCCAAGTCCGTGCGGAAGTGGCCGACTTGGTCGAGTACGCGGCGACGCAGGGAAACATTGGCGGTGGACGGGATCTGTTTGCCGCTCAATGGCCCGGTATCCGTGCGGTAACCGAATGGCCGGAATTGGCCTTTGAGCCACAGAGGAAGACCATCGGGAAAATGAGGAATGGTTTCGCCGCAAACGCCGGCGACTTTTTCATTTCCCGGCATGAGCAGCGGAGCGATCATCAATTTCAGCCAGTCCGAGCGCCCAATCACGTCGTCATCGGCAAAAAGAATGATGTCGCCTGCTGGATTGGCCTCGGCGAGACAGCGGTTGCGGGCGTAACTGGAGCCCTGCTGGGTCTCGAGGAAATATTTTGGAATCTGCCGTGCGGTCGCGAAGCTTTCCACGACGGCTTTGGTGTCGTCGGGGGAGTTGTTGTCCACAATGACGATCTCCCAGCGATCGAGGGGGTAGTCTTGCTGGACGATGAAAGCCAGGGCTTCCCGCAGCCAGCGAGATCGGCGATAAGTGCCGATGGCGACGGTGACGAAGGGCTGCTGGGACGGAGTGTCGGGCATCGACGCAGAATAACGGGGCGGCGGAAGTTTGGCGCAAGCCCGTAAACAGGGCTCGGGTCGCGAGGACGACCTTGGATTACGGTTTGGGTTGCGCGGCCCGGAAACGGGCGTCGGCTTCGACGAGATTCCGTTTCTCGGTGAGCTTCGCCAGTTCGACCGGCAACACGTTGATTTTCCAGCGATCATGGGCCCACAGCCAGCTCGCGGAGATGTTCTCGTCGGTGCGCAGCAATTCTTCAAACGCGAGGTTGAGCGCGCTCATGATGCCGACGACGGTGCCGTCGTGGCTGGCTTTGCGAATGAAAACTTCCATGCGCCAGAAACCGGTTCGGCGCGTACCGATGAAACACAGGTCGGCGCCAGTATGGTTGACCAGCAAAGCGGGCAGTTCCGTCATGGAAATTTTGCGGCCAAAAAAAGTGGTCAGAGAGCCATGGCCACCGGCGTTTTGGTCGAACAGCACATTGACCAGTCCATTTCGCCGCAGAATATGCATGGACGTGTGGATTCCGCTTTTGCGGGAAAGCAGAGCGACTCCGAACCGGCTGCGGGTATTGACGACCCAACGATTGAGGTTGGGGTTGCTCAATGGTCGATAAATGGTCGAAGCCTCGGGGAAGGGGGTGTCCACCAAGATGGGCAACCAGCAAAGCGCTTCCCAGTAGGCGAGGTGCGCTGATCCGGTCACGATGGGACGGGGCTTGGCCGCGACCTCCCGAAAGTAATCCTCGGCGGTGGCCTCCACCTTAGCCATCCGGCGTATGCGGGCTTTTGAGAAATGCGGCGATGCGATGGCGAGCAGGCCGGTTTCCATTAGCCGGTTGCAACTGGAGCGGGCGATTTTTCGATGCCAGCTCGCTGGCTGATCGGGATAAACGGCCGCCAAATTATGGAGCATTCTTCGCCGACGCTTGCCGGAAAAAGTGTACATGAGCCAACCCAGCCAAGTGGAGAGGCCGTGCAGGAGAACCTCAGGAGTCAGGGCAAACAACCAACCGATAAATTTCAGGGCCGTTTCAGCCACCGGAATAAATCATCCCGGCGCAAAAAATGCTGGAAATTAACCGGTTTGGAAAGGTTCGCATTTGCTTTTAATGAAACATCGACATGAAACCTAAGTCTCTGGTGGTGCAATTAGATTTCGCCACCGTTGCCATGTCAGAATTTCTCGTCATCCCACCTTTCTCCCTTGGCGATATAACCCACGCCTCGCGGATGGCGACGTCGCGGAAAGTCCGGCGATCGGAATGGCGGAATTATTTGCGTTTCCCGCGCACCGAAGAATTGGCGTTGGCCAAGCTCAGATGAGAGCCGGCTTGCCTGAAAGTATCTGCATCGTGCGGCTGTCGGCGCTCGGCGACGTGGTGATGGTATTGCCGTTGATCCGCGCGCTTCAGGCGTGGCCGACGCCGCCGAAAATAACGTGGATAATTGCGGAAGGCGCTTATCCGTTGGTGTCAGCGCTGGCGGCGGAAGGAATTGAATTCATCGTGTTGAAAAAACCGCGCAGTGTGGGCGATTACTGGCGATTCCGCCAGCGAATGGCCGGGCGGCGCTTCGATGTTCTATTTTGTCTTCAGGCGAGCTGGCGGGCGAACTTCCTTTATCCACTCATCAACGCCGGTCGGAAAGTCGGCTACGATGCGGATCGCGCCAAGGATATGCACCAGTGGTTTGTGACCGAACAGATCGATGCCCGTCGGAATCACATTGCAGCCGGATTCCTGCAATTTGGTGAAAGGGTCGGAGCGTCGATGCCGCGAGCACCCGAGTGGGCCTTGCCCGTGGAACCATTGGCCCAGACTTGGGCGGCGGCAAATGCGCCGGCGGCTCCCTTCCTCGCGATCAATGCGTGCGCCAGTAAAGCCGAACGCAACTGGCCGGCGGAACGGTATGCCGCGGTCGCGAAGGAATTGCAGCGCCGTCACGGACTGGCGGTCGTTTTGCTCGGTGGTCGCGGGGACGACGAATTGCGGATGGCGGAGGAAATTGCGGCCGCGCTCGACGGCCCGGTGGTTAACTGGGTGGGGAAAACGAAACTCGATCAGATGGTGGCAGTTTTGGCGCGGGCGAGATTGCTCCTCGCGCCGGATACGGGCGCGATTCACATCGCGAATGCTTTGGGTCGGCCGGTGGTTGGGCTCTACGCGGTGGCGCGCGGCGAACGCACGGGCCCATTCGGCCGGCTCGATTTTTGTGTCGATCGGTATGCGGAAGCGGTGCGGAGTTTTCTCCAGCGTGATCCACAGACGGAGTCGTGGGAAGTGCGGGTTCACGACCAGCGGGCGATGAGTTTGATCACGGTAGCGGACGTTTTGAACGCGTGTGAAAGAGCATTGGCCGCCACCGAACAGGTTTGGGATTAAACCGTCAGGTTTGTTGTAGGCGGAGCACCCCCTCAGCCCGCGAGGCAATGGCCACGAGAGCGAAACTCGCGGGATGAGGGCACCCCGGCCACACCACAGCAGTTGCGCGGCGAGCGCGCAACCTACGGGGATGACCCGGCGGGGAAATTGCAGCGGGGTCGCTGCAGCTCCAGGAGCGAGGCGAACATGTCAGAGCAGTCCACCGAACGATCCGCGTTTATCCGTGTCCTGAGCGAAGTCGAACGGACGCGGGCTCTGTGTTTAATTCCGCTTGGTTTGATTCCAAGGCTTTGTGGTCTTTGCTTCCTTGGTATAAATCCTTCGTCGCTGGTTGAAGGCACCTCGTCCACAAGGCACGAATCCGAGGAGGCGCGCATGGGTTGCAAATTCCCGGTTAAATTCTAAAAAAAACGTCGCGAGCGTTCGCTTCTCATTTGCGTTTCTTTGTGCGCCAACAACTTTAGGAACGCTGCGCAAAAAGCGCGGTCTGAAACTTCCGTCATGCCGGAAATGCTCATCATCAAACCCTCGGCGCTCCGTGACATTGTCCACGGATTGCAGGTTGCCGCGTCGATCAAGGCGCAGCGGCCCGAGTGGCGCATTTCGTGGATTGTCCGGGATATATTTTCGCCCTTGGTGCGATCGTGCACCGCAGTGGATCAAGTGTACGTGTTTCGCCGCCACGGCGGGGCGCGTGGGTTTCTCAGTCTCATGCGCGAGGTGCGCCGCAAGGAATTCGACCTCGTGCTCGATCTGCAGGGATTGTTCCGCACCGGCTTGATGACGAAATGGGCCCGCGCCAAGCGGAGGGTGGGTCGCAGCGACGCGCGCGAGGGTGCGGGATTTTTTTATAACGAAAAAGTGCCGTTGCCTGCCGAGGGCGAACGCAGCCATGTGCTGGATATATTACTGCAGTTTTGCCTGAGTGTCGGCGCGGAACCACGTTTGGTTGGACCGCTGCGGTTTCGTGACCTCGAGCGGCTTCACTTGAGTTTTATGGAGCCGCGCAAAGGTGTGCTGCCGGTATTGATTTTCCCGGACAGCGGGCAAAGCAGCAAGAAGTGGAATGGCTTCGCGCGGTTGACCGCGCAATTGATCCGCGAGGGCGGGCGGAAAGTCGTGTGGGCTGGTAATAATTATCTGCCTTGTCGCGAATCTTTCCCCGACGGATCGTTTTTGAATCTCACCGGCAACACGAGTCTCACGTCGCTGCCGGCGTTGCTGGCGAAGTCGGATTGGGTGATTTCCAATGACAGCGGGCCGATGCACCTTGCCGCAGCGATGGGACTTAAGACCATCGGATTGTTCGGTCCGACCGATCCGCAGCAATACGGGCCGTACCCACTGAAGAGCCCGACGAATTTCGTAATCCAAGCGCCCGTCGGCGACATGCGATTGCTGTCGGCGAAGGAAGTTTTCCGACTGTTTCACCGGATCGAAGGGTCGACGGGCCGCTCTCAGAGCACGGCGCCGTTAAACGTGGCCTGATTACCTTTGAGGTTTGATGGCCGGATCGTGGGGCTCATCCGGGAGAAAACGGTGGCATCGTCTGAAAAATAGCCTGTTCAAGGGAGAGGATTCGGCTTCAACTTCCGCTTCCATGCTTGATCCCAGACTTCTCCGTGATTCGCCCGAGGTTGTCCGCGCCGCCATCGCCCGGAAGCATCTCGACGTCGACCTCGACGCTGTGATTGCACTGGATGCGTCGTGGCGCGTGCTGCTCACCGAGGTGGAAGCGTTGCGGTCGAAACAAAAGGCGGCGAACAACGAAATGGCTGCAGCCAAGAAAGGCTCACCGGAGTTTCTCGCCAAGGTGCAGGAAATGAAAGCGGTTTCCCAAGAGATCAAGACGCGCGACGAGATTCTGAAACAAACCGAAGAGAAATGTCAGGCGGCGATGCTCGCGTTGCCGAATATCCCGCACGCCAGCGTACCGGACGGACGCACCCCCGAGGAAAATCAAGTGTACGCCACCCACGGCGCGATCGAGTCGGCCTCGGCTCATGCTGCGCCGCACTGGGAGATTCACGGGTTTTCCAATCTCATTGATTTCGCCCGCGGCGCGAAAGTTACCGGCGCAGGCTTTCCTTTTTTGATCGGGGAGGGAGCAAAAATTTCACGGGCGCTGCTCCAGTTTTTTTTGGATGAGGACGTTAAGGCCGGCTATACGGAAGTCAGCCCGCCAATTTTTGTGAATGCGGCCAGCGCGACGGCTACCGGGCAGTTGCCCGACAAGGAAGGTCAGATGTACGAGACGGTTGATAAACTTTATGCGGTGCCGACGGCGGAAGTTCCACTGACCAATTTTTTCCGCGACGAAATTCTCGAAGAAGACGTATTACCCGTTTGCCGCTGCGCGTACACGCCGTGCTTCCGTCGCGAAGCCGGCAGTTATGGCAAGGATGTGCGCGGGCTGAATCGCCTACACCAATTCGACAAGGTCGAGTTGCTTAAATGGGTCCATCCCTCGTCGAGTTACGACGAATTGGAAAAGCTCCGCACCGACGCCGAGCGTTTGCTGCAAAAACTCGAATTGCCCTATCGCGTGTTGTTGATGTGCGGCGGAGATCTCGGGTTTTCGCAGTCGAAGAAATACGATTTGGAAGTGTGGGCCGCCGGACAGAAACGCTGGCTGGAGGTTTCGAGCTGTTCGAACTTTGAGGCATTCCAAGCCCGTCGGGCGCAAATTCGTTTCCGCGCGAAAGCAACCGGTAAGCCGGAACTCGTGCATACGTTAAATGGTTCGGGTTTGGCGGTGCCCCGGGTGTTGGCCGCGTTGCTCGAGAATAACCTGCAGGCGGATGGTCGCGTGAAAATTCCGGCCGCGCTGGTGCCGTATTTCGGCAAAGAGTACCTCAGTTTTAGTTAACGCCGTTCTTCTTTCATTTATTCTGCCGGGCGGGCCATTTTGAATTTCACTTATCCGCCCGTCGCAGTTCTCGCCCAATGCCGCGCAACGGAAAACGTCGGATGACCTGGCCCGAAAAAGCCGGGCGAATGGGAGAGTTGATCGCGCGGTCGACTTTTCACCCGGCGGTCCTTGCTTGGACAGCAACACGGCGCAAATCGGAGGTCTGGTCGGTGGCGTTGTCGGGCGGATCGGATTCGGTGGCGCTGCTTTTGTTGCTGTGGGCGCACTGGCCGGAACGTCGCGGGAAATTGGTCGCGCTGCATTTCAACCACCGTCTGCGCGGACGCGAATCGACGGCGGATGAAGTGTTTTGCCGAAAGCTTTGCGACGGACTGGGCGTTCATTTGGAAACCGGCCGTTGGCCCGGTCGGAATCGCGGCGCGAGCGAGGCGGCGGCGCGCGCGGCGCGACACGAGTTTTTTGGCGTGCGAATGAAAATTCATCGGAGCACGGTGCTCTGGCTCGCGCATCAACAGGATGACATCGCCGAAACCATGCTGATGCGATTGGCCAGAGGCAGCGGCTTGGGCGGCCTGACGGCACCGCGTCCGGTTCAAACCGGCCTCGATCGGCGGACGCACTTGCGACCGTTGCTCACATTGAAGAAAGCTGAACTCATCGTGGCTCTCCGCGGAGTGGGAGTCGAATGGCGGGAAGATTCGTCCAACGACACTGGTCTCTATTTCCGCAATCGCGTGCGAAACGAAGTGCTGCCGGCTTGGATCAATGCGGCAGGGCGGGATGCCGTGGCTGGGGCGGCGCGATCGCGCGAATTGCTGGAGGAGGACGATGAAGCGTTGAAGTCGTGGGCGCAAAAACTGGCTGCCACTCATCGGGACCGGACTTTGGATGTCAGGGCTTTGACGGGTGTTCCCCGGGCGGTCACGCGGCGGGTTTTACACCAATGGCTGCTGACCGTGGCGCCAGCGACAGATCTTTCGCGCCAAGGCTTTGAATTGCTCCTGACGGCGGTCGAACGGGGCGCATCGACGAAGTTCAGTTTGGGGCGCAAAGACTTTGCAGTGATTAAAAAGGGGCAAATGTCTCTTAAAAGAGGATAGCACCCTTCCGGATTTTGTGCTTATTTCCACCCGGTGGCGCGTTTGACATATAGGACGGAACCACCACCTTATTTTACAACACTCACTTTATTCCTTCATCCCCCATGGCCGATAACGACGAAAATAAGAAACGCCGCCCTTTAAAGAGCCTTCCGCCTGAAAGTTTTCAGCCGAAGGTAATGCTCATCTGGCTCGCGATCATCGCGGCGATTGTGGCGCTTTTTTCTTTCAACACGGCAAAGACGACGACTCCCGCGCGGTTAAAGATCCAGCAGGTGGTTGAAATGGCGGACAAAGGTGAAGTGATTGATGGCGCTTTGCGATCGGATGGGACAGGCGGGATGCAGTGGTACGAGATCACGGGTGAGATCAAACAATCGTCTCTCCAGAGCGAAAGCGGGCCGACTAAATACTTTATCGCCTCGGGTCGATTGACCGATGCGAACATGGAGCGCCTGCAGAAGAGCGAAGCGTTTGTGGAAAAACCGGCGACGACCGCGATGAACCAATTAGTGCTTAATGTTCTGCCGTTCATCATCGTTATCGGCCTGCTTTATTTTCTATTTGTCCGTCAGCTGCGCCAGGCCGGGAAGGGTGCGCTGAGCTTCGGCAAGAGTCGCGCGAAGCTGCTCACTCGCGACAAGGATCGGATTACGTTTTCCGATGTGGCGGGTTGCGATGAAGCCAAGGAAGAGGTCAGTGAAGTCGTCGACTTCCTGAAAGACCCGAAGAAGTTTCAAAAGATCGGTGGCCGAATTCCCAAAGGCATCCTGATGGTCGGTCCTCCCGGCACTGGCAAAACGCTACTCGCCAAGGCCATCGCAGGCGAGGCCGATGTGCCCTTTTTCTCGATCAGCGGTTCTGATTTTGTGGAAATGTTTGTTGGCGTCGGTGCAAGCCGCGTGCGCGACATGTTTGAACAAGGCCGCAAAAACGCGCCATGTCTTATTTTTATCGACGAAATCGACGCCGTGGGCCGCCAGCGCGGTGCCGGTCTCGGTGGCGGTAACGATGAACGTGAGCAGACGCTTAACTCGCTGCTCGTTGAAATGGACGGCTTCGATACGCAGGAAGGCGTTATTATCATCGCGGCGACCAATCGCCCGGACGTCTTGGACAGCGCGCTGTTGCGCCCCGGTCGCTTTGACCGCCAAGTTTATATCGATTTGCCGGACATCATTGGTCGCGAGCAAATTCTCCGCGTTCACGCGCGCCGGATCACCCTTTCCGACGACGTCAATCTGGCGGTAATTGCCCGTGGAACTCCCGGATTATCCGGTGCGGAACTGGCCAATCTTTTGAATGAATCGGCGCTGTTGGCAGCACGCCGCGGTAAGAAAAGAGTCGAGATGCAGGACATCGATGACGCCCGTGACAAGGTGCTCTGGGGGCGCGAGCGCCGCCGCGTGATGGACGATGCCGAAAAACGCTTGGTCGCATGGCACGAAGCCGGGCATGCGATCGTGCAGGCAGTTTTGGACGACGGCACGATGCCCGTGCACAAAGTGACGATCATTCCCCGCGGACAGAGTTTGGGGAGCACGACCTATCTTCCGACGAAGGACATTCTCACCCAGCCGCGCAAGAAGCTGCTTAACCAAGTGGCCATGGCCATGGGTGGTCGTATCGCTGAAGAGCTAGTGACCGGCGATTTCAGCAATGGAGCTTACGGCGATTTGAAGCAGGCCACGCGGATTGCGCGCGCGATGGTTTGTGACTACGGCATGAGCGAACTGGGACCGGTGGCGATGGGTGAAAATCAAGACACCGTGTTTCTCGGTCGGGACATTACCCGTTCCCAGCACATCAGCGAGGAGACCGCCCGGAAGGTGGATGCGGCGATTTCCGATATTCTGCACACGCAATATAACCGGGCCCAGCAGATCATAACCGAACACCGGACGGCACTCGACAAGATCGGCGCGGCGCTCATCGAACACGAAACGATCGAAGGCAGGCATGTGCTGGAGATCATTGAGCACGGTGAAATCAAGACGCCGATTGTTAACGTGAAGCCGCCCAAGCTTCCGGCGCCCGATACAGGGAAACCTGCTGACCGCCCTGCGACAAAAGAGGCTTCCGGTACGTCCGGTACGCCGGCACCAAGTCCGGCCTGATCGGGTTTGAATTGGCGGTATCTTCAAGCCGGGCTTATACGCCCGGCTTTTTCGTTTTTCCTCCGTCTTATCAGCCCGTAGCTGGAGTCCGCGATCCGGGAATACCGCAATTGCGTGTCGGGTGACTGAATGAGTGGACAGCTCAGGTTTACCCCGAGCATCGGGGGTTTTTCAAAATCAGGCTTGGATTGGTTTCCGTCACCACCAAGGATGCGGTGGAAATTATGAACATTTGCTGCATCGGAGCTGGTTATGTAGGTGGCCCGACCATGGCCATGATTGCGCTGAAGTGTCCCGACATTCGCGTGAATGTGGTCGACATGAACGCCGCGCGGATCGCCGCCTGGAACAGCGGAACCCTCCCGATCTACGAACCCGGCCTCGATGATGTCGTGCGCGAGGCGCGCGGACGTAATTTATTCTTCTCCACCGAGGTAGCGGCCGGGATCAAGCAGGCTGATATTATTTTTGTGAGCGTAAACACGCCCACCAAGACTTATGGCGTCGGTGCCGGGCGCGCAGCTGACCTTCGTTTTATCGAATCGGTGGCGCGGAGCATCGCAGAGCACGCGGACAGCGACAAAATTATCGTGGAGAAGTCCACGATTCCCGTAAAAACGGCGGATACGATCACGACGATTCTCTCTGCGAATACGAAGGGTTTGAAATTCCAAGTATTGTCCAATCCTGAATTTCTCGCGGAGGGGACCGCCGTGAAGGATTTGATGAATCCGGATCGGGTCTTGATCGGCGGCGAACGCACGCCCGACGGCGACAAAGCAGTGGACGCACTGGCTGGCGTCTATGCACGCTGGATTCCGCGTGATCGCATTATTACGACCAATCTTTGGTCCTCCGAATTGTCGAAACTCGTCGCGAACGCTTTTCTCGCGCAGCGTATTTCCTCGATTAATTCCATTTCCGCGCTGTGCGAAGCGACCGGGGCGGACGTGGACGAAGTGGCGAACGCGATCGGCAAGGACAGCCGCATCGGCTCGAAATTTCTCAAGTCATCCGTGGGTTTCGGTGGCTCCTGTTTTCAGAAGGACATTCTGAATCTCACGTATCTATGCGAGAGCTTCGGGTTGCCCGATGTGGCGGCTTATTGGAACAGCGTCGTGACGATGAACGACTGGCAGAAGCATCGTTTTGCAAACCGGATTGTGAAGGAACTGTTCAACACCGTCGCGGACAAGAAAATCGCCGTCCTTGGATTCGCCTTTAAGAAGGACACGAACGACACCCGCGAATCAGCTGCGATTAATGTTTGCCGTGATTTGCTCTCCGAGCACGCGAAGGTTTCGGTTTACGATCCCAAGGTGCCAGCGGACGAAATCAAAACGGACACGCTCGGGAAAGGCGTGGAAAATCCACGTCTCACCGTCGCCAAGGACGCTTATGAAGCGTGCGCCGGCGCTCATGCGATTGCCATCGTGACCGAGTGGGACGAATTTAAGAATCTCGACTACGCGAAGATTTTTGCAGCGATGCCGAAGCCAGCATTCCTGTTTGACGGACGCAATATCGTGGATCTCGTGGCGCTACGGAAGATCGGCTTCCGCGCATCGGGAATTGGCAAACCGCTCTAATTTTTCCCAACGTTCGTCCGCTCAAATTCCGAGCGGCGTCCGATAGAGTCGTGGCACGCGCTTGGTGACGGAGCAGAGCGTTTCCCACGGGATCGAATCGGACCACGTGCTGAATTCGGAAATGGTTATTTCGCCGGCATCCTGACGACCTACGAGGACGACGTTGTCGCCGGATTTCACCGGCGTTAGTACGTCGGTGACGTCGACGATCGTTTGGTCCATCGTCACGCGACCAAGCACGGGACAGCGTTGACCGTGGATTAATACCTCCGCGCGATTGCTGCCGGCGCGGGCGATCCCATCACCGTAACCGGCGGTGAGAATCGCCACCGTCGAATCGCGAGTGAGCCGATGCGTGCGACCGTAACTGATGCCGGTGCCGGCGGGCAGACGCTTCACCAATCCCACGCGGGTATGAAAACTAAAAACGGGTTCCGTGTGCACCCGCGCGAGCAGGGAATGCGGGTGGGGTAAAATCCCGAATTGCAACAAGCCGACGCGCACGGCGTTGAAGATACTGCGACCGGGCGTCGTTTCCAACCCGGCGCTGTTGTCCGCGTGAATAAACAACCCGGCGGGATCGAAATTGGGAAAGCTTTCCAATGCTTTGAGAAAAATCTGCCGTTGTTTCTCGGTGAAAACCGGGTCTTCGTCCGCGCTGGAGAAATGGGTGAAAACACCGGCCAATTTCACGCCGCTGGCGGCGCGGATTTGTCCATAGAGTTTTTCGGCCTCCGTGTGCCAAACGCCGAGACGGCCCATGCCAGTGTCGATTTTTAAGTGCACGGCAATCGGTTTGCCAACCGCACGGCCCACTGCGTCGAATCGGGCGACTTCTTCTGAGGAGGAAACGGTCGCGGCGAGTTCGTATTCGGCGAGGTAACGGTCTTCCTCCGGCAAAACTGGGCTTAGCAACAAAATCGGCCAGTCGCCGCTCAGTTCCCGGAGACCCATGGCTTCTGCGACGCTGGCGACGGCGAATAGATCGGCGCCCGAATGCATGAGTCGCGCGGCGATATGCGGCAGGCCGTGTCCGTAGGCGTCCGCTTTTACGACGGCGACATATTTGATGTGCGGCGGCAACGACGCGCGGATCAGCTTTAGATTGCGTTCCAGTGCGGCGAGATCGATCTCGACCCAGCAACGGCGTGGGAGTTGTCCGGTGGCGCTCATTTCTTGTCCGCAGTTTCGATCGAGTGGATGTGGGCCGGCGACTTTTTATATTCCGGAGCCTCGTGTTGGAAAGAGTCGGGAGTTTCCGTCTGCCGGAAAAGATCGG